>CBFCYS010000030.1:0-21185 GCA_965602215.1 uncultured bacterium
CGTTCAGACGCAGCGCCCGCATGGGGCGCACGACGATAGCCCCGGGCGAGCCGGTTCTCCTCCCGGACCGGGCGGTCGCGAAACTCCTGACCTCCTACGGCGACGCCGTCGACGTCGCCGGCACGGACGGCCACTATAATAAATACGAGGGTCAACCGCTGGACGGCCGCTCGCTGTTACTGGTGCGGAACGGCGGCTTCGGCGACCTGCTCTTTCTAACGCCGCTGCTCCGCTACCTGGACGAGAAGTACAAGCACGCGGGCCTGGCCGTCGCCTGCGGCCGCCGGTACCACGACGTCCTGTTGCACAACCCGTACGTCCGGCGGATATTCACCTACCCGGTCAGGCTCAAGGACCTCGTCGCGTACGACTACCAACTTTTCTACGAGGGAACGCTCGAGACGAGCGAGGACCCCTCGCTCCACGCCGTCGACCTGATGGCGCGGCACGCCGGCGTCGCCGACGTGGGGGACCGGCGGCTGGCGTACGACGTCGAGCCGGCGCTCGCCCGCAAGGCCAAAAACATTTTACGGAACGAGTTAAAAGTCAAGGCCGGCGACGCGACCGTGGGCCTCCACCTCCGCGCGTCGTCTCCCATCAGGACGTACCCGCTGGAGAGCAGCCTGCTCGTGGCCGCGACGCTGGGGGCCGCCGGCGCCCGCGTCTTCTTGCTCGGCGCCGAGGGCGATTGGGAAAAGATGACCGGCCGGAGGCTGCCGCCGTCGGTCGAGTTCAAGAACGTCGACAACCTGTGCGGCCGCTTCCGCACGATAAACCATACCGCGGCCTTTCTGTCGCGGCTCGACTTGCTCATCGGGCCCGACTCGTCGCTGGTCCACTTCGCCGGCGCGTTCGAGGTCCCGACGGTCGCGCTGTACGGGCCGTTCCCCGGCGCGGTGCGGACGAAGTACTATCCGCGTTGCGTAACGCTGGAGGGGCGGTACGCCGCGCCGCCGGGGTTGGAAGAGTGCGCGCCGTGCTTCAAACACGGCCCGCACCCCTGCCCGCAAGCGGGAGAGGACCGCGCGAGCCCGTGCCTGCGGAACGTCGAGCCGGAGGCCGTCATCCGGGCGGCGCTGGGTATGTTGGCGAGGGGGAAAAGAGGCCAGGTGTTGCCTGTTGAGCCGTCAGTTGTTACCACCTGACGGCATGACAGGTAAGAATACCTGTCCCACAGTGGTAACACCCGACGCCACCCGACGGCGGTTTTCGTAGGGCCGCACCTTTAGGTGTGGCCACCTTGGCGGGCCGACCGAAAGGTCGGCCCCAACATAAGATGCCTTAAAAAGTGCCGTCAGTTGTTACCGACTAACGGCCGGTAAGCGGCGGGTGGTAACACCCGACGCCACATAAAACCTTAACGCCCGACGCCACCCAGACAACGGGGCGAGGGGAGAAGAAGGGACATGCGAACGCGCGATAAGTGCCCGCTGTGCGGCGCGGCGGCGGCTCAAGCGAAGCATTACGTCAGGACGGCAAGCAGCTACGACTTACACGAATGCCCGTCGTGTACCCTCGTATACGCCAAAGATATACTCGACGACGACGGGATATTCGCTATCTACGACGAGGCGTACGCGCGCAAGTACGAGGAGCGGCCGCTGGCGAAACAAAACCGCGGTTACGCCGACCGCTTCTTCGGCAAGCGGCCGCGGGGGCGCTTGCTGGAGGTCGGCTGCGGGACCGGCCAATTCCTGCGGCGGCTCGGCGAGCTCGGCTTCGAGGCGTACGGCGTCGAAGTAAGCCCAGCCTGCGCCGCGTACGCCGCCGACCTCCGCGTCGTCGTCGCGCCTTTCGAAGAAATGCCCGAAATATGGCCGGCGGCGTGGTTCGATTACGTCGTCACGTTCCACGTCCTCGAGCACGTCGCCGAGCCGGTCGCGACCGCGCGGAAAGTCGCGGCGTTCCTGAAACCGGGCGGCGTCTGGTTCAACTACATGCCCAACGTCCGGGCGCGGGGCCGCGACGTCCAAACGCCGGCGTGGATACACTTCAACCCGCCTAGACGCGGGGAGCACGTCAACTTCTTCGACGAGAAGACGATACGGCTCCTGGCCGAAAAGGCCGGCCTGGAGGTCTACCTCGTGGAGGCCGGAGGCGACGATTTCTGGAGCGAGGCGCGGCCTCGCGGCCCGGCATGACAGGCAGGAATGCCTGTCCCACTGAAGGTCGGCCCCTACAATAACGCCACAAGTGAAACGCCAGCCCCGAGTCGGCCAAAATAAAGCGATACCGGCCGCTTTAGCGGCCGGTTCGTCACCGGCGAAGCGTTAACCGCCGGTTTTAACCGGCGGTGCGGCCGCCCAAGATCCTCCGGGCCGACCTGAAGGTCGGCCCCTACATTTAAGACAAAAAAGCCGGCCTCGCGGCCGGCTTTATTTTTAAATAGTAAGCGTTACTTGGCGTAGTCGACGGCGCGGGTCTCGCGGATGACGACCACCTTTATCTTGCCGGGGTACTCGAGCTCCTTCTCGATGGTCTCGGCGATGCGGCGCGAGAGCTCCTCGGCCTCGGCGTCCGAGACGCGCTCCTGCTCGACGATGATGCGGACCTCGCGGCCGGCCTGGATGGCGTACGCCTTCGAGACGCCGGAGAACGAGTCGGCTATCTCCTCCAGCTTGTTAATGCGCTTGATGTAGGACTCGAGCGACTCGCGGCGGGCGCCGGGCCGCGCGGCGCTGATGGCGTCCGCGGCGGCGACCAGCACCGCTTCCACGCTGGTGGGTTCGGTCCGGCCGTGGTGCGCCTCGCAGGCGTTGACCACCTCCCGCGACTCGCCGAACTTACGCAACAGGTCGGCGCCTATCTGGGGATGGGTCCCCTCCACCTCGTGGTCCACCGCTTTGCCGATGTCGTGCAACAGGCCGGCGCGGCGGGCGCGGTCGGCGGGCAACCCCAGCTCGTTGGCCATAATGCCGGCGAGGTAGGCTACCTCTTTGGAGTGGCGGAGGACGTTCTGGCCGTATGACGTGCGGTACTTAAGGCGGCCCATCGTCCGCACCAGCTCCGGGTCCATCTCGTTAATGTTGAGCTCGAGGATGGTCTCCTCGCCCACCTCGACCAGCTCCTGCTCGAGCTCGTCGCGTATCTTGTCCACTATCTCCTCGACGCGGCCGGGGTGGATGCGGCCGTCGACGATGAGGCGTTCCAGCGCGCGCTTGGCGACCTCGCGCCGCACCGGGTCGAACGACGATACGATGACGGCCTCCGGCGTGTCGTCGACGATGAGGTCGACGCCGGTGGCGGCTTCAATGGCGCGGATATTGCGGCCCTCGCGGCCTATTATCCGCCCCTTCATCTCGTCGTTGGGGAGCTCCACCACCGAGACGGTGCTCTCGGCGACGTGGTTGGAAGCGCAGCGTTGGATGGCGAGGCTAATAATTTCCCGGGCCGAGCGGTCGCCTTCCGCCACGGCCCGGTCTTTGATTTCCTTGATGGTGCGGGCGGCGTCGCGCGAAGCATCGGAGACGAGGTTCTTCATCAATATCTCTTTGGCCTCCGCCGCCGACATCCCGGAGATGCGCTCGAGCATATGGTTTTGCTCGTTGGCCTTCCGGGCCAGCGCGTCCTCTTTGTTCTTCAGCGAGCCGTCGCGCCGCTCGAGACCCTTCTCGCGGTTGCCGAGCTGTTGCTCCTTTTTATCAAAACTATCGGCCCGGCGCTCGAGGGATTCCTCTTTCTGCCTGAGCCGATTTTCGAGGTTCTTCAGGTCTCGCTGACGCCGTTCGGTCTCTCTCTCCGCGTCCTCCTTTAATCTGAAGATCTCGTCTTTGGCTTTAAGTAACGCTGAGGTCTTCGTATTCTCTGATTCTCGCTCGGCTTCCTCCGTTATCTTCGCGGCAATTCTCTCCGCGGTCTTAATTTTAGATTCGGCAATGCGCCGTCGGACGATATACCCCAAACAGAAGAATACCGCCCCTGCGACGACGATCGCCCCCAAAAGCACCAGAAGGGTTTGGAGGGGTGAAAGCATGGTTACCTCCCCGCACGACGACGGGAAGGCGGCCCGAGCGTAGTAACCGGAAACAAGTCGAGGTACGCGCCCCAGGACCGCCATAGCATCGGCGTCCGCCGGGCGCGTGTATTTTTTGAATATATTTCCGGTATGTCATCAATCGGGTCTTTGAGATGCGTCTTTACCCTGAATTGACATAGCTCCAGCCGCGTTCGCGCATAGGCACCGCTCCCCCTCGGGCGGTTTCCCGTCTCGCTTGGTATTTATATTAAGGCCTGTCGACCGGTTCATTAACATTATACGAGATATTAATCGTTTTATCAAGGGTAATTTCCAGAAAAGGCCCAAAACCCTTCATTTTCAATAAAAAAGAAACCGGCGTTAAGCCGGCTTTTTATATCTTAAGGCGCTACTCCCTGTTAAATTTAGCTTAACGGCCTTTCTTGTGCTAAAAGGTCGGAGCGGCCCGCCTACCAGCCGACGCCCGCCGTCGCGACGTACGAATCGCCCAGCTCGCGGTGCGGCCGCCAGCACAGATCGAACCGGTAATTCCCGGCGGCGACGCCCAGACCCGCGGACGGCATATTCTCCGGGTAGCGGTAGCCGGCGCGCAGCGCCAGCACCTTCGCGATGACGGCCTCGCCGCCCGCCGCGGCGCCGAGGTCGCCGTCCTTGCGGACGCGACCCTCCGCGGTAGCGACGATATTCGCCGGCAGGTCCACCGCCGCGCCGAGCCGCGCCGTAGCGGGGTACACGTCCCGGACAGACTTCAGCTCGACGTTGGGCGCGACGAGGTTGTCCAACGCGACGCCCACCCGCGTCGCCGGCAGCGGCGTGAATAAAAACCCCGCGTCCACGCCGAAGCCGCCGTCCTGGTACTCGTAAATTTTCGTCGTAATAATTTTTAGGCCGATGCCGAGGTAGTATCTCGGCTCCTCGCCGGCGACGACCTCGCCCCCCAGGCCCTTGCCCCAGCCGAGCCTGATCGCCGACTCGTAGTCGGAGAAGGTCCGGCCGGTCAACCCCAGGCCGCCGGCCTCGGGGATGCCGGACGCCTTGAAGTAATTCACGCCGGCGGCGAAGGTCCCCAGCGCGAAGCCGCGGCCCGACATGTTGTACGACACGGCGCCCGCGGCGTACGTGATATCTTTAATATCGCTGAAAGGGTAATGGTACGTGAACTCGGCGCGGCCTCCCGGGACCTGGTCGAGGCCGGCGGGGTTGAAGAACAGCGCCGACGCGTCGTCGGCGACGGCGGCGAAGGCGTTGCCCATGGCCGCGGCCCGGGCGCCGGCGCCGAAAGCCAGCCACGCGCCGGCGTAACCGCCGCCCTCGGCCGCCGGCGCTGCGCCGGCCGCACATAAAAACAACGCTAACGTCGCGGTTAGGTACTTGTACGTAAAACGCATCGGCATAATCCTTTTAAGCTTCGTCTCCCGGGAAGCCGAGTTTCTCGGCCCACGCGGCGGGGATGCGAACCGGCCCGCCGTCGCGGCCGCGCGCGGCGTGCACGGTGTACCCCTCGGCCAGGACCTCGTCGCCCCGTTTGACTAAGTAGTCAAAGCGGACCTTCGCCCGGCCGGCGGCGCCGATGGAGGTTTCGACCGTCAGCTCGTCCTCGAAGCGCGCCGGCGCGCGGTACTTGCAATGGGCCTCCGCGACCGGCATATACACCCCCGCGGCCTCCATCTCGGAATACGGTACGCCCTTCTGTCGAAGGTAGGCCACGCGGCCGTCCTCGAAGTACGCCAGGTAGTTGCCGTAGTAGACGACGCCCATGGCGTCGGTCTCGGCGTAGCGCACGCGGAGGGAGGTCGCGACGCGCGCGCGGTCGGCGTTCCCGCTAGTCGCCCCCACGCGCTTCGTTTTCTTCGAAGAACCCCATCGCGAGGAACTTCTTGCGGCGGTCCTCGCGGAGCTCGTCGCCGGACATTTTATCCAATTCGGCCAGGTGGCGCTCGAGCGCGTCGCCTAAAAGCTCCGCCGCCAGGTCGTGGTCGCGGTGAGCGCCGTACGCCGGCTCCTTCACTATTTCGTCGACGACGCCGAAGCCCAGCAAATCCTGCGCCGTTATCTTGAGAGCCGCCGCGGCCTGGGGCGCGTACGCCCGGTCGCGCCACAGGATGGCGGCGCACCCCTCCGGGGAGATGACCGAGTAGTAGGCGTACTCCTGCATCAAAACGCGGTTGCCGACGCCGATGCCGAAAGCGCCCCCCGAGCCCCCCTCGCCGATGACCGCCACGACGAGCGGGACGTGAAAGTTGAACATCTCGAGGACGTTGCGCGCGATGGCCTCCGCCTGGCCCCGCTCCTCGGCGCCGATGCCGGGGTAGGCGCCGGCGGTGTCCAGGAAAGACAACACGGGGAGGCCGAACTTTTCGGCCAACCTCATTACCCGCAGCGCCTTGCGATAACCCTCCGGGTGGGGCGAGCCGAAATTGTGGCGGATCTTGTCCGCGGTCTTGCGGCCTTTCTCGTGGCCCATCCAAACGACCTTCCGGCCGCGGAACCACCCCACGCCGCACAAGATGGCCTGGTCGTCGCGGAAGAGGCGGTCGCCGTGGAACTCCAACGGCCGCTCGATGAGCCGGCGGACGTAGTCCATGGTGTAGGGGCGGTCCGGGTGGCGCGCGAGCAGGACGCGGTCCCACGCCGTCAGGCTGGCGTAGACCTCGGCGCGGCGCTCCTCGAGCTCCCGTTCGCGGGCGGCCAGCTCGGCCGTGGCGTCGGCGTCGCCCGCCTCGGCCTTAGGCCGCAGCGCCTCGAGTTGTTCCTCCAGCTCCGCGAGCGGCTTCTCGAATTCCAGGACTACTTTCTTCGTCTCGACTGCCATCGTTATCCCGAAGCGCTTTAAAACGAGCCGATATAACTCAGGTAGAGCACGCGCGAGTAACGGCCCTCGTTGCCGAGCTTTCTTATCTGATTCTCGAGTACGTTGGTAGCCCAGAACTCGAGGTTGAAGTTATCGGTTACGCGCCACCGGACGCCGGCGTCCAGGTACCCGCGGCCCATGCCGAGCGACTCCGGCGCGTTGTCGTTCAAACCCATATCGTACGAACCGAGCAACATCAGGTGCGGCCCCAGGGTTTTCTCGACCGCGGCGTAGACGTCCGGGCCGCCGTCGTCCACGTCCTCGACGACGTTGTAGGACAAGCCGGCGTGCAGGCCCAGCGCGCCCAGGATTTCTATTTCTTGCGAGAGGGCCAGGTAGAAGCCCTTGGCCTTGAACTGGTAGCGGTCGTAGTTGACCTTTTCGCCGGCGGTGCGCTCCAGGTAGGGGTCGAAGTCGTAGTACCTGCCGTGCCCCTGGTCGTCGTAGCCCAGGCCCACCGCCGGCATTATGGGGCCGCCGTTGGTGATGCGGAATCTTACCTGGAACCCGGGTCGGGGGTTCATCGTCGGCGTGGCGTTGCCCAGGACGTCGACGCCGCCGTACGACATGCCGACGGTTAAATAATCCAAAATGCCTATTTCGCCGCGCACCACGAACGGCTCCACGCCGCGGCCACGGCCGCCGCCAAGAGCGCCAACGCGCTCCGCGCCGAGCGGCCCAAGTAACGCGTTAAGTACTTTTTCAGCATAATCGAAGCTCCCGGGAATAGTTTTAGAGTAATAACCTACCGCCGCCGCCGAGTCAAGTCTAATCCTTGCCCTCGCCCTTGCCCTCGGGCACGACCGTAAGGCGGACTTGTTTTACCCTCCGGGCGTCGGCCGCGGTTACGTAAAAGCCCAGGTTCTCGTACGACAGCCGCTCGCCCGTCTCGGGGACCTTCCCGGAGAGCGCGGAGATGAAACCGCCCACGGTCTCGAAATCCTCTTCCGGGATGGCCGTGCCGAGCTGTTCGTTCAACTCGCCGATGTCGGCGCGGCCCGCCACGAGCCAAACGTTGTCGCCGACTTTATCGAGCAACTTCACCTCGGCGTCGTACTCGTCGTGTATCTCGCCCACTATTTCTTCCAGAACGTCCTCGAGCGTTATAAGGCCCGCGGTGCCGCCGTACTCGTCGACGACTAAAGCGAACTGCGCCTTGGCCGAGCGGAACTCCCGCAGGAGCTCGTTGACCCTTTTGGATTCGGGGACGTAGAACGGCTCGCGCAGAACGGACCTTAAATTTTCGCCCGTGTCCTCGATCTTGAAGATGTCCTTGGCGTGGAGGATGCCGACGACGGCGTCGGAGGATTCGTCCACCACCGGAATCCGCGAAAAGCCCTTGTCTATAACGACGCGTTTGATTTCGTCCAGCGGGTCGCGGATATCCACCGTCACCATCTCGACGCGCGGCACCATAACCTCCCGCGCCACGGTCTCGCGGATGCTGAAGATGCCGTTGATCATCTCCCGCTCTTCCTCGGCCAGGCGCGCGCCGCCCACGCCGCGCAGGGCCTCCACCTCGGCGCCGGGCGAGACGGCCGCCGGGTCGATGCCCGCGCGCGTGACCTTCGCTATGACGAGCGCGACCGCCCTGGCGGCCCACATAAGCGGAAACAGCAGGAGGGAAACGAACTTGGCCACCGGCCTTATGAAGCGACCGAGCAGCCTCGCCGCGGCGCCGGGGAGCACCGCGCGCGACGCCGCGCGTACGACGAAGAGCACCGCGGCGCAAACGAACCACGCCGCCGCCCTCGGCAGCGCCGGCACCTTGAACGCCAGGAGCGTCGCGGCCGAATACGCGGCGGCGATTAATAAGAAAACCTCAACGAAGAAGAGCGCGTTCAGCACGGCCAACGGGAGCACCGGCCTGCCCGTACCTTCGCCGGCGGGATTGCCGTCGCGGGCCGCGTTCGCCACCACCGCCCAGCGGGCCACGACGAAAACGCCGTACCCCGCTACCAACGCGACGACCGCAATAAGTGATGGAGGTTCGTCCAACTACATGCACCTCTCTTTTAACGTCACGGCCCTACGTGAATACCCAAAAACAGAAGGCCGTTACGCCGATACCCAAAAAGGCGCCCGCGGCAACTTCGAGGAAAGAATGTATGCCCAGGCGGACGCGGGAGACGCCTATCGTCAGCGCCAGGATTAAAGTTATTACGGCAATTAATGGACTGCGGCTCAGAAGCGACGCCGCGGCCCACAGGCCGAAGGCGGCGGCGGCGTGGCCGCTGGGGAGGCCGCCGCGCAGGAAAGTCCCTTTTCCCGTAATCGCCTTTAATATAAATACCAGCAGGACCGTAAGGCCCATCGCGACCAACGCCACGTGCTCCGGCGACCGCCGTACGCTTACTATGGTCGTCGCGATGGGGCTCTTGAGGACCTCGAAGAATATAAGATAGCCTACCACGACCGCGTTCAACGTCGCGAACAGAACCGCGCCCGCGGCGACGTCCTTGGCGATGCGCGCCAGCGGATGGTACCTCTCCACCGCCAGGTCCAGCACCACCTCGAGCGACGAGTTTACCATCTCCGTTACGAGGACGAGCGAGATAGTTATCAGCAATAATATGAGCTCGGTCTTGGTTATCGACAGCCATACGCTGGCGAATAAAACCAGAGCCGTAACGGCGAAATGGATCTTGACGTTGCGCTGGGTGCGGAGGGCGTAGACGATGCCCTCCAACGCGCTGTTGAACGAGCGGGCGAGACCTCCTTCCCTCAGAAAGGAAGCCTTCTTCAACGTTCGTTTGCTCTTAGCCTCGGTCACGTTCGATTCGTCATTCGGCCTCGGCCGCGAGGTCGCTCGCGGCCCGTTCCATCCGGGCGCCCGCTTCGTCGCTGTCGTCGTCGTATCCGGCCAGATGGAGCAGGCCGTGGGCCACGAGGGCGGCGAGCTCTTCTTCCAACGTTGCGCCCCGGCTCTCGGCCTGTTCGCGCGCCCGGTCGACCGAGACGTACACCTCGCCCCACAGCCACACGTCCTCCGGCTCCACCGGGTCCCGGCCTATGGAAAACGCCAACACGTCGGTCGGCCCTTCCCGCCGGCGATACTCCCGGTTCAATTCCGCCAACAGCGCGTCGTCCGCTATCGTAACCTCGACGACGGCCTGACGCGGGACGTCGTACCGTTCGCGGTAGCGGGCAATCAACGCCTCCAGCCGACGCCGGCTAATTCGACTTAGTTTCGGCAGAATGCGTAGACAGATACGGGACGACGTATTGGGCGCCATCTTCGGGATACGTAGGCCGGATATGGAATATGCTGTTTAAGGCCTTTATCAAATTCTCTTTAACGAGTTGAATTTCGGCGAGCGTAAGTTCGCATTCGTCGAGCTGGCCGTCGGCGAGGCGGGCGTGCACTATTTTCTCGACCATCGAGCGGATGCTGGTGGGCGTGGGCTCGTCGAGGGAGCGCGAGGCGGACTCCACCGCGTCGGCCAACATGACGATGGCGGCGACCTTGCCGTGAGGTTTCGGCCCCGGGTAACGGAAGTCGTCCTCGGCCAGCACCCGGTGCTCGTCCAGTTTTAAGGCCTCCTGGTAAAAGAAAGATATCAGGCACGTCCCGTGGTGCTCGATTACGGCGTCTATAATGGGCGGCGGGAGGCCGGCCTCCTCCGCCATCTTGGCCCCCTGCTTGGTGTGGGAAGCGACGACCAGGCTGCTCATCTGGGGCGAAAGGTGCTCGTGGCGCGCGTTCTCCGAGCCGGTGTTCTCGGCGAAATACGCCGGCGCCCGCAGCTTCCCGATGTCGTGATAATAGGAGGCGACGCGCGCCAACAGCGGATTCGCGCCCACCGCGCCCGCCGCCACCTCCGCCAGGCTGCCCACCACGATGCTGTGGTGGTACGTCCCCGGCGCCTCCAACAGCAATTGGCGGAGCAGCGGCTGGTTCAAGTCCGCGAGTTCCAGCAGCTTGAGGTCCGTCACGACGTCGAACGTCATCTCGAACAGCGGCAGCAGTATGGCCAATATGGCGACGCTGGCCGCGGCGAGCACCGCTCCCCACAAAATCTCTTCGCCCACCGCCCGCCAGGGCGACATATCAATGAGCCCTATGCCGACCGCGGCCGCCGCCGCCGCGAGGGCTATGCCTACGAAAACGCGATAGAAGTCGGTCCGGCGGCGGATGTGCGCCACCAGGAACACCCCTACCGTGGCGGCTGACAACGATATTACCATAGGCCGGAACGCCACGCCCGCCATCACACCGGACAACACCGCCAACGTCACCGCGGCGACGAAGCCGAACCCCACGTCCACCAGAAGCGTTATGAGCATCGCGCCCAGGCAGGCCGCGAAGATATACAGTGACAGCGGCGAGTAATTGACCAGCAGCAAGGCCAGCGCCCGCGAAACGAAGCACGACGCCACCAGGACGACCGCCAACATCCACCAGTAACGGAGCTGCCCGCACAGCGAAGGCCGGTAGCGGAAGAAGAAAATTCCCAAAACGGCGAGTACGAGCGCGACGAGCAAAGACCGGCCGCCCAGGGACACCGCGAGGTTGCGTATGGTCCGGCCGGAATAAAGAGCGGCCACCGCGCGAATCTGAGCGCGCGTTATGACGTTGTTACGCTCGACTATCTTCTCGTTTTCCTCCACCCACCGCTCGACGGGTTCCACCGCCGCCCGCGCCTGGCGGCGCCGGCGTTCGGTCTCCGCCTCGTCGTACAGCAAGTTGGGCCGCACGTTCAAGGCCACGACCTCGGATACCGACCGGGCCTCGGCCGGCGGCAACGACGTATCCTTGGCCACCAGCGTTCGGACGCGGGAGGCGGCCGTCGCCGGGCTGAGGAGTTCGTCCGCGCTCACCACCGCTTCGGCCTCGCCATCGCGCTCGAGCAGCGTCGCCGTCTTCCCCAACCCCCGACGATCGAGCTCCGCGGTATCTAAAACGCCGTCTTCGAACAGCGCCGCCAGCGACTCCGAGGAGCGGCGGCGAACGACATCCAACGTTTCGGGTTCGGCCTCCAACAAGAAGACGAGCGTATCGCGGCTAAGCGCTATGCTCAGCTCGTCCACGAACGCCTCTCGCTCGCGGCCGCCCTTGGCGGCGTACGTATCGCCCAGCTGGCGCAGTATGACGAAAAATTCGGACAGCTCGGCGTCGGCAATGCCGGTGATATCGGGGTTTTGGCGGAAGACGGGCAACACTCGCGCCGCGGCCTCGTCCTGCTCGCGCCGCAGCGTCGCGCGGTCTTTGTCCACCGCGTACTTGTAGGGCGCCGTGACGTCCGTTTTCGCGATCGCCCCCTCGGTGAGTTGGGGACGGCGGAAGAACTGGCTGGGCGTAACGAGGACCGAGAACGCGACGAAAGCGACCAGCGCTATGGCGCCGCGCTTGGCGTTGAGCCGGCTCCACGGCTGCTCGGCCTTCTTCTGGCCGACGCCGCGGGGCCGCCCCCCGAAAACGCGCCGCACCCTTACCCGGAATCTTTTCCCGAACGCCAAGGCTATCCTTTACTCTTCCGCGGCGGGCCGGCCGTCGGGCCGCCGCTTGCCGGCCCGGGCCGCGGAGGCGCGCCGGTCGACGCGATGCTTCGCCTCGTACCCGTCGTACGCGTCCACGACGCGTTGGATAATAGGGTGGCGCACGACGTCGCGCCGCGTAAGGTACACGAAGTCGATGCCGTCCAATCCTTTCAATACATCCTGGATTTCGACCAGGCCGGAGCGGACGTTCTCGTCCAGGTCTATCTGCGTGATGTCGCCCGTTACCACGGCCTTGGAGCCGAAGCCGAGGCGCGTCAGGAACATCTTCATCTGCTCGTAGGTGGTGTTCTGCGCCTCGTCTAAGACGACAAAGGATTCGTTGAGGGTCCGGCCCCGCATATAGGCCAGCGGCACCACCTCGACCACGCCCCGCTCGATGAGCCGCATCGCCCGGTCGAAGTCCATCATGTCGTGGAGCGCATCGTAGAGCGGTCGCAGGTAGGGCGCGACCTTCTCGGTGAAGTCGCCGGGGAGGTAGCCCAGCTTCTCGCCCGCCTCCACCGCCGGCCGGACCAACACCACGCGCCGCACTTCCTCCCGCATCAGCATATCTACCGCCATGGCCATCGCGATATAGGTCTTGCCCGTTCCCGCCGGGCCGATGGCGAAGATTATGGTATGGTCGCGGATGCTGCGGACGTACGTACGCTGGCCCGCCGTCCGGGGCCTGATGAAGCGGCGCCGCGACGGCACCGGTATGGCCTCCGACAGCAGCTCGCCCAGCTCCGTCGAGGGGTCGCTACGCAGCGCCTCCAGCGCGTAACCGATCTGCGAGCCCGCGGCGCCGGGCGCCCCTTCGCTGGAATCGAGCACCTGCTCGAACAGTTCGGCGACGCGGTCCACCGCCGCTTCCTCGCCGCGGATGACGAGTTCGTTGCCCCGCGCGACTATCCGCACGCCGAACATCTCCTCGGCCTGCTTCAGGTTCCGGTCGCCCGGGCCGTAGAACGCCGCCGCCTGGTCGTTGTCCGGAATGTAGAGCTTCGCCGTGAACGTACCGGACGTTTCGCCCTTCTTGTGGTCCTTAACCTTCATATCACCTCGCCGCGGCAGCCAGCGCTACGTCTACCTCGCCGGGGCTTACCGCGATAAGGGTTACGTAGTCGGGTACTTTTACGCGCACCGGGTACTTGCCCGGGCCCGCGGGATACACCTCGGCCGAGAGCGATTCCAACGCCGCCAGCCGGCCGGCCTCGCCCTCCAGCGTAACCGAAACTTCGGCCGGCCTCAGCTCGTACGTCCCCCGCCCCGCCCCACGCACGCTAAGGCGCACGTCGCCGTACGTGCGACGTTCGCCCGGGCCCACGGCGACCTTCACCAGCGCCTCGTCGGCACCCACGAGGGTGATGCCGGCGGGGGCTTTAATGGGCACCTGGGCCGTAAACGGCGCGTCGCGCCCCTCGGCGTCCACCACTACCGATACCGCCCGCACCTTATCCAGTACCGTAACCGAGCCGTAGAGCGTAGCCTTGGGCGGCTGGACCTCGGGCACACCCAAATAGAACCCGGCTCGAGGCGAACCGGAGAAATCCGCCTTTACCGGGATGCTCTTCGTAATGCGGCGCTCGAGCTCCAAGATTACGGTCCTCTCGCTCAATATCTCCTCGACCCTCACGTCCTCGTCGCCGGCGTAGATAACGTCCGCCGTCGTGAGGCCTATGGGATATACGCCGGCGTCCTTGTCGACCAGGTTTATTACGACTTTGAAATCGGCGGCGCGGAGGCCGAACAGGCCCCGCCCTTTCCCGGCCACGCGGAACGACACCGTCTCGGGCTCGGGGCCGTTCACCGTGATGCCGTCCGGAACGCCTTCCAGCTCCACCGGCGCCTCTATTTCGCGGTAGCCCTCCCGGCCGCTGGCGATGAAGAGCCAGAGCAAGACGGCGAGCAAAAGGGCTAAAACCTTAAAGCCCAAATTGCCGAAAAGGCGCCGCAAGCGCCCGCGCAATTTCATCTCGACGCGGCGAGCCATACCCGGCCTACAACCTGCCTTTCAAATAATCCTGCAGCGACGATTTCAAATCTTCCACGCCCGTCACCGGGTTCAATCGGCCGTCGACCGCGATGGCCACGCGGCCGGTCTCCTCCGATATAACGACGACCACGGCGTCCGTGACCTCCGTTATGCCGAGGGCGGCACGGTGGCGGGCGCCCCGGCTCTTCGCGACCTCCGGGTTTTCGGTAAGGGGCAACATCACGGCCGCGGCGGCGACCCGGTCGCCCTCGATTATAGCCGCGCCGTCGTGCAGCGGCGAGTGGCCGTCGAATATGGCGCCCAGGAGCTCGCGCGATATCTCGCTGTTCAGGCGGACGCCCCGCTCGACGTAGTTGCCCAACGGTACGGTCCGCTCGAATACCAGGAGCGCGCCCACGCGGGTGGCGGCGAACTCGAAGGCCGTGTTCACGACGACGTCTATCGTCGTCTCCTTTCGGCCCAGCATCGCCCGCACCAGTCGGTTCTTGCCGATGAGGCCCAGCGCCTTTCGTATCTCGGGTTGGAAGACGATGATGGCCGCGATGAACCATACGCCGCGCAGGTGCTCGAAGAACCAGTTTATCGAGTGCAGGCTGAACAGCGAGGCCGCGCCGGCGAGTACGGCCAGGATGACCGCGCCCGCCGCCATCGGCGCCGCCGGCGTTCCCCGCACCAGAAGCATCAACCGGTAGATGACGAACGCCATCACCAGGATGTCTACCGCGTCTTGGACTCTGAAAGATAAACCGAACATATTATGAACCGATTACCGCCGACGCGACGGCCAAGGCCTGCGCCGTCGCCGCGACGTCGTGCACCCTGAGTATATGCGCGCCGCGGCGGGCGGCGACCAACGCCGCCGCGAGCGAGCCGGCCAGCCGGCCGTCCACTTCCGCGCCCGTCAAGTCGCCGATGAACGACTTGCGCGAGTGCCCGACCATCACCGGGTACCCGAGGTCCGCCAGCGCGGGGACGTTATTGAGCAGCGCCAGGTTGTGTTCGAGCGTCTTGCCGAAGCCGATGCCCGGGTCGACGACTACCTCGGCGACGCCCTGTTCCGTCGCCCACTCGGCTCGAGCCGCCAGGAAATCCCGCACCTCGCGCACCACGTCGTCGTAACGCGGCTCGAGCTGCATATCGGCGGGCGTCCCTTTCATATGCATAACGACGTACGGCAGGCCGAACTCGGCGCATACGTCCGCAATCGCGGGGTCGTCGCGGCCGGCGGAGACGTCGTTGACAATCGCCGCGCCGGCCCGGGCGCACTTCCTCGCCACCGCGGCCTTCCGCGTATCCACCGATACCGGGTAATCCGGCGCTATCGCTTCCACTACCGGCAGCACCCGCTCGAGCTCCCCCTCGGCCGAGACGTACGCCGCGCCCGGGCGCGTGGATTCGCCGCCGACGTCGACCACGTCCGCGCCTTGCTCGAGCAATTGGCGGGCGCGCGTCGTCGCCGCTTCGGCGTCGGCGAACTCGCCGCCGTCCGAGAACGAGTCCGGCGTGACGTTTACTATCCCCATCACCAGCGGCCGCTCAAGCCGCCGGCGCTCTCCCTTTAACGTCAGCGCGGGGACCGCCTCCCACGAGGCGAGCGCCCGCGATATCGCCCGGCCCAAAGCATCCAGGCCGAAATCCTGTCCCGTCAATTTTTCACCTATAAGGGAGAGTTCCTTCGCGGTGCCGAACAAAACGGCGTCGCTGCGGGCGACGCGACACGTTACCGCCTCCCGGTGAACGGCGGCTTCGGCGCCGGAAGACAGCGCCACCTGTTTGACGATATTGGCCGCGGCCGGATGAAGGTTCCGTACGTAAAGGGCGCGGGAGGTGAACTTCGCCGCCATAATCGCCACGCCGCGCGGCGCGACGCCGACGGCGGCCATCAGCTCCCTCGCCTGGGCCGGCGAGTCGAGATTCACGCTCCGAACAGAAAGAGGGTCGTCGTTATCGTCGGTCATTACGTCTCGAGAGCCGGCTCGGCGCCGGGCACCTCCCGCGTTCTCTTGGAGGCCTTTTTCGTTCGGCCCTCGCCCGGCCGCTTCTTCTTCGCGACCGGCTCCTTCGCGAACGGCGGCAGTTTCTTGCCGGCCAGCAAAGTATCTATCTCCTCCCCGGTGAGCGTTTCGCGCTCGAGGAGTTCGGCCGCGATTAACTCCAGGCTCTCCTTATTCTTCTTCAATAATTTGTGGGCGCGGTCGTACGACTCGTCCACCAACCGCCTGATTTCGGCGTCTATGGCCTGCGCGGTCTCCTCGGAGTAGTCGCGGTGCTGCGCTATCTCGCGGCCGAGGAAGATGGCCTCTTCCCGCTTGCCGAACGCCACCGGCCCCAGCGTCTCGCTCATTCCCCAATCGCACACCATACGGCGCGCGAGCTCGGTAGCGCGTTCGATGTCGTTGCCGGCGCCGGACGTCTCCTGTTTGAACACCAGCATCTCCGCGGCCCGGCCGCCTAACATATGGTCCAACAATATGCCGCAGTATTCCTTGGAATACATGTGCTTCTCTTCTTCGGGCAGCGACTGCGTCAGGCCCAGCGCCATCCCCCGCGGTATGATAGTGACCTTGTGCACCGGGTCCGAGCCGGGCGTGAGCTTGGCCACCAGCGAGTGGCCCGCCTCGTGGTAGGCGGCGATTTTCTTGTCCTTCTCGCCGATGACGCGGCTCTTGCGCTCGGGCCCCATCATCACCTTGTCGCGGGCCTCCTCCAGGTCTACCTGCATTACCGCCTTACGGTCCCGGCGCGCCGCCAGCAGCGCCGCCTCGTTGACGAGGTTGGCCAGGTCGGCGCCGGAGAAGTACGGCGTCCCCCGGGCGATGGTCTCCAGGTCGACGGCGTCGGCCAGCGGGATTTCGCGGGTGTGCACCTGCAGGATGCCCAGCCGGCCTTTCAGGTCCGGCCGGTCGACGACGACGGTGCGGTCGAAGCGGCCGGGGCGGAGCAGCGCCGGGTCGAGGACGTCGGGACGGTTGGTCGCGGACAGCAGGATGACGCCCTCGTTGCTCTCGAAGCCGTCCATCTCGACCAGCAGCTGGTTAAGGGTTTGCTCGCGTTCGTCGTGGCCGCCGCCCAGGCCGGCGCCGCGCAGCCGCCCCACCGCGTCCAGCTCGTCTATGAAGACGATGCACGGCGCCCGCTTCTTGGCCTCGTCGAACAGGTCGCGGACGCGCGAGGCGCCGACGCCCACGAACATCTCGACGAAGTCCGAACCCGAGATGGAGAGGAATGGCACGCCGGCCTCGCCCGCGACCGCTTTCCCCATCAGCGTCTTGCCGGAGCCCGGCGGCCCCACCAGCAGGACGCCCTTCGGAATCTTGCCGCCCAGCCGCTGGAACTTGGGCGGGTCCTTCAGGAACTCGATTATCTCCTGGAGCTCGCCTTTGGCCTCCTCCGCGCCGGCGACGTCCGCGAACGTGACCTTCTGCTTGCCCTCTTCGAACAGGCGGGCGCGGCTCTTGCCGAAGGACATCGCTTTATTGTTGGGGCTTTGCATCCGGCGGAAGAGCCAGATGAAAAATACGAACAGCAAGACGTACGGCCCCACCGAGATCAAGATCGTGAACCACGCCGACCTCGAATCCTGGGTATCGACCTTGACGCCGGCGGCCTCCAGTTTTTTGACGAATTCGGAATCCACCACCGGCACCTGGGTCTTGAACTTGGTGAAAGGCTGGGCGTCGCCCTCGGTGCGGGCCTCGCGGCTCAGCTCGCCGGTTATCTTGTTCTCCTGAAGGGTTACGGTCGTTACGACGCCCTTCTCCAGCAGGCCCGTAAATTTCCAGTACGGTATCTTGGCGACGCGCTCGGATTTCATCACGAAGAACTGGTAAACCGAGGCGACGGCCAATATTATTATCAACCACGGGAGCAATCCCCGTAAAACGCGCTTCATCGAGACCTCCGAACGCCGGAACGCGAACCATCCGGCCGGTATTTTCGTAACTTACCCCGAATAAGGCTATCATATTCGCCCTTTCAAAACAAGGCAATTCGCGGCCCGACTTGCGCCCGGCGCGCCCGCGAGAAGGCTGGCCGACGTCCCCGGCCGTTCTTGCCGCCGAAAGGCCCAATTTCAAAAGATTTATTGACACGTCACGGAGCCGATGTTATAAAAAAGTCCTTCGCCGTTCACCAGTTTGGAACGAGAGGTGCCAACCCCAAGGGCGGGCGCTTCGCGGGAGTCTTTACCCGCCGCCTACCCCCGATGCCATGCTCGGTTCGCAAGGTACGGTTCAAGTTTACACCGGCGACGGCAAGGGCAAGACCACCGCCGCCCTCGGCCTGGCGCTGCGCGCCTGGGGTCACGGCGCGCGCGTGCTCGTCATCCAGTTCATGAAGGGCCGGATAAACTACGGCGAACTGGAGGCCGCGGCGAAACTCGAGGGCTTCGACATCGAGCAGTACGGCCGCGAGACCTTCGTCGACCGCGACGAACCGGCGGCGGAGGACGTCGCGCTGGCGCGGGAGGCGCTGGCCCGGGCGCGGCAGGTCGTCGCCGAGAACGCGTACGACCTCGTCGTCCTCGACGAGGTGAACGTCGCCGCCGACTACGGCCTGGTGGAAACGAAAGAGATCCTGGACCTCATCGCGGCCAGGCCGGCCGAGATGGAGCTCGTGCTGACGGGCCGCGACGCGCCGGCCGAATTCGTGGAGGCCGCGGACCTGGTGAGCGAAGTGAAGGAGACGAAGCATCACTACCGCATCGGCGTCCCGGCGCGGAAGGGGATTGAGTTTTGAGGGGCGCCGGCGTAGTAACGGCCCCCGATTTCCTGGAGCGCTTCCTGGCCGGCGACCGGCTGGCGCTGGCGCGGGCCATATCCGCGGTGGAGGACGAGGCCGAAGGCTACCGCGACTTCCTGCGCGAAATTTACGGCCGGGCGGGCAAAGCGTACCTGGTAGGCATCACCGGGCCGCCGGGGGCCGGCAAGTCGACGCTGGTATCGCACCTGGCGGAGCGCTACGCCGCCGCCGGGGCGGACGTGGGCGTGGTCGCGGTGGACCCGACCAGCCCCTTCACCGGCGGCGCGCTGTTGGGCGACCGCATCCGGATGAAGGACCTGGCCGGCAACGAGCGCGTCTTCATCCGCAGCATGGCGACGCGCGGCAGCCTGGGCGGCCTGGCCAAGGCCACGGGCGAAGTGGCGCTGACGATGGACGCCTTCGGCCTCGACCTCGTGCTGATAGAAACGGTGGGCGTGGGCCAGAGCGAGCTCGACGTCGCCAACTCCGCCGACACGACGGTGGTGGTCGTCGTCCCGGAGTCAGGGGACGCGGTCCAAGCGATGAAGGCGGGCCTGATGGAAATAGCCGACGTGCTGGTCGTCAACAAGGCCGACCGCGACGGCGCCGAGCAAATGGCGCGCGAGCTACGCGTCACGCTCGAGCTCAAACCGGAGGACGGCTGGCGGCCGCCGGTCGTGATGTCGGTCGCGACCGAAGGCCGGGGCGTGGACGATATACGGGAGGCGGTGGCGACGCATCGCTCGCACCTCGAGGAGTCGAGCGGTTTGACGCTGCGCCGCCGCGGCCGCGTACACCGCCAGCTCGAGGAGCTGCTCGCGTACGAGTTCAAGTGCGCGTGCGCCGCCACGCCGGCCTACGAAAGTTTACTGGAATTATTAACGGCCGAGGTGCAGGAAGGACGACTCACGCCCTACGAGGCCTCGGGCCGGCTCTTTAAAGAAGTCTCGCGCGCGATGTAACTTCGAGGAGGAGATAAGATGCCCTGGAATTGGGTACCGGAGCAGCAAGAGATACGCGATACGGTGAAGGCTTTCGCTGAAAAACACATCGTCCCCGTAGGCGATACCTACGACCGCGGCGAGCCGAAGTTCCCCCAGGAGATCCTGGACGCGATGGCGAAGGAAGGGTACCCGGGCTTCCCGTTCGCGAAGGACTACGGAGGCCGAGGCGAATCGAAGATCCGGTACGCGACCCTCATCGAGGAGGTATCGAAGTACGACGCCGGCTTCGGAATCGTAATGGCCGTCACGGTACTGGCCGGATATCCCATAGAAAAATTCGGGACCGAGGAACAGAAGAAGAAATACCTCCCCGGAATGTGCGCCGGAAAGCTGGTCGGGGCCTTCGCGCTCACCGAGCCCGGCGCCGGCTCCGACGCCGCGGCGCAGCAGACCACCGCCGAGGACAAGGGCGACCACTACCTCCTCAACGGCGAAAAGATATTCATAACTTCGGGCGACGTCGCGGGCGTAATCGTAACCGTATGCAAGATAATGCCGCCCGGCGAGACGGACCTCGACAAAGGCAAGGTTAGCGCGGTCCTCTTCGACAACCCGAGCGACCCGGGTTTCTCCTACGAGTTAATAAAACACAAAATGGGAATCCGCGGCTCGACCCAGGCCCGCATATTCTTCAAAGACGTCAAGGTGCCCAAGGAGAACCTCCTGGGCGAAGTCGGGAAGGGTTTCCGCATCGCGATGACCACCCTCGACGGCGCCCGCGTCGGCGTCGCGGCGCAGTCCGTCGGCATAGGCCAACACGCCCTCGACCTCGCCATCGCGTACGCCAAGGAGCGCGAGCAGTTCGGCCGCCCCATAGCGAAGCAGCAGGCCATTCAGTGGATGGTCGCCGACATGGCCACCCGCCTCGACGCGGCCCGCCTCCTCACCTACCGCTCCGCCGTTCTCGAAGACGCCGGCGAAAAGTTCTCCCACGAGGCGTCGATGGCCAAGTTGTACGCCTCCGAAACCGCCGGCTTCTGCGCCGATTGCTGCGTCCAAATCCACGGCGGATACGGTTATTGCGGCGACTACTCGGACGCCGAACGCATATATCGCGACGCCCGCATAACTCGCATCTACGAGGGCACCTCCGAGGTGCAGCGCCTCGTCATCGCGAGCCAGCTGCTGCGGTAATAA
>CBFCYS010000031.1:0-20625 GCA_965602215.1 uncultured bacterium
GTTCGAGAGCTCGTTGGAGTAGGAGTAGTCGAACTCGGTTTGGATGAAGTCCCAGTTCTCCCATTTCGTCCCGGTGCGGTAGCCCAGGAACTCGAGCGGGTGGAAGCGGTTGTTGACCGTTATGCTGTAGCGGCGCCGGGAGTTGACGAAATTTCCGGTATCGGCGAACCCCGGTAGTATGTGGTCGCGGCCCGTCCGGTACCACGCCGGCGCGCGCTCCTTCATATCGGTGTAGCTCGACGAGCGGATGAGGTCGTAGCCCGGCGTTATGGACCACTTGTTGATGCCGCGGGCGCGGTCGTCGGTCAGCTTGCCCACGTCCACCGGCACCGTGAAGTTGTACGAGGTGGAGAGCGACAGGTCCAGCGTGTCGTACGTGCCCAGGTTGGGGCCCCGGCCGTCCTGCCCCGGCGGCGTCTCCTCCTCGGCTCCCAGGAGGACTATCTCGCGGTAGCTGCTGGTATACGACGTCCCGGGGCGGAGGCCCTTGACGTAGAAGTAGTCGGCGCGCAGGCCGTACGTCTCGTCGAACGATTCCTCGGTCTTGTCTATGCGGTCGCGGGTGTAGGCGTAATCGTAGGAGGGCGTGATTTCGAAATCCTCTATGGGTTCGAACTTAACCGAGCTCCGGCTGTCGTCCGTCACCCAGTCGGTGTTGGTGCTTTCCTTCTCCTTATCGGAGTAGCTCGTCTTCCGGAAATCGCGGTCGAAGTCGCTTCGGATGTTGGCGGGGAGGTATCTCTTCCGCGGGTAGACGTCGTAGTCTATGCCGCCGCTGTACGTGTCGGACTCGACGATCCGGCCGTACTTATAGTTTATCGAGTCGGAGTTGCGGAAGGAAAAGTCGCCGCCGGGCAGTTTGTATTTGGAAAACGCGATGGACATACGCCGCGAGACGCCGACGGCCCGCCCCTGGGCGTAGATGGACTGCTTGGGGTCGAACTTCTCCTCGGTGATGGTCTCGGACTTGCTCACCGAGCCGGAGAGCGGCATCCGGGCGTTCCACAGGTCCGGCGTGAATTTGGCGAGCTCGACCGTGGCCTCGGCGTTCTTGCTGGTGGTGGTGGAACGCGCCGTCGAGGTGGTGCCTATTTGCTCGAAGCCGGCGCCGACGTTGCGGAAGCCGCCGCTCATCTTTATAAAGTTGCCGAAGTCGAACGCGGTGCTGGCGCGCATCGCCCGTCCTATAAGGAGCTCGGGCTCGAGCAGCAGGATGTCGTTCACCCACACCTCGCGGTAGGCGAGGAACCCCCCCGAGCCGCCGTCGCGCGGCAGCTTGGTCCGAACTCCCACCCGCGTCTCGACGACGTTGAGCAGCGACGGGTCGCCCACGACGCGGTAGTGCTCGTGGACCACCGCCTCGTCGGCCTCTATGAACGGCTGCCCTTTGGCGTGCAGGCCCAGGAAGCGTTCCAGGTCCACCGTCACCTCTACCCAATCCTGTATGCCGCTCATCTGCGCCAGGTACTCGTAGTAGTTATTCTCGTCGGCGCCGAAGCGCACGAAGATGATGTCGTTGTCGGAGGGGCGGCTGCCGGGGTCCTGCGGCGTGCGGTTGAAGTAGTAGAAGCGCATCTTACGGTAGTGGCTGTAGTCCTGGCCCTGGAACGTGGTGTAGCGGGTGGACCCCTCCGGCGCGGGCTCCTCGTCCAGCCGGCCGTTGGCGGCGCCGACGTGGTACGGGCCGACGCCTATGTCCTCGCCCGCGTCCAGTATGCCGTCGTGGTCGGCGTCCTCGGTGTCGTACTCGTCGTTGCCCGCGCCCCACACCACGAACCCCTCCTCGGACTTGACGCCGATATCCTCCCAATCGGTGAGGACGTAATCCACGACCAGCGCCTGCTCGCGCTCTGTCGTCTTCGTCTCCGGGTCCTCGACCGAGCGCAGCGGGACGTAGTCGGCGTCGTGGCGGCTGTCCTTGGTGGAGATCTTCATCTCGTTGAGGCCCTTGTCGGGATTGACCTCCGGCTGGTCCCACCTCATGGCGGCGAACGACACCGTCGCCAGAACGACCGACGACCCCGAGGGGAAATCCGCGTTGCTCTGGGCCTCGAGCCAGAACCGCAGCACCTGAATGCCGGTGGCGTCCGGCGTCCCCTCCGCGTCCGCGGTGTCGAAGTTGAGCGGAACGCGCAGTATGTACCAACCGGTATTGAGCGGGTCTTTGGGGTCGTCCGCGCCGCGGACGACGTACGGCGAGCGCCGGTTTAATACCTCGTTCAGCGGTATATCGTACGTGAAGTAGTTGTTGGCCGTATCCAGTATGCCGTTGAGGTTGTTGTCCTCGGAGTCGAAGATGATTTTGTTGTCAATGGGTGCTTTTATATCCCCCACCGGGTCCGGGGGGGTACCGGGTTGTTCTCGGTCGGTATTATTAAACTCGTACCCGTTGTCGTTCGCGGTTGTCAACCTTCCGTCGACTAGTTCTTCCTGGCCCAGGATGGAGTTGCCGTCGGCGTCTTCGTCCACGGCGCCGAGGTCGAGGTGGAGGGTGCCGCCGCCCACGTTGACGAGCTTCATCATTATCTCGACGTACTCGAAGCGCGACTCGGTGAAGTCCAGGCCGGTGGGGGAGAGGACGCGGTGGATGCCGCCCCACTTGTAGCTGATGCCCGGCTCTCCCCCCGGCGTACCCGGGGGTTCCGGGTTCCCCGGGAGTTTCTTTATCGCCAGCACCTCGAGGGTGTCGCTCGGCCAGTCGTTGTAAACCTGGCTCAGGAGTGTCGACTCCGTCTCGAAGTCCAGGAGCTCGTGGCCGCGGTTGCTCTGGTTCAGGCCGGCGCCGGCCGGCGCGCCGGCGTGCTTCCACGCCGCCTCCTTCATCGATACGGTGGAGAGCTGGCGCGCGCCCTCCATGTCGTCTATGAGCGCCTGGCCCACGGTGTTGAGGTCCTTGCGCGAGCGCGCGAACTCGGCTTCGAGTTCCACCGACGAGCCTTCGGTGGTGTGGGCGCCGGGGACGGCGTCCGCTATCCTGGTCATAAGCTCCGGGTAGAAGCGGTAGCGGCCGTCGACGTCGAAGATGAGGTGGTCCGCCGGCGACTCCTCCACCTTGGGAATGACGTCGCTCGGCGGCTTGGTGGAGAACTCGGCGACCAGCGTGGTGCCGAGGTGGCGGTCGTCGTCGGGGCCGAACTGGAAGCGGCCGCCCACCAGCGACTTCGTCAGCAACGCGAAGAACGGCTTGTACTCGTACGTTACGTCCAGGACCGCGCCCGGGTCGTCCGCCCCCTCCGCCAGGATTTCCAGGAAGCCGGAGTCGTAGTCGAGCCAGTAGTCCTGGTTGGGGACGAGGACCTTGCCGTTGAGCGTCACCGTCTCCGAGCCCGGGATGATGTTGGGCCGCAGGAAGAACGACGGCTTCTCCGAGCTGAATTCGAAGTGGAGCGTGCGTTTGCTATCTGTATCCGGTAGATATGCGTCTTTTTTTTCGACGACGCCGTTACCGTCGTAATCGAAGGGTAAATTATCAAAATAACGGTCGGGTATCGGCGGTTGTTTTGGCGGGTAACCGCCTACATCTTCCCGCTTGAAATTATTGTCGGGGTCTACGTCGGGGACGATGACGTAGCTGTTGGTGCTGTCGAGGGCGCTGCGGTCGACGCGGCCGCGCTTTTCTCGGTCGAGGCCGTAGAGGTACAGGTAACTCTCTTTCTTTATCGGGTCGGTTTCGCTGCCGGTTTTATCCAATATCTTGACGACGAGGGACCCCGGGCTTATGTTGGTGCTCCCTATGAAATAGTAGTTCTTTTGCTCGTAGCGCTGTAGCACGCCGCCGTTACCCGGTTTTTTTATACATTTTAAACGGTTTTTGAATACGTAGCCGCCTCTTGCTTCGTCATAATAATACTCGAGTTCATTGTTGTCCGCGTAACCGATGCGATTCTTTATGTCGCCTTGTTTTTCGACAATGTACGCCACGGCCAGGAAGTCATTTGGGTCTATAGTTTTATTAAACGTTATGATTCCTTTTTCCACGTCGACCGTGTAATCCGTACCTCTGCTTAATTTATCGCACGCCGCGTCGTCAATATACTTCGTACCGGTATTAATGGGTTTTTCTTCGTCGCCTAACTTATCGTCGAATTCGTAGGCGGTTAAAAAATACTTCGTCCTGCCTTTGGGGAAATAAAGGGTGCCGCTATATAAGAACACTTCTATTTTCGGTTGGCCGCCTTCTTTGTATATTTTTCGTTCGTCGAAGTATAGAACTTCCGTGTTTGGTTTATGATAGGTGTTAAGTAGGTAAAATCTGTGCCGGGTATAGCCGGTATCGTCAACGTCGAGGCCGGTAAGCTCGGTGCCGCCGGTGAACGTGGCCTTCTCGGTCTCGCCCTTCTCGCGCGAGGCCACGGCCATAAGGCGCGCCCACTTGTACTTCAAGTCCACCTTGGCGCCGAAGACCGCCCGGCTCGACGAGTACGAGACGAACTCCGTCGCCGGCAGCGAGAGCATGATGTCGCCGAACGCGGCCTCCTGGACCAGCTCGTCCGGGTCGCCCTTGTATACCACCGAGACCTGGTTGCGGGTATCGTTCTCGCGGGTGTCGTCGTAGTCGACGTAGACGTGGGTCTTGCGGAGGACCGTACCCTCGATGCGGAGCTGGAGCTGGCCCTCCATCGTGATGTCGGCGGCGGGCTGCTCGTTTTCGAGGAAGGGGCTGCCGCCGGGGTACGTCGTTTTGGAGTAGCCGGCGGAGAAGAGCTTGCGGCCTTCGAACTTGATGTCGGAATCGTGGCCCAGCTCGATGTCGGGGATAAGGCCGCGCTCCTGCTCCCAGGCGTAGAACTCCTCCTCCTCGCGCAACGCGCGGTAGGAGGATTTCATCAGCTCGCGGTCGAAGGGTTTCTCGAAGTCGGAGGCGTAGTAGTAGCGCGCGGCGCGGGCTATCTCGCGCCAGTCGCCGAGCCAGGGCGCGGGGTCGAGGTCCTCCAGCAGGACCCAGCTCTTGAACCGGAGCGGGAACTCCTCGCCGGCCTCGTACGCCGGCGCGAGGGTGCCGACGTCGAGCCAGCCGTCGCGCCGGCTGAGGGGGACCAGGCCCTGCTCCTCCGCCTGCTCCTCGACGGCCTCCTCGCCGGGCGGGAGCTCCGCGGCGGGCGCCTCCTCCACCGCGGCCTCTTCGGCCTCCTCCTTCGGAAGGGGGCCGATTAACTCGTCGACGGCGACGACCCACGCCGGCCAAAGCATATAGGCCGCGAGCGCGGCGGTAACCGTCCACGCGGCCGCCTTTGTTCGCTTTTTATACACTATCCCATACAAATATTAACACAATGGCGAAAAACGTTACAGGGGTAAGTTACTCCGCCCTTCTTAATAATTGACGCCTTTACTTGGCTTAAGGTATAATACTAGTCAAAAACTAAGCTTACGCAAAAGGATCGAGGTAAATATGAAAAAATCGATTATTCTTTTAATAACGGTTGCCGTGTTCATCCCGCCGGCCGCCGCGGCCTCCCCGCCCCGGTACGTCTACGAGGGGCAGTGGGGCGCGGAAGGCTCCGGCCCCGGCCAGTTCATATTCCCGACCGGCGTGGCGGTAGGCGCCGGCGACGTCGTGTACGTCGTCGACTCCGGCAACAACCGCATCCAGCACTTCACGGCGACCGGAAGCTATAGCGGCGAGTGGGGCACGGCAGGCTCCGGCGACGGCGAATTCAGGAACCCGGTGGGCGTCGCCGCCGCCGCGAGCGGACACCTCTACGTCGTCGACTCGTACAACCACCGCGTCCAGTACTTCACCTCGAGCGGCAGCTTCCTCGGCAAGTGGGGCGCCGAGGGGACCGGCGACGGCCGGTTTAGCTACCCGGAGGGAGTGGCCGTCGCGCCGAACGGCAACGTCTACGTCGCGGACGCCGGCAACAACCGCGTCCAGCGGTTCAACGCGGCCGGTAGCTTCCTGGGTAAGTGGGGCTCCGCGGGGACCGGCGACGGCAAGTTCCTCTTCCCGCGCGGCGTCGCCGTCGCCCCCAACGGCCGCGTCTACGTCACGGACAGCACCAACCGCCGCGTCCAGTACTTCACCGCCGCCGGCAGCTTCCTGGGCAAGTGGGGCTCGTACGGGACCTCGGCCGGCCAGTTCACGCTGCCGATAGGGATAGCGGTCTCGCCGCGGCCGTACGTCTTCGTCACCGACCGCCACCGCATGCAGTTCTTCACGCCGACCGGGAGCTTCGTGGGCGAGTGGGGCGCGCGGGGCGAGGGCCCGGGCCTGTTCACGGACCCGGTCGCCGCGGCCATCCCCACGGACGCGCGCGTCTACGTCGCCGACCTCCGCAACGCCCGCGTCCAGTACTTCGACCAGGATAACCCCGCCGTCGTGCCGGCCTCGTTGGGCCGGGTGAAGGCGTTGTTCCGATAATCGTCGGCGCGAGCGTATAAAAGGCCGCCCTCGCGGGCGGCCTTCGTTCAGGAGGGTGAGAGGAGGTTAAGGGTTCGCGACACAAGAGCCGAACGTGAACGCGAACAAGGAGACGCCCGGCCGCGTCGGATGCAGCGACAACTCGGCGTCGTCGTACTTCTCGGCGTCGAGCAGTCGGTACATCTTGCCCACGGAGACGTCCACGTACGCGCGGCCGTCGTCGAAGGCGACGTCGGCGCCGGCGTCCCCGGCGGCGAGCGCCTCGCCGTCCCGGTTAACGTAGACGCGGACCGTTTCGCCCTGCGGCGCGGCCATAACGACGTTTATCTCGTTGGCCTTATAGGGCAACAGGAGGTAATTCCCCTCCGGCGCGTTATTTTTGCCGTCGAACGTCGCCTGTTCTTCACCCAGCCGCCATTTCCCGTTTAGGTATATCCGCCCCTCGACGTGCGAGCCGTCGTCGGCGTACAGGCGCGCTTCGTCCCGCGCGACGGCCCCCGCGTTCCCGTATCGGCCGCGGCCGTAGCCGCAGTAGAGCTCGGGAGTGCGGGGGTAGCAGAAGGCGCCCGGCGCGTCCGCGGCTCGAGCCGGCGCCATTATCGGCGGCAGCTCCGCGTCCGGGTATTCCTCGCGAACCAACTTTTGCAGGAGTTCCTCGGTTTCCGCGTAGCCGCCCTCGCCGACGTGGTCGTATATGATTTTGCCGTCGCGGCTCACGATATATTTACGAGGCCAGTAGCTGTTGGCGTACGCGCGCCAGACGTCGTAGTCGCTGTCGAGGATGACGGCGTACTCGATGCCGAGCTCCTCCACCGCCCGGGCGACGTTGGCGCGTTCCCGGCCGAAGGAGAACTCGGGGGTATGCACGCCGACGATGACGACGCCGTAGTCGGCGTATCGCCGGTGCCATTCGGTAACGTAGGGCAGCGTGCGGATGCAGTTGACGCACGTATATTCCCAGAAGTCGACGACGACGACGCGGCCGCGTAGCTCCTCCATCGTCAGCGGCGGCGAATTTATCCATCGCTCGGCGCCGTACTTAGGGAACTCCGGCGCGTAAACGCCCACGGCCTTATCGAGCCCCATATGGCCCCCTTTGCAGGCGCCGACGGCCCAGATTAAGGCCAAAGGAATCAGTATTTTTCTCATAATAACTCACCCCTTAATTATACTAAATATGACGATATCAGTCAAGTTTATAAGTAGACTAATTACCGTTTGTGGGAATATTTTTTCGCAGGGGCGGTTTTTATATTAAAGTAGAAGGGGGCTCGGCTATGCGGATACTGCTAACGGGCGCGACGGGTTACATAGGCCGGAGGCTTAAGGAACGCCTTTTGGGCGAGCCGGACGTCGACCTCCGCCTTTTCGTGCGCAACGCCCGCAAGGTTCGCGACGTCGTCCGCGACCGCGTTGAGATTTTCGTGGGGGATACCTTTCGCCCCGAGACGCTCGCCGCGGCGTTGGACGGCGTCGACGTCGCTTATTACCTCGTTCATTCCATGGGCGCGCGGCGCGACTTCGCCGCGCTCGACAGGCAGAGCGCCGAGAACTTCCGGGACGCGTGCGTCGCCGCGGGCGTGCGTCGCATCGTCTACCTCGGCGGCCTGGGCGTGAAGGAGACGGCGTCGGAGCATTTGCGAAGCCGCCTGGAGACAGGCGAGGTATTGAGCGCGCGGCCGGACCGCCTCCAGACGATATGGTTCCGCGCCGGCGTCATAATCGGCTCCGGCAGCGCGAGCTTCGAGATAATACGAAACCTGGTCCAGAAAGCGCCGATGCTGATAACGCCCCGCTGGGTGCGGACGCGGACGGAACCTGTGGCGGTCGACGATGTCTTGGCTTACCTTGCCGCCGGCCGCGACGTCGAGGCGGCCGGCAATTTGGTGGCGGACGTCGGCGCGGGCGTGATGACTTTCGCGGATATCTTGGCGGCGGCGGCGCGCGTTATGGGCCTTAAGCGGCCGCTGGTACCGCTGCCGTTTTTCACGCCGCGTATGGGTGCTTACGGCCTGGTCCTGCTCACGCCGGTCCCGTTCCGCGTCGCCGCGGCGCTGGTGGAGGGCCTGAAGTCCGAGACGGTGAAGCTGAACGATAACGCCCGGACCTATTTCCCTCAAATCGTACCGCGGCCGTACGAGGATGCGTTCAAAAAGGCGTTGGCTGAGATCGAGAGCAACCAGGTCCTTAGTCGATGGTGCGACTCAAGCGCGGACGTGGAATGCGACGTCAAACGCGTCGCCCGCGTCGAGGAGGCAGTGTACGCCGACCGCCGCGCCGTGCCTCTGGGCGGCGCCCTCCCGGCGCGCGTCTTCGCCGCCGCGGCCGCCGTCGGCGGCGAGGGCGGTTGGATGAGATATAATATCCTGTGGCGGCTGCGCGGGTTCGCGGATAAATTGCTGGGCGGGCCGGGAACGAGCCGGGGCCGCCGCGACCCGTGCAAGCTCCGCGTCGGCGACGCGCTCGATTTTTGGAAAGTGGCGGACGTAAAACCGGGTAAGCGGCTGCTTCTGGCGGCGCAGATGCGTCTTCCCGGCAAGGGTTGGCTCGAGTTCGACGTGGGGGATGAGGAGCTGGCGGTGACGGCGTATTTTTATCCGCGCGGCCTGTGGGGCCGGCTGTACTGGTACGCCGCGAAGCCCTTCCACGGCCTGGCTCTCGGCGCTCTGGCGCGCGGCGTCGTCGGGCGAGCGCGGACGCCCGATTTTGAGTAACGAAAACGGAGTGTAACGTTAGGCCGCGGCCTTTGACCTTTACGAGGCCGCGGCTTTATTGTATACTTCGCCGATTAGGCGCCGTTAATGAAAATCCTGTACCGATATATACTCACGGAGCACGTCGGGCCGTTCGTCTTCGCGGTTTTTACGGCGACGCTGGTGCTGCTCCTCGCCCGCATCTTCAAGATGATGGAGCTCATCATCGCCAAGGGCATCGACGTGCTGACGGTGGGCGAGCTCTTCTCGTACTTTATGCCGTCGCTGTTGGCGATGACTATCCCGATGGCGGTGATGGTCGCGTCGCTTATGGCCTTCGGCCGCCTGTCCTCCGACAACGAGATAACGGCCCTCAAGAGCGTCGGCGTGAGCATCTACCGGCTCGTCTGGCCGGTGCTCGTTGCGGGCCTCATAATGGCCGCCGGGATGTATTTCTTCATCGACCGCGTCGTTCCCGCCTCCAATCTGCGCTTCAAAGACCTCATGCTCTCCATCGGCATGAAGCGCCCCGACCTCGAGCTCAAGGAGCGCGTCTTCATCCAGGACTTCCCCGGCTACGAGCTCTACATCGAGGAGATGGACGACCGGACGGGCGAAATGCGCAACGTTACCATCTTCCAGATGGAGGGGGGCCGCCTTAAGAGCACGATCGTCGCCGACCGCGGCCGCGTCGCCTCCCGCAACGTGCGCGGCCTCGTCGTCCTGGAGCTATACGACGGCGAGATGCACGAAGTTTCGCCGGACGCCCCCGATACCTACCGGCGCCTCCGCTTCGACAAGCAGGTGGTCAATCTGGAGTTCGAGTCCGAACTGGTACGCACCGCCCACGCCGCCAAGGGCGACCGCGAGATGACTACGGCCGAGATGCGGGCCGCGGTGAATAAGCTGGGCGAAGGTATCGCGATGACGCGCGCGGAGGGGACGGCTACGTTCATCGAGGAAAAATACCAGCTGCAGCAGATAGAGTTGCTCGAGCGACGCAGGAACGAGTACCTGGTCGAGATCTACAAGAAGAGCGCGATCCCTTTCGCGTGCGCGGCGTTGGTCCTGGTGGGCGCGCCGATGGGGGTAATCATCCGCCGCGGCGGCAAAGGCGCGGGTTTCAGCTTCTCCATCGGCTTCTTCCTTTTGTACTACATTATGCTTCTCGCCGGCGAGGCTTTCGGCGACCGGGGCATGATACCGCCCTTCCTGGCGATGTGGCTTCCCAACATACTGCTCACGGCGTTAGGGGCGTGGCTCTTGACGCGCGCGGTCCGCGGCATGGTTTCGTTCGGGTTCCTCCGGTTCCTGGACGTACGTCGCTGGCCTTTGGTCCGGCTTATTCTGAAAAAGAGGCGGCCGCGTTGGGCCCGGGAAGATGAAGCCGGCTCCACGGCGGAGGGTAGTCGGTGAAATTAGGGCCCCGCATACTGGACCGCTACCTGTCGCTGGAGTTCTTCCGGATGTGGTTCACCGCGCTGCTGGCCTTCGTCGTAATTTTCCTGGTCGTAAACCTCTTCGAGAAGTTCTCGAAATTCCTCGAGTACGACGTGCCTATGGGCGTCGTAGTCAAATACTACCTCTTCATGATCCCGTACATCATCAAGTGGATGAACCCCATCGCGGTCCTGCTGGGGGTCCTGTTTTCGTTGGGGGCGTTGTCGCGCAATTTAGAAATCACGGCCATGACCGCCGCGGGGCTCAGCCTGCGGCGAATAATAATGCCGGTTATTATTCTCGGCCTGGCCATAAGCGCGGGGGTATTCGTCTTCGGCGAAACCGTGGTGCCGTACGCCGATACCCGGAAAGAGGAGATCGAAACCGTATATATTAAGCGGCTGCCGCTCCTAAAAACCATACGCCGTATAAACCTCGCCTACCGCGGCAAGGAAGGCCGCTTTTATTACATCCGCGTCTTCGACGGCATACGCAACCAGATGCGCGACGTCCGGATAATAGAGAAGTCGGAGGCGGGGGAGCTGCGCCGCCTTATCGTCGCGCGCGAGGCGGTGTGGCGGGGCGACCGGTGGCAATTCCGCGACGGCACGGTGCGGACTTTCCGCGGGACCGGCGACATTTCCGTGAAGTATTTCGACAAGGAGTATTTCGACGTCCCGGAGACTCCCGAGGACTTCTTGCGCGAGGACAAAAGCCCGGAGGCGATGAAGTTCAACGAGCTCGCGGCGTACATCTCCAATTTGGAGTCGTCGGGGGTAAGCGCCACCAAGGAACGGGTCGAACTCTATTTAAAAATATCGGTCCCGCTGGCCAACTTCATCGTCATCTTCCTGGGGGCGCCGCTGGCGCTGCAGAGCCATCGCGCCGGCCTGGCGTACGGCTTCGGCCTGGCGATCCTCCTCGGTTTTATGTTGTGGGGCGCGCTGGCGGTAGGCCGCGCCTTCGGCCAAAACGGGACGCTGCCTCCCTTCGTGGCGGCCTTCCTCGCCGACGCCATATTCGGCGTGATCGGTTTGGGGATGCTCTACCGGGCGCGGACGTAACTTATGACCCACGTACGGGAAATAGCGACCGTTATCGCCAACGACGCCGACTGCGACGCGCGTTTGCTGCGCCTTAAAGCTCCGGCGATTGCCGCGGCGGCGCGGCCGTTCCAGTTCGTCCTGGTTAAAGTCCCGGGTGCCGGCTTCCTGCTGCGCAGGCCGGTGTCTCTCTTCGACGCCGGCGGCGACGAGGTAGCATTGCTCGTAAGGCCGGCGGGTGAAGGGACCGCGAGGCTCTGCCGCCTGGCGCCGGGCGAAAGCTGCGACCTTACGGGTCCGTTCGGCCGCGAGTTCGACGCTCCCGAGGGTTCCGTCTTCGTCGCGGGCGGGATAGGCATCGCGGGGGTATTTTTCGGGCTCGCCGCGGCGGCGCGGTCGGGGCGTAAGGCCGAGTTGGTATATGGCGCGCAGGCCGCGGCTCAATTGTATGCGAAGCGCCAAATCGGCGAGTTAGGCGTTGACGCGACATTCGTTACCGAGGACGGCTCGAGCGGCCGGAAGGGCCTCGCGACCGATTTCATCCCGGGCATCCCGTCCAGGGAAGCGAAGTTGATGTCCAGCGCGTTGGAAGAGGAACTGCCTCCCTACAACCGGGCCGTTATCGCTTGCGGCCCCCGGCCTATGTACGCCGCCCTCCGCAAGGTCCTCGGCGACGACGCGCGGTGGTACGCTCTTATGGAGGAGAGGATGGCGTGCGGCGTCGGCGCGTGCCGTACGTGCGTCGTACCCGTCCGCGAGCCGGCCGGCTCGTACGCGGCCGTTTGCGAGGAGGGGCCCCTCGTGGACGCGGCCGCGGTCGACTGGGACCGCCTCGGAGAAGTAATTTGAACGCCGATATTCAAATAGAAGCCGGCGGCCTCGAGCTGGCGACGCCCGTCATCCTCGCGTCGGGTTGCGCCGGTTACGGCGACGAGTGGCTCGAGCTTGTGGACCTGGGCGCCGTGGGAGCCGTGGTCTTGAAGGGCGTTTCGCTCGAGCCCTGGTCGGGCAACTCGCCGCCGCGCGTGGCCGAGGCGCCGGCCGGCGTAATCAACGCCGTGGGTTTGGAGAACGTCGGCCTGGACGCGTTGGTTCGCGATAAGCTCCCGGCCCTCGGCGGCCTAACGTGCAAGGTCGTCGCCAACGTCGTGGGCCGGAGTTCGGACGAGTACCGCGACGTCTGCTCCTCGCTGGCGGCCGAGAAACGCGTGGACGCGTTTGAACTTAACGTGTCTTGCCCCAACGTCGACGCCGGCGGGATGACTTTTTGTGCCGACGAGGCGGGCCTTCGCGAGCTGGTCGCCGGTTGCCGCGACGCTACCGCTAAGCCGTTGTGGGTCAAGCTCGCGCCGATGGTAACGGACGTCGTCGCCGTCGCCCGGGCCGCGCTGGACGGCGGCGCGGACGCGCTCACCATTGCTAATACGGTCCCGGCGATGGCGGTGGACGTGGACGCGCGGCGAGCCGTCCTGGGTAACGTCTACGGCGGCCTATCGGGTCCGGCCATAAGGCCTATAAACCTCCGGCTTATTAATATGGTATACAGAGCCACCGGCGCCGACATAATCGCCTCCGGCGGCGTCGACGGGTGGGAGGCGGCCGCGGCCTATATCCTCGCCGGCGCCCGGGCCGTCCAGGTGGGGACGGCGTTATTCGACAACCCGGCGGCCCCCGCTGAAATCGCGGCCGGTTTGAAGGATTACCTCGCCCGGGAGATGTTCGACGGCCTGGACTTTCTGGTGGGGAAGTTGCGGGGAGCCGCGAAGTAAATGCCGGAGCTACCCGAAGCCGAGACCATAGCCCGGGGCCTCGAGTCGTTGATACGGGGCCGGCGTCTCCTGGGCGCGCGGAGCTTGACGAAGGGGATTTGCGAGCGGCGGTCGAAATATCCGGTCGGCGCGCGCGTCGCCGCCGTGGGCCGGCGGGGCAAGAAGGTCCTCGTCCACTTCGACGACGGGACCGTACTCCTGGTATCGCTCGGGATGAGCGGCCAACTGCGCCGCCGACCGAACGGCGCTATGCCGAAACATACTCACGTTATTTTAAAATTCGAAGGGCTCGATTTGCTTTACGTTGACCCCCGGCGGCTGGGCCGCCTGACTCCCTCCCGCGTCGCGACTACGATGCTCGCGCCCGAGGCCGAGGTCGCGCGCTGGTGCGAGAGCCGCCTCGGGCCGGACGCCGTGGACGTTTCCTGGCCCGAGTTCCGCGCGCGGCTCGCGTTGCGCCGCGGCGCTTTCAAGCCGTTGTTGTTGAACCAGAGGGTAGTCGCCGGCATCGGCAACATCTACGCCGACGAAATCCTTCACCGCGCCGGCGTCCACCCCAAAACGAAGCCGGTCGACCTCTCGGTTGAACGACTACGACGCGTGCACCGCGCCGCGAAGGCGGTACTCGAGCGGGCGATAAAGGCTTGCGGGACCACCTTCCGCGACTACGTTACGCCGACCGGGGCGAGCGGCGATTTCGGCGACTCCCTCGCCGTCTACGGCCGCGAGGGCTGGCCCTGCCGTAAATGCGGCTCGCCGATTGAACGGTTGCGCTGGCCTCCCGGCCGGAGCACCTATTATTGCCCGTCGTGTCAACCGGAGCCGAACGCGAGATGAATCGTTACGCTTACGTCGCCGCCATATTGTCGGCGTGCCTGTTGGCCGGCTGCGCCCGCGTGGGCCTTCCGCCGGGCCGCGAGCGCGTCGAGGACGACGAGCCGCCGCGGCTCAAGAAGCTGGAGACCGTGGACGCCAACCACCTCGAGATATACTTCTCCGAGGGGATGGACGCGACGACGGTGCGGGAATCCGGCAATTATTCCATCGTGGACGAGGCCGGCGGGACGCTGGACGTGGAGGCCGCGGTCGTAACCCGGGCCGACGGGGTAACGTTGATAACCGCCGACCAGCAGGCCGGCGATAAGTACAGGCTGGTCGCGCGCAACGTCGCCGACGCCTCGGGCGGCAACGCCATCGAACGCGACAACAGTAAAACCTTTAAAGGCTCGAAGAGGGAAGACGACAAGCCTCCGGCCGTGGCGGTGACTTTCCCCGGGGACGGCGCCGAACAAGTGGGCCTTTTTCCCGAGATAACGGTCGAATATACCGACGTTATGACGCCTGTGGCCGACGTCGCCGACGTTGTCGCGTTGTACGACGATCTGGGCGCGGAGATCTCCGGCGAGGGGGCCTTCGAGGAACAACTCCTTCGGTTCCGGCCCGGGCGCCGGCTCGACTACGCGACGCGCTATACCGTGGTAGCCAAGGATAACGCGACCGACCTCGCCGGCAACGTGCTCTACCGCGAGAGTAGGTTCACGTTCGTCACAATCGAGGACTCGGAAGAGGCGGTGATTTCGGGCCGGGTTAACATTTTAGAAGAGGGCGTTTCGCCGGCCGGGGTAGAAGTTCGGCTGTCGCTTTCGCCGAACCCGGTCGCGGAGGGCGCGTCGTCGGTCGGCTACGCCCGAGCCGACGAAGAAGGTAACTTCGTTATGCGCGGCGTGCCGCCCAACTCGGAATCCAAAGCCAGCTATCATTTGGTCGCAACGGCCGACGGAGACGAGGACGACGTCGCCGAGTTCGTGGGAGGTTACGGCTTCTCGGCCGGGAAGGCCGCGGCGCTCCCGCCCATCCTCGGCGGCGACCGGCTCGAGAACCTGGAAGTCGTACTCACCCGCGCGGACGTCGCCGGCCCCGACGTTACGGCGGTGCTTCTGTCGCCGGACCCGACCGGAGGTCAGCCGGCGTGCTACGTTCGCGCGTCCTTCGTCGACGCCGCGGGTTCGCCTATAGCCGGCGCCGAAGTTTTCTTCGACGATATTTGGTCCGACGGGACCGGCGTTGGGCTGTACGCCGTGGGCGCCGATTGGAATACGAGCCCGGCGGCCGCGGCCGAACGCTACGTGTTGGACCTCCGCCGGGCGGGCGTGAAAAAGAGGGGCGAACACGCGGCGTATTTTCACGCCAAAGACGCCGCCGGGAACTGGGGCGAGTTCTTCGAGTTGCCGTTCGAGGTGACCGACCCGCCCAAACCCGCGCGTACCGTCGAAGGGGCGGTTACTTTCGAGATGTTGCCGGCGGAGGGCGCGTTAGTCAAAGCCGTCGCGGAGGGCGAGGACGTTCCGAGCGCGATAGCGGTATCAGACAAGTCGGGCGAGTACGAAATGGAGGACCTCGCCCCCGGCCGGTACACGGTGACGGCCGCGTTAGACGAGGACGAGGACGGCCGGTGGCGGAAGGGCGAACCCGAGGGCGTGGCCGTCCGGTTGGCGGACGTTTCGGCGGCTTCGGCGCGAGGCGTCGACGTGCGGCTGACGTACGGGCCGTCGTTGTCGTCGGCCAACGCGCGGCTCCATAACATCGCCGCGGGGCCGGGCGGCGAGGCGCGCGCCGTCCTTACCGTGTCCGTAGCGGCTCGCGACCGCGACATGAACCTGGAGCGGGTATGGGCGGTGCTCCCGGACGGCGAGGAAGTGGAGCTCGCCGATGACGGCGTGCCGCCGGACGACGCCGGAGGCGACGGCGTCTTCACCTTCAGCCGCGAATACCGCGGCGGCGAGCTCTCCGCGCCGGCCGGAGGCGAAGTGACGGTTTGGGCCGAAGACCGCCAGGGCAACCGCGTTAAGGTGACGGCGGCGGAGTCGCCCGGGTTGGCGGTTCGGAAGCTCGAGCCGCCGCCGGCCCTGGTGCTGAAGACCGGCGGCGACGCGTTGGACGTGTCGTGGGAACCGGTGGAGGGGGCCGACGGCGGGTACGTCGTTTTCCTCGTTCCCGCCGACCGGCTGGACCGGTTCACGGCGCCGGGCACCGGCGACGTCTATTCGAATTTCCAAAACCCGGTGTACGGCACGGCGGTGAGCATCCCGTACGGCGCCGTTGAGGACTGGTGGGCGTACCCGGCCAAATCGCGTTTCGTCGTATTCCTGGTCGCGAGCGCCGGCGACGGCGACAGTTATCAAACCTCGGACAAGGCGTTGATAAGCGCGTCGTGGTTCAAACCGGCGGCGCGGCGTTAACGGCGGCGCGTCGTCGGGCGGGCGTTATTTGGCCTTGCGGCGGCGCGGCGATTATATTACTTTATTAGGCCTTTAGGCAGGCGTTTAAAAGGACTCGATAATGGAAGAGGTAAAGGAATACCGTATGGAGCGTGTTGACCTTCGCGTCGTTTGGCGGTTGCTCGAGAAAAACAAAGCCGGGTTCGCGCCCCACGGGTGGCCGGCTACCAGCCTCGAGCTCCAACGCATAACTCTCCGTAACCCGCGCGCGTGTCGGGAGGGTTCGTCGGAGGCGGGGTTGGAATCCGCGGCGCGCGGCGGCGCGCTTGCACAAGAGCGCGACTGAGTAATAAACCGGTTTTAGCGGGACGCGAGAAAAGGCCGTTCTTTGCTTATGGACGTGGGTTCATTCTAACTTAAGCCGGGAGTCGTCCGAAATATCCACCACCTCAACGCGGGAGCGTAGACTATGGACTATCGGGACGAAGTGGCCGGGAAACGCCGGGGCATCATCGATTGGATGATGAAATACGTGCCCGGGTACCGCGGCTACACCGAAAAGGAGACCAGGCGCGAGGCCGACAAGCTCTTGCGCGAACACCTCGCCGGTCGGTTGCGGGGCGGCCGCGACAAGCTGCGCGACGTCCGCGACAGGTTCGTCGACGAGGCCAAGCTTGACAACCTCGACGACGTCGACCGCGTCGACCTCATCTTCGAAAACGTCATCGACCGGTTGGGCTTCGCCTCGTACGGCTACGCCGGCTTCTTCGACGCCGTGCGCGTGGACGAGGAGGCGCTCGACCGCCTCTACGATTACGACGAAGGGTTGGCGAAGGCTGTCGACGGCATCCTGGAGAAGGCCGAGGCCGTCGCGGCCGCGGGCGACGACGTTAAAAAACCCCTCGACGAACTCAAGGCGGAGCTCCGCGCGTTCGGGGATAAACTTGACAAACGCAAAGAGACCATCCTGGGGGTGACGTAATTGGCCATATTCGACGTTATCGAATCGGTGGACATGGGCCCCGACGCCATCGCACAGCGGTGGCCCGCCGTCGGCTCGGGCGAGATTAAGCTCGGCAGCCAGCTCGTCGTGCGCGAGAACCAGTGGGGCGTCTTCTTCCGCGACGGCAAGGGCTACGACGTCTTCGACGCCGGCCGCCACACCCTCACCACCGGCAACGTTCCGCTCCTTATGGACTTCGTCGGCAAGCACATCACCGACGGCAGCCCCTTCAAGTCCGAAGTATATTTCGTCAACAAGCGTCCCATACGCGACCTGAAATGGGGCACCGCGGAGCCCATCATCTTCCGCGACAAGGACCTGGCGATGGTTCGCCTCCGCTCCTTCGGCATCTTCTCCATCCGCGTGACGGACCCGATGCTCTTCGTCAACAAGGTCGTGGGCACCGAGGGCCGGTTGGAAGCGCGTGACATCGAGGGGTTCCTGCGTGCGATGATCGTCTCGCGCATGCAGGACGTACTGGGCGAAGTATTGATCACCATCCTCGACCTCGCTTCCAAGTACGACGAGCTCGGCGCGGCGATGAAGAGCAAGGTCCGCGACGACTTCGGCAAGTACGGCCTGGAGATCACGGACTTCTACATCAACGCCATCACGCCGCCGCCCGAGGTTCAGGCCGTCATCGACGAGCGCACCGGCATGGCCGCGGTCGGCGACCTCAACCAGTACTACCGCTTCAAAGCCGCGAAGGCCGTCGAAAAGGCCGCGGAACAGACCGGCGGCGGCGCCGGCGAGGGCATGGGCATGGGCGTGGGCCTGGGCATGGGCATGTCCATGGCGCAGATGATGGGCGGCGCCATGCGGACCACGACCGAGCAGCCCTGCCCCAAATGCGGCCAGCCGATGCCGACCGGCTCCAACTTTTGCCCGGGCTGCGGCAATAAAATCGGCCTGCCCGACGAGACGCTCATTATCTGTCCGGAATGCAACGCCGACAACCCGGCGAAGGCCAGGTTCTGCGGCTCGTGCGGCAAGGAGCTGCCGGTTTCGGGTCACTGCCCGAAGTGCGGCGAGGCCATGGACGAAGCGGACAAGTTCTGCCCGGAGTGCGGCGAGAAGATGAAAGAATAGCTTAGGCTAATATGAATGGAAGGCCGCCTATGCAGGCGGCCTTTTCTTCTGCCGACAAGGGGCTTAAGCCCCTTGTCCCACGCATGGCCGCCCGCTCGGCCGGCTTTTTTAATAACGGTTGACGAGGCGCTTAATGACGTATATAATAAGGCGGAGACAGGAGCGGGGTATGCATATTTATCATTAAATCCAACCGGCGCGCCGCCCGCGGTAGCGGCGGTTTTGTGTTTGCGGGGTAAGCTCGCGGCGAAGGGGCGCGATTGGGCGGCCTGTACGGCGTAGCGTAATTAGGGTTGATATAAACGCCCTGCGCCGATAGGGTTTACCGGGGAAAAAGGGCCGACCCCGCGGCGGATTTATTCGGTTATGCGCCTTGACGGTCGCTTTGGAAGGGGTTATAATTGAATGGAACCTGTGGAGAACGTTAGCGCTCGTGCGATATAAGGAGTTCGTTATGAACGCACGATTTAAAAGGGGTATTTACGCTGTCGCGGCGTTGGCGGCGGCGCTTGCGTCGCAGGCGGTTGCGGCGACCGTCGTCAGCTCGTTCGAGATGAAGGACGTCGGAACGGCGAAGGCGACGGGGATATATCGCGATTGGACGTACATATACGGCATCTTTTCTTCCGGCGGCCAGGATTACCTGAGGACGTACACGCCGGCGGGCTCGGTGGTGCGTTCGGTGACGTTGCCGCGCGCGAACTCGCCCCGCGACGCGGACCACAGCGAGCTGGGCAGCGGGTACCTCGACGTTTTCGATTACGGCAGGAAGATGCTCTTAACGTACAAGAAGAACGGCGAATTCGTTAAAGGGAAGCCGCTGCCCTCCGATACTACCGCGTACGCATATATACCGGGCTCGTCGAAGTATTTCGTCGCCCGCGACGAGATGGTCTTCCGTTATACCACGAACGACGTACTGGTCAATAAGTTCTACGTCGGCGGGTACGTCGGCGGCCTGGCCGCCACGCCCGTGTACGGCGGTAAAAACGGCGAATACGTCGTCGTAGGGCGGTCCGGCGCGGGCGGCTATTCGTACGTTTACACCGGCGGCGGCTCGCTGGTGGATTCGTTTATCGTCCCGGGCGCCGGGACCTACGCCTCGATAGTAGGCCGGGCCGAACCGAAAGCGCTCCAAAGGTCGTATTGGTGCGTGCAACGAATCGGAAGCGCCCGGTGGGCGTTCCAGGTTGAAATCGAAGCTACCGCGCCGGCGGTGGCGCCCGCGTCGCTCGGGAAGGTGAAGGCGCTTTACCGCTAAGAGGACGACGTAGGTTGTTTATAGAGTAAGCGGAAGGGGTGGCGGCGATGAAGGTTAAAATAATAATTGTGGTCGGCGCGGCGGCGTACGCCGCGACGGCGTCGTGGGGCGCGGTCGGCGACGTTATCAGCTCTTTTCCCTGGCCGAACGCCCGCGACGCGTATCGCGACGGCGATTACGTTTATTGCGTCGCCGGCACGAACACGTTGCGGCGGTACACCGTCGGCGGCTCTCTGGTCGGGACCGTGGCGCTCAGCGGCCTGACGGCCGCGGACGACGCGGACCACTGCGTCGCCGGCGCCGGGCGCATGACCGTCATCGGCGGGGGCAACCGCCTGTTCGATTATCGAGTTTCCGACGGCTCGCTGATTCGCTCGTACGCCGCGCCGCCGGGCACGACCGGGTACGGGTATTCCCCCGGGCACGCCTATTATTTCGTCCACAGCGGCGCGGACGTCCGCCGGTATACGACCGCCGGTAGCCTGGTTAGCAGTTTCACGGTGAGTTATTCCGCCGGGCCTATAGCGGTCGCCGACCGCTTCCGGAACCGGGCCGGCAACTACGTCGTCGTGGGCTCGAAGCTCTCTTTTTACGCCAGGGTCTACACCGGTACGGGGTCCCTGGTGACGAGTTTCGTGTTGCCGGCGGTGACGTACGGTTGCGTCTGCGGCCCGGGCGCGCCCTCCACCCACGGCACGACGTACTGGTGCAACGTGCGGAGGGGGACCGATTTCTACGCCTACCAGAT
>CBFCYS010000032.1:0-20353 GCA_965602215.1 uncultured bacterium
CCCTCGGGTTGCTCAACCCGATGATAGCCGCCGGGGCGATGGCGATGTCGTCGGTATCGGTCGTGACGAACGCGCTGCGCTTGAAGAGGTTCAAGGCGTAAAACGCGCCGCGCACCCGTCGATTCGGAAAAAGCCGGCCGCGAGGCCGGTATAATTTATTATTTTTTTCGAGTGAAATAATCCGCGTTAAGGCCGCGGACGCGCGTAATTATTCATATTGACATCGCCAATTTTATATGTTATTCGTTCGGCTCCCGGATAATTATGGTTCCGGAAACAGTTTATACATGATAATTATTATTATGTATAGCCGAATTAACGGGAGGAAATTAATCGTAAATCGGCGAGAGGGGCCGCGCTCGAGGCGCGGTTGCGGCCGGAAATAAGGCCGGCCGGGCGGCCGGCAATAGAGGAGGTACCTGATGTCCAAGGTTAAGGTCGGCATCATCGGCGTAGGGAACTGCGCCTCGAGTTTCGTCCAGGGGGTGGAGTACTACAAGAACGCGCCCGAGGACGAGCAGATCCCGGGCTTGATGCACGTCAACCTGGGCGGCTACCACGTTCGGGACATCGAGTTCGTCGCAGCGTTCGACATCGACAAGAACAAGGTGGGCCGCGACGTGGCGGAGGCGATATATACCTCCCCCAACAACACCTATAAATTCTGCGACGTGCCGAAGCTCGGCGTCAAGGTGGAGCGGGGAATGACCCACGACGGCCTGGGGAAATACCTGAAGCAGATAATCGAGAAGGCCCCCGGCCCCACCGCCGACATCGTCGAGATCCTCAAGCGGACGAAGTGCGACGTCGTCGTCTCGTACTTGCCGGTAGGGTCTGAGATGGCGACGAAGTGGTACGTGGAGAAGGTTCTGGACGCCGGCTGCGCGTTCGTCAACTGCATCCCGGTCTTCATCGCGCAGGAGGACTACTGGCGCAAGGAGTTCGAGAAGCGCGGCCTGCCCGTCATCGGCGACGACATCAAGTCGCAGGTGGGCTCGACCATCGTCCACCGCGTGCTGACCAACCTCTACAACGACCGCGGCGTCCGGATGGAGCGCACCTACCAACTCAACGTCGGCGGCAATACGGACTTCTTCAACATGCTGGAGCGCGAGCGGCTGGAGTCCAAGAAGATCTCGAAGACGCAGGCCGTGACGTCGCAGCTCGCGTTCGACATCGGCGCCGACAACATCCACATCGGCCCCAGCGACTACGTCGCCTGGCTCACTGACCGCAAGTGGGCGTTCATCCGCCTCGAGGGCCGGACCTTCGGCGACGTCCCGCTCAACCTCGAGCTCAAGCTCGAGGTGTGGGACAGCCCCAACTCCGCCGGCATCGTCATTGACGCGGTACGGTGCGCGAAGCTCGCGCTCGACCGCGGCATAGCCGGCTCGCTCATCGCCCCGTCCTCCTATTTCATGAAGTCGCCGCCCGAGCAATTCCCGGACGACGTGTGCCGCCGGATGGTGGAGGACTTCATCGCCGGCAAGGGCGTCGACAACGAGCGGGCGCTGGAGAAGGCGGCCAAGCCGGACGTGGGCGTGCCGGCGGCCAAGCGCAAGCGCGGCCCCAAGGCTCGCGCCAAGAAGAAGGCTCCCGCCGGCGCCGCGAAGAAATAGCGCCGGGTGGCACAAATATGCCGCGAGGAAAGCTCATAACCTTCGAGGGCGTCGAGGGCGCCGGCAAGACGACCCAGCTCGAGCGCGCCGCGGCCTACCTCCGCGACGCCGGCGTCGAGGTCGCGGTCGCCCGCGAACCCGGCGGCACCGCCGTCGGCGAGCAGGTCCGCGAGGTCCTACTCAGCCGCGAGAACGCGTCGATGACGCCGCTCGCGGAATTGTACCTGTACCTGGCGGCGAGGGCGCAGCTGGTGGCCGAAGTGGTCGCGCCGGCCCTCGCCGCCGGGACCTTCGTCCTCCTCGACCGCTACGTACACTCCACGCTGGCCTATCAGGGTTACGGCCTGGGCGTCGACCTGGGCGGCGGGTCGGCCGAGGGTAATCTCGCGAAGCTGCGCGAGCTGTGCCGGGCGACGGTCGGCGACGCGTGGCCCGATTTGGTTATCGTTCTCGACGTCGACGCGGAGGCGGGGTTCGCGCGGCTGGCGGGCGAGGCGCCCGACCGGATAGAGTCGCGGGACCTCGCGTTTCACCGCCGCGTGCGGGACGGCTTCCTGGCGCTGGCGGCCGAGGAACCGGAGCGGGTGGCGGTCGTCGACGCCTCGCCTCCGGAGCAGGAGGTATTCGCCGCCGCCCGGGCCGCGCTCGCGAGCGTTTTATGACGAGCCGCGTCGTAACCGTTAACGACGAAACCCGCCGCCGGGCGGGTTTTTCGCGGTTGGCGGCGGTAGCCCTTTGTTGCGTAATCGGCGATAGTTTTGTAGAATGGGCGCCGTGAGCGCCGAGCACGCCAAACGTTGGCCCTTCGCCGAGCTGCCGTACCAAAAAGAGGTGGCGGCGGCGCTGGCGCGGGCGCTGGAAAGCGGCCGGCTGGCGCACGCCTATCTCTTCGCCGGGCCGCGGGGCGTGGGCAAGGAGGCGGTGGCGTACGCGCTGGGGGCCGCGGCGCTGTGCCCCGAGAAGCCGCTCGAGGGCTGCGGCGTATGCAATACCTGCCGCCGCGTCTTCGCCGACGTGCACCCCGACTTCCGGCGCTACGAGGCGCCGGGGATGCATTTCGACGTCGACCGGGTACGGGAGATTCTGGCGGAGACGGGGCGGCCGCCCAGCGAGAGCCGGCGTAAGGTCCTCCTTGTGGTCGAGCCCGAGAAGATGACCTATCGCAACGACGTTCCCGCCAACGCCTTCCTCAAGACGCTGGAGGAGCCGCCCGGGCGAACGACCTTCGTACTCGTCTCGCACGACCCGCGACAGCTCCTGCCGACGACCGTCTCGCGGTGCGTGAACGTTCACTTCCCGCGCCTGACGGCGGCGGAGCTTGCGGAGGCGCTGGTCCGCGAGCGGGGCGTGCCGGCGGCGGCGGCGGCCGACGTCGCGCGCAAGGCGGACGGGACGCTGGAGGGCGCGGCGGCCGCGGTGGACGAAGAACAGCTCGGGCGACTCGAGGCCGCCCTCGGCATATGGGAGGGGCTGGCCGCGGGCGGCGTGGTCGAGGCGCTGGGCGCGGCGCAGATTACGCGGGGGCGCGAGGAGGCGCTGGCCCTGGTCGCGGCGTGGGCGGACCTTACGCACGAGCTGGCGGCGGTCCGCGGCGGCGCGCCGGATACGCTCCGCCTCGAGGCGCTCGAGGGCCGCGTCCGCGCGCTGGCCGAGAGCGGCCGCCTGGTAACGCCCGAGCAAACGTGGGAGGCGTTGGCCCGGGCCGCGGCGGCGCTCCGGGATAACAGCAACGTCGCGCTTACGCTCGAGGAGTTGTTCCTGGGGTTGACGGCGTAGTTATTTTACCGAAAAGAGAAGGAGGGCCGAACGTCGGCCCTCCTTTTTTGTTGCGTTGTTTTAACGGGTGTTACTCGACCTTGAATTCGATGCGGCGGTTGCGCGCCCGGCCGTCGGACGTAGCGTTGTCGGATATGGGCTTGGCGCTGCCGTAGCCGACGGAGCGGATGCGGCTGGCCTCGATGCCGTACGTCTGGACCAGGTAGTTGCGGACCGAGTCGGCGCGTTCGCGGGAGAGGTTCATCTCGAAGTCGGGGCGGCCGGTCGAAGCGGCGTGGCCCTCGATGACGACGTTGACGTCCGGGTAGTCCTTCATTATCTTGCCGGCCTTCTCGAGGGAGGTATAGGCCCCCGGGACCATGACCGGGCTGTTGGGCTCGAACTTCAGGCCCTCGAGGATGAAGGAGGTTTCCGTGGGCTTCTCGACGGGCTTGCCGCCTTCGGGGCAGCCATCCTCGTCCTGGTAGCCGTTGAAGTCCTCGGCCTCGTTCGGGCACTGGTCGGAGACGTCCGGGATGCCGTCGTTGTCGTTATCCGGGTCGGGGCAGCCGTCGTCGTCCTGGAAGCCGTCCTTGTCCTCGGGGTCGTTGGGGCACTGGTCGACCGCGTCCGGGATGCCGTCGTTGTCGTTATCGGTATCCGGGCAACCGTCGGCGTCCATGTAGCCGTCGTAATCCTCGGGGTCGTCCGGGCACTTGTCCTTGTGGTCGGGGATGCCGTCCTTGTCGCGGTCGGAGGGCGTGAGAGGGATGTCCATACTGGACTGGAGGAAGCCGCGGAAGTCGGGGCCGCCGGCGGCGGACAGGCGGTACGCGCCGCCCAGGCCGAAGTGGTACATGTCGTAGCCGTTGGTGCGTACGCCGAGCGTCGCCTCGAAATTTTTATCCTTTTTGGTCCCTTCCGCGTAGGTTTGGCTGACGAAGCCGCTGTATTCGTTGATGACCGACAGGACGGGTATGGGCCTGATGTCGAAGCCGACGCCGTAGGCAATCCAGTTGGGCCGCTCCATTTTGTTATACATGCCCTTCGTCGTCTCGTAGTTGGCGTTGCCGCTGCGTACGACGTAACCGACGTTGGCGTTGATGCCGATTACCTTCCCGAGGAAGTCCTTGGACATCAGCGCCATAATGCCGACGTTATTCTGGCTGTCCGCTATGAAGTCGGTCCCCTCTTCTTTGGGGGTGGTGAAGTCCTCGGTCGTGCCGGTGGGGAGGTCGACGTAAACCAGGCCGCCCATAGACATCCAGAACTGGTCCTGGCCGACGCCGTGGAATTTGCCGGTTAGCGCCGCGTCGCTCACGCCCATTACGTACGTATTGGTCTCGACCACCGGTTCGCGGTAATGCAGGGCGGCGCGATAATGGCCGCCTACCTCGAACCATTTAATGGGGCAGAGCGTCAGGCCGAACGACGGCAGCAGGTAGTTGTCGCCGCCCTCGGGCGTGTCGTAGCTCCAGTACTGGGCCGCTATCATGGTTACGTCGAGGCTGGGGACTTTTATGGTGTCGGCGGACCAGGTGCGGAAAAGGCCCGCGGTGCCGTAGGTCGCGTGAGGACCGACCCCGTACGCCGCAACCGCCGCGGCCAATATCGCCCCGAAACTTACGAGTAAGATGCGTTTGGTATTCATATAATATTGCCTCGCTTTCGTTTCGTTTTATCGGAGCTTTGCGGCGGACGCTACTTTACGAACCACCACGTCCTTAGAGACATATCTATTTCGTCGAGGTATTCGCTACCCGCGTACCAACGTACTTTGGCTACGCCGCGGTACGGCGCGACCCAGTACGTGGTCTTAGAAACGTCGGTGACGTCGCCGCGGGTGGTCATGTGGAAGACGAGCGTCTGGGTTAGCTCGACGACGTGGCAATTGAGGCTTCCCTGCTCGGTATCGATCAGCGCGCTGCCGGTAACTTTCGCGATTATCGACAGATCCATATCGTCGACGAAGCCGTCGCGGTCCATGTCGCGCGGGAGGTCGAAGTAGTCTTTCTGGTCGAGTTTGCGGAAGAAGGTGGGGTTGGTTTCGGGGGCCGTGTTATTCTTGTTCAGTACGTCCCACGTATCGTTTACGTTGAAGGGCATCTTAAGCAGGTAGAAAGGCACCCGCTGGCCGCTCGTACCGTAAAAGAACGTTCCGACCACCGGGTCGCGGTATTCGCTCAGGTAGTTGTAACCGCGCAATTGGAAATACGGCTGCGAGTAGCTGAAGTATTCGTACTTATAAAAGATGTCTTTATTGACCCAGTAGGCGGCCTGGTTGAGCCTCAGCCGTTGGCCCGAGTCACTCTTGGCGTACTTGGCCACGAAGATGGGCTCTACGACGCCGCCCGGGCCCGCCGGCACGTTTTCTACCGATACGTGCGTATAGAACGGATTCTGCATACCCGGGTCCCGCGTCAGGTTGTACGTATCGAAGACCCACCTCTGGCCTACGCTGGTGGGGAAGTATTCGTCGCTCGGGCCGTTGGTGCCGGCTTCTTCCGTGCCGCACGACGTGATAACGACGCCGGCCGTCAAGGCCAGGACGGCAATCGCGGCGTTGATACCTTTAAGATGTCGCTTCATAAGGCTTTCCCCTTTCGTCTTGCCGGTCCGTAAAGCGAAATTTATAGTACGCTTTTTCAGGTTCGCCTCCTTTCTCCGCACCCTAACTAAAAACGCGTTCGTGGAAAGCTTAGAAACTTGCCGCTCCGTGAACGCGTGCGTTTCATAATAAAGACGCGCGGTGTTGGGTTTCTTCTTTCCGGCGCCGTTGTTCCCCCGGCCGCCGGACGTCAGTTACGGCGCATCAACCATACGCCGCCGCCGCCCAGGCAAATGCCGGCTACGACCGTCGGCACGTTGACCGTATGCTCCCGGGTCGTCGGCACGACGCCCGTTGCATCGTAAACTTTCCGCCAGTTGTCCGGCCGGACCCGGTCGGTATTTAGAAAGATAGCCCAGCCGGTCATCGTAACCGCCGTCGTTATCAACGTGACGCCGATCATCGTTTTAAAGTCGCGGGACGCCCTGCCGGTCGTATCCTGGAAGCGGCTCCATTCCAGCTCGACGGAGTCGTCGTGGGCGCTCTCGCCAAAGAAGAAAACCTCTTCTTCCGCTTCCACCGAAGGGGTACTGAAAGGGTTATTACCGCGCCCATAGTAGTAGCGGATATTTTCTTCCGTCGTGGCGGCGGTTTCCTCGTCTTCTTCTTCCGCCAGCGCCGGCGCCGCGCACCACCACGCCAATGCGGCGATTACGGCCAACGCCGTTATTTTTTTCGCTTTCATAATCTGAAGTACCTCTTTACGCACAATGCTAACACTTTTATGTTTACGGGTCAATATTTAATTTGGAAACCCCTTGTGCGGTCCGCCCGCCGGTACTTGAACCTTGACCGGCCGATATTCGTATGTTAGCGTTGCGGAAAAATTCCAACGAAGGGGTGTTTGAAAATTATGACCAAAGAAATTTCCCGATTGATAGACGATATCTTGGACCGCGAAAACGAGCTCCAGCCGCCGTCCGCTACCTACAAAGGTATTCACGATTTCGACGAAGAATGGGACGACCCCGGCCCGGAGGGGATTGCCGCGTACGAGGCGTTCGTCGACGAATACGCGGCGCGGGTGGAGAAAGCCGCCCGGACGGCCGAGGGCGAGGACGTCGTCGACCTGGCGTTGGTGCGGGCGCGCCTGGCGAATTACGACATTTCGTTGCGGGTTCTGGACGATTTACGGCTAAATCCCATCGGCGTCCCGGCCACGGTGGTCCAGACGCTCTTCATTATGCTGGTCCGGGACTACGCGCCGCTCGAGGAGCGGCTGGGCGCGATGCTGGCGCGCTTGCGGAAGGTGCCGGCTTACTGCGAAGAGGGGAAGCTCCCCTTCGAGAGGCCGGTGGCGAGGTTCGTCGAGCTGGCCGCGCAGATGGCCGCGCAGGCGGGGCTTTTTCTGGCGCGGGTCGTTCCGGCGGCCGCGGAGCAGGCCAAGAGCAAGTACGCCGCCGACCTGGCGAAGGCGGGCGAGCGCGCCGCCGCGGCGTTGGACGATTATATAACCCACGTCCGGGGGCTGCCGGTGCGCGAGGATTTCGCCGCGGGCCGGGAGGGGTTCGACCGGCTCCTCGCCGAGTACCATTTGCTCGACTACGACGCCGACTCGCTCCTGGCCTTCGGCCGGGAATCGGTGGCGCAAACGCAGGCGGAGTTGGCGGCCTTGGCCGAGGAGATACGGCCCGGCGCAACGCCGGCCCAGCTGGTCGAGGAATTGAAAAAGGACCATCCGACCGCGGACGAACTCCTGGATTACTACCGGGATTGGATGGCGCGCTCCCGGCAGTTTACGATTGATAAGAACCTCTGCGGCCTGCCGGAGGGGGAGGAGTTGGAAGTAATCCCGACGCCGGAGTTCGAGCGCGCCATAATGCCGTACGGGGCGTACATGCCGGCCGCGGTGTACGAACCCCGCCAGAAGGGTTTCTTCTACGTCACGCCGGTCGAACCGGACGCCACGCCCGAGGAACGCGAGCAGAAGCTGGCGGGCCACAACCGCGCCAAGGTGCCCATCGTCGCGCTGCACGAGGGGTACCCGGGCCACCACCTCCAGCTGTGTTGGTCCAACCGCGTTGACAACCGGATCCGCAGGGAATTCCACTCCAACCCGTTGATCGAGGGGTGGGCGCTGTATTGCGAAGACATGATGCGCGAGCAGGGCTTCTACGACGACGAGCGCATAATCCTGGGCCAGAAGAAGGACACGCTGTGGCGGGCGGCGCGCGTCGTCCTGGACGTGTCGCTCCATACCGGCGGCATGACCTTCGACGAGGCGGTGGCGTTCCTGATGGACGTGGTTTCGCTGGAACGCGTAAACGCGGAGGCGGAGGTCAGAAGGTACATCTACACGCCCACGCAGCCGATGTCGTACCTCGTCGGGCAGCGCGAGATAATGGCGCTGCGGGACGATTACTTCAAGCGGCACCCCGAGACCTCCTTGCGCGAGTTCCACGACCGCCTGTTGGCCGTGGGCTCGCTGCCGGTGAAGCTGGTGCGCCAGGAGGTCCTGTCCTGAGGGCCGCGCCGCGGGTGTAGCCGCCGCCGGCCTGCTCGACCGTACGTTAACGTTATACGTGTTGCTTTTGCCGTAACGCTTTGCTATATTTAGGGGTTGTCGGCGGCGCCCCCGCGGGGAGCGAGAAGACGTGGCCTGGTCCGATTTCGGCCGGCGGCTGGAAAGCGTGGCCGCCAATACATGGCGGAACGTAAGGCTCCCCGGGGCGTTGTGGTATTTGGCCGCGGCCGCGTTCGCTACGTCGGGCGCGGGCATACTGATAGGAAACAAGTTCGTGCTGCCGGCGCTGGACGTAGCCGCGGCGCTGCCCGTGTACGTCTGGGTGCGGCTCCACCGCGGCTTCCAGGGGGCCGCTTTCGCGCTCCTTTTTTGGTCTTTCTGCAAAGTAGTCGCTATAGCTTTCTTCACGGTGCTTTTTCCGGCCCACGCCGGCTCGGCCGTAGCGTACGGCGCGTCGTACGCCCAGGCGATGACGCTGTGGGTGGGGTCGGGAATGGACGTGGGGGGCCTGGGCGCGTGGGGGACGTGGCGGTTGAAGGAAGCGGCGGCGCTGGCGGGCCTGAGCTTGCCGACGGCGGGGGTGGGGGGCCTGGTGCTCGCGGCGATACTGCTGAACTGCCAGGCGTATTACCTGGGCACGTTGTTCCTGCGGGCGGCCGAGCCCTGGAGAGTGGTGTTGTTGGGGTGGCCGGTGTGGGAAGTGTTTCGGGCGCTGGCTTTCGTTAATATATTGTTGGCCGCGGCGGAGCCCACCCTCTCGTGGATTTGCCGGCGGCCGGTCCGAGCCCGCGATTTACGGGACGGCGCCGTTTTGGCTTTCTTGATGATGGCCGCGGCGTACGTGGCTCATATTTATCTTGCGCTCTGGTGGCGCGAAGCGCTCGCGCCGGCGTTGTACTTCGACGTGCCGGCGGCGACGTTATGAGAGTTTTCGTCTTCATATCCGCGTTATGGCTGGCGTACGCGGCGGCCGCGCACGGCGCGGTCCTGGTCCTGGACCGCGACAACGGCCGCACCTTCGACGCCCCGGAGGGCGGCGGCGCCGTCGGTACGGAGCACGCCGTAGTGCGGGCGCTGAAGGCCGCCGGCGCAGAAGACGTTAAACTGAAGTTCGTCTTGCCGTACGACCTCGCGGCTTACGACGCCGTCTTCGTCCTGTGCGGCTTCTGGCCCGACGACGGCCGGTTGTCCTACGCCGAGCGCCGGATTTTAGAAGATTACCTGAGCCGGGACGGCGCCAACCTTTACGTCGAGGGCACGGAGATCGGGCGGCGCTACGGAAACTCGGCGTTCTTTAAAAAGCTGGGCACGGCCTTTTCTGACGACGGCCGGCCGATGGAGGACGGCAACGTCAACGTGGCGGAGGGCATCGGCGCGTGGGCCGGCATACGATTCGACTACTACGCGTACCGCCGCGACCACCCCGACGCCTTCGTGGATGAGTTCAACGACGCGGGGGGCGAAGTGGTGATGCGCTCGCGGCGCGCCGGCAACCGGTCGAACGCCCGCGTGGTACGGTACGCCGTCGCCGGCGAAGTTTCTTATAAAACCATTACTTCGTCCATAATATTCGGCGCGCTGGCGAACGGCGATTATAAAAAGAAAGACTTGATGGCGAAGTACCTGGAATTTTTCGGGATAATCGGTGGCAATAACGACATAAACGTCGCACCGGCGTCGTTGGGACGCGTGCGGGCGTTGTTCCGCTAGGGACGCCCCGGCCGGACGACGGGAGGCAGCGAGCGATGGGCTACGACCCGGGACTTAAAAAGTTAATAACGAAGGTCGAGGCTTCCAGGCCGGACCGCATCGAGGCCGTCAAGCGCGGCGAGCACTACCCGCGCCTTACGATGGAGGAGATAGACGCCCTCCTCAAAGCGTTCCACCCCGACTTCCGCGCGGACGCCAAGCGCGAATTGAGCGTCGGCCCCAACAAAGGCGCGGTTTACCCCAACGAGCTCGTCGACGTTTTGGAGTCGCGCAGTCGGCTCGACCCCACCGAGGTGGACCTCGAGCGCGTCGACTACGACGTCGACCTGCTTATCGTGGGCGGCGGCGGCGCCGGCTGTAGCGCGGCCATCACCGCGTCCGACGCCGGCGTCAAGGACATCCTCATCGCGACCAAGCTCCGGCTGGGCGACGCCAACACCATGATGGCGGAGGGGGGCATCCAGGCCGCCGACAAGGAGAACGACACGCCGGTTATACATTACCTCGACGTGCTGGGCGGCGGCCGCTTCGCCAACCATCCGGAGCTGGTGGAGGCGCTGGTGCAGGACGCGCCGCTCGTCATCGCCTGGCTCGAGAAGATGGGCGTGATGTTCGACAAGACCGAGGAAGGCACCATGCGCACCCTCCACGGCGGCGGCACCAGCCGCAAGCGCATGCACTCCTGCGGCGACATCACCGGCGCCGAAATTATGAGGACGCTGCGCGACGAGGTGGAGTGCCGGAAGCACATCAAAACCTTGGAATTCGCGCCGGCGGTGGAGATAATAAAGGACGAGACCGGGAAGGCCGCGGGCGCGGTCCTCTACGACCTCGACCGCGACCGGTACGTCGTCGTGCGGGCCAAGTGCACCGTCATGTCGACGGGAGGCTTCGGCCGCCTCCACCTCATGGGTTTCCCCACCACCAACCATTACGGCGCTACCGCCGACGGCCTGGCCATGGCCTACCACGCCGGCTGCGAGCTGGTGTTCCTGGAGTCCTCGCAATTCCACCCCACCGGCGCCATATACCCGGAGCAGATAGTAGGCCTCCTTATTACCGAGAAAATACGCGGCGCCGGCGCCCAGTTCCTCAACGTCGACGCCGAGCAGTTCGTCTACCCCCTCGAGACGCGGGACGTCGCATCCTCGGCTCTCATCCGCGAGTGCGCGGCGGCCGACAAGGAGGGCCGGGGCAAGGGGATACCCACCCCCTCCGGCCGCGTCGGCATCTGGCTGGACTCGCCCATGATAGACATCCTGCGCGGCCCGGGGACCGTTCGGAGCGACTTCCCCGGCAAGTTCCGCATGTACGACAATCACGGCATCGACATCTCGCGCGAGCCGATGCTTATCTACCCGACGCTGCACTACCAGAACGGCGGCGTCGCGATTAACGGCGACGCCTCGAGCAAAGACATCGACGGCCTCTACTTCGCGGGCGAGGTCGCGGGGGGCATTCACGGTCAAAACCGGTTGATGGGAAATTCGCTCCTCGACGTGTGCGTCTTCGGCCGGCGGGCGGGGGACGCGGCGGCGGCCCAAGTTCCGACGGTGGAGTTGGGCGCGCTCTCGCTCGCGCACGTGAAGGCGTGGGACGAAGAGGTCGTAGGCGCCGGCCTGGAGAGCGAGCTTGCGGCGCCGATTCTATTCCCGGACTACCGCGGTAAGGTGATGTAGCTCGAGCGATGGCGTGGCCCGACCAGGTATTGCATTTTTTCGGTTACGCGGTCTGCCACTGCCTGCCGTCGCGCACGCTTACCGTGGGCGGCCATTTACTGCCGGTGTGTTCGCGCTGCACCGGCATCTATTTGGGTATAGCCGCCACCTACGTCTTCCTCGTTCTTCGCCGCGGGTTCAAGGTCAACGCGCTGCCGCGGATGGGGTTTTCGCTCGCGGTGGCGGCGATGCTGTTGCCGATGGCGGTGGACGGCGTATCCTCGTATTTGGGCTTCCGCGAGACGACGAACATATTGCGGTTCCTGACCGGCCTGGTCGCCGGCGCCGCGCTGCCCGTTTTCGCCTTCCCGCTCCTGTCGCCGGAGTTGATCGTCGGCGGCGGCAAGAGGGGGGTCGTGCGGCCGTTCGGGGGGCCGTGGGACGGCGTAATATGGCTCGGGTTGCTGGCGGCGGCGGGGGCGCTGGTGTTCGCGCCGTGGCCCTGGCTCTACTACCCGCTGGCTATCTTGACCGTCGCGGGGCTCGCCGGCATATTCTTCAACCTCGCGCTGGTGATATGGGAAATGGTGCTCGAGCGCGCGGGGCGGTGGGGGAAGCGCCCCCGGACTTTTATCCCCGCGGCCCTGACGGTAGCCTTGTTTTTCGTTTTGCTCAACGTATTTCATTATTACTCCTTTAAGGCCATGCTGGATATCTCGGGCGGCGAGCTGCCGCCGTAGGAAGGCGCGACGATATGGCGCGAGCGTGCTTCGTAGGAATCGTTTGCTTGGCGACGGCGGCCGTTGCGGCTGCGACCGAGCCCTCCGCTGAGACGTTGTTCGACGGCGACTTCACGTTCGGAGGCTACGGCGCGCTGGTAGTCCGCGTCGGCCAATTCAACGGCGACGTCGCCGCGTTCGCCGGGGCGCAGGGCGGCGTCATCTTAAACCATTCGCTGGTCCTGGGCCTCGGCGGTTGGGCCCTCCTCCCCAGCGTAACCGTCGCCGAATACCCGCTGCGGCGGGTCGATTTCGGTTACGGCGGCTTTCTCGTGGAGTACGTCTATCCCTGGCAGAAATTGCTCCACTTCCACGCCTCCCTCCTGATCGGCGGCGGCGGACTCGTCTACAACGACGTGTACTCCTGGGAGTACGGCGTAGTCGACGCCGTTTTTATCGCCGAGCCGACCGTGGGCGTCGAGTTGAACGTCACGCAGTATTTACGCCTGGCGGTCGGAGCCGGGTACCGGTACGCCACCGATACCGAGTGCGAGGGTTTGACCGACGACGGCCTCCGCGGCGTTTCCGGCGCGGCCGCATTTAAGATAGGCGTTTTTTAAAGGTAGCGGTTATGGAAGCGTACGAAGCCTTACTCTCGCGGCGCAGCATTCGGAAGTATACGGCGGAGGCCGTAACGGAGGAAGACGTCCGCGCGCTCCCGGAGGCCGCGATGGCCGCCCCCTCCGCCGGCGACGAACAACCGTGGCAGTTCGTCGTCATAACGGCCCGGGCGACGCTCGAGCAAATCCCCTCTTTCCACGAATACTCCCAGATGTTGTACGAGGCGCCGCTCGCGGTCCTGGTGTGCGGCGACCAGCGCCTAAAAAATACGAGAGTTTTTGGGTCCAGGATTGCGCCGCGGCGACGCAAGCCGCGCGAATAAACGGAAAGCGGCCCGAAAATTGCGCAGTGGTGCGGAGCGGCTGGTGTCGGGGAAAGACTTTGTGGGGCTTAGGTTTTTAGGAAATAAATCCGGTACAAAAGCGGTAATTATTGTTAATGATTTAGGAAAAACGGGGCAACGCGAAAGGGCCGAAAAACTTTGCGGGACATAGCGAAACGGCGAAAAACGGGGAAAGGGGTGTTAAGCTATCGGCGGTTTTGGTAGCGGCGAGTGGCGGAGGGACGTTAAGACGACCGTGGAGGACTGTCGCGTTTTGGACGCGAACCGGTGGGCCCGGGAGGGAGTCCTGCGCCCGGAGCAGTACCGGCGCGGCCTTTGGGCGTGGTACAGAGGCGGTGAAAAAACGTCGTCAATAGGGTACGAGGTGGACACGACGGATATGGCGGCGCCGTGGTTCAGGCTGTTTTATAAGTTTACGGATAGCGGCGAGGAGGTAGACGAAACGGCGAGGCTCGACGTAACGCGCCCCCACTTTGGCGGCGTTAGGTTTTGGTTCAAGTGCCTACGCTGCGGCCGGCGCGTCGGGAAGCTGTACCTACCGCCCGGCGGTCGCTACTTTCGGTGCCGCCGGTGCTACGACCTGACATATACGAGCTGCCAGGAGAGCCACAAGTACGACCGCCTTTACGCGTCGATAGCCTTGGACGTCGGGTTGTCCCCCTCCGTCGTCAAGCGGGTTTTTCGACGGTAGGTAGACGCGCTGGGCCTGGGCGCGGTGTGGCTCGGCGTTTACCCGGATGACGGGTTGGAATCGAGGCTCACGGAGATTTTAGGTTTGCCCCCCGAAGTTACGCCGTTCGCGCTCGTCGCCGTCGGCCACCCGGCGGAGGAGAAGCCGCCGGCGGGACGCTTCGACGAAGGCCGGGTCCATCGCGAACGTTGGGGAAGCGAAGGTTAAGGGGTCGTTATGGTCGAAGAAAAATTAACGGCGAGCGCGTACGAGGAGCGGATGCATCGCCTCCTCGACCTTGTGGAACCCCTTGCGGTGGCCGGGTTGTACTTCTTGTCCGTCATCTCCTGGATATACGGCCTCGTCTTCGGCATCGTCGCGCTGGCGCAGTGCAAGCTCGAGGCCAACAAGCGCGTCGGCAAAATATGCGTAATCCTCGCCATCGTCAATTTCGCCTTAATCGGTTGCCTTATCGTAGCGTACGCTGTAGTTGTCATCTTCGCGGTAAGCGGGGCGTATTTATGGGATTCCGGCGGCGGCGGTTGAGGCTAATACGTAAGCTAGGTCAGGAGGACCGGGTATGGAAGAGCGACTGAACGTGGATTGGGACGAGAAGAAGCGGCGCCTGGCGGATTTACTCGAGCCCTTGCTCGTGGCCTACTTGTACATCGTAGCGGTGTTTTCGCCGGTACTGGGGCTCATCCTGGGCATCGTGGCGCTCAAGAAGTGCGAGCTCGAGAAGAACAAGCGCGTCGGCAAGATCTGCCTCATAATCAGCATCGTGGGGCTCGGCCTCTGGACGCTGTGCATCGTCGCATACGTGATAATTATCGTAGCGGTGACGGCGGCCGGCGGCATAGGCGGATTTTAGCGCCCCCAATTAACGACACCCACTATTAAACTTTCGGCGCGAGCCGAAGGGAGCTCCGTTATGAAGATTCACGAATACCAGGCCAAGGAGATTTTTAAGGAATTCGGGATAAAGACGCCCCGCGGCGGCGTCGCGACGACGCCCGAGGAAGCGGAGGCCGTCGCGAAGGAAGTCGGCGGCCCGGTGGCCGTCAAGGCCCAGGTCCACGTGGGGGGCCGCGGCAAGGCCGGCGGCATCAAGGTGGCGCAGACGCCGGCCGAGGCCAAGGAGGCCGCGGCGCAAATCCTCGGCATGGACATCAAGGGCCTCGCGGTCGAGAAGGTCCTGGTGGAGGAGGCGTCCCGCATCGCCAAGGAGTATTACCTCGGCTTCGTCGCGGACCGCGGCGCGAAGGCCGTGACGCTTATGGCCTCGAGCGAGGGCGGCGTCGAGATAGAGGAGGTCGCGCGCACCAACCCGGACGCCATCGTCAAGGTCACGATGGACCCCTGCCTCGGCCTGCACGGCTTCCAGGCCTTCGCCGTCGGCAAGCGGCTCACCGGCGACGCGAAAAAAGGCCGCGTCGTCGCCGACGTGCTCGGCAGAATTTATAAGGCCTTCGTGGCGTACGACTGCTCGCTGGCCGAGATAAACCCCTTCGTGGAGACGGCGGACGGCGACTTCATCGCGCTCGACGCCAAGATTAACATCGACGACAACGCCCTCCACCGCCACGGCGAGCTGGCCGAAGGCCGCGACGACCTGGCCGAGACCGAGCTGCGCGCCAAGGCCGCGGACCTGAGCTACGTCCCCATGACGGGCAACGTGGCCTGCATCGTCAACGGCGCCGGCCTGGCCATGACGACGATGGACCTCATCAAACTTTACGGCGGCGAGCCGGCGAACTTCCTCGACGTCGGCGGCTCGAGCTCCCCGGAGAAAATCCTCATCGCGATGGACATCATCATGTCCTCGCCGGGCGTGAAGGCGGTGCTGGTGAACATCTTCGGCGGCATCACGCGCTGCGACGACGTCGCGACGGGGCTGGTGGCCGCGCTCGAGAAGCACCCGCTCGACGTGCCGCTCGTCGTCCGCCTTACCGGGACCAACGAGGAGGAGGCGCGCGAGATTTTGAAGAAGGCGGGCATCGAGGCCGGCTCGGATATGGACGAGGCGGTCAAGGCCGCGGTCGCAGCGGCGAAGGGTTAATAGGGGCGCGGACGTTATGCGCGGATTAGATTGGGACGAGAGCGGTCCTTTGGAGAACTGGCAGCGCGCGGTGCTGGAGTTCGCCCGGCGCGCGCGCGAGGAGCTGGGCGAGCGCATCGTCCACATCATCCTCTACGGCTCGCGGGCGCGGGGGGATTATACCGAGGACTCGGACATCGACGTGTTGGTGGTGGTGCGGGATATCGACGCCAAGGAGGCCGATGACCGCATATTCCCGTTCGCTTCCGCCGCATTGGAGAAATACGAAGAACTCCTGTATGCGTCGGTGGTAACCGAGGAAGAATTTGAAGAAAAACGGGGCCGCGCGTTCTACGTTAACGTACGCGAGGAAGGCGTTGCGGCGTGAATGAAGATATAAAAATCGATATTAAGGAGGACATAGCTTTAGCTCGCGAAACGTGGGCGGAAGCGCGGTTGACGGCTAAAGAACGTAAATACCGTTTTTCCGTATCTCATATTTATTATACTTGTTTTTATTACACGCGAGCCGTCTTATTAACGAGAGGCACCACGTACCAAACCCATAAAGGGACGTTAATCGGTTTCCGTAAGCTTTTCGTAAAAGAGGGTTTAGCGCCGGCCGAACTAGCCGATTTTCTTGAAAAGCTCGCCCGCGATCGTATTGAAGGCGATTATAAATACGCGAAGTTCACTTCGGACGACATCGCCCTTTTATTAAACCAAGCGGAGAAGTTCGTTGCTTTCGCCGAAGATTACCTCGCCCCTTTCTTGAAATAAAACGCCTCGGCGCCAACCTGTTATCTAAGGATATGGAGTCCTTATGTCCATCCTTGTAGACGAGAACACCAAGCTTATCGTGCAGGGCATCACGGGCCGCGACGGCTCCTTCCACGCCGCGCGGATGAAGGAGTACGGCACCAGGGTGGTCGCCGGCGTAACGCCCGGCAAGGGCGGCGCCGACGTCGACGGCATCCCCGTCTTCGACGCCGTGGCCGAGGCGGCCGAGGCCACCGGCGCCAACACCTCCATCATCTTCGTGCCGGTCGCCTTCGCCGCGGACGCGGTGTACGAGGCCATAGACGCGGGCCTGGCGCTCGTCGTCATCATTACCGAGGGCATCGCCGTCGCCGACATGAACAAGATATACCACCACGCCGCGGAAGAGGGCGCGCGCTTCGTGGGGCCCAACTCGCCCGGCCTCATTAGCCCGGGCAAGGCCAAGGTGGGAATCATGCCGGCGCGCATCCACGAGCCGGGCGGCGTCGGCGTCGTCTCCCGCTCCGGGACGCTCACGTACGAGGTGGTGTACGCGCTAACGCGCGGGGGGCTGGGCCAGTCTACGTGCATCGGCATCGGCGGCGACCCGGTCATCGGGACCGGCTTCATCGACTGCCTGGGGATGTTCGAGGCCGACCCGGAGACGAAGGCCGTGGTCCTCATCGGCGAGATAGGCGGCGACGACGAGGAGCGCGCCGCGGAATACGTAAAGGCGACGATGTCGAAGCCGGTGGTGTCCTTCATCGCCGGCCGGACCGCGCCCCCGGGCAAGCGGATGGGCCACGCCGGCGCTATCATCTCCGGCGGCGCGGGTACCGCGGAGGGTAAACGCAAAGCGCTGACCGCCGCGGGCGTGGGCGTCGCCGATACCCCCAGCGCCATCCCGGCGATGGTCAAGGAGGCGCTGGGGACCGGTTAATTTAAACTGATATAGTCATATATACGTCGAATATACGTCATGGCAAGAAAGATAATCATAGGGTACATCGCGCTGGTGTTAGGCGCGATGTTGGCCTTGCCGGGGCCCGCGGACGTCGCGGCGCAGGATACCATAACGTGCGTGTACTGCGACGGCTCGGGCGAGATCTCGTGCGCGTATTGCGACGGAAACGGCACCGTTACGTGCAACTACTGCGACGGCACCGGGAAAGTAACGTGCACGTATTGCAACGGGACCGGCCGCATCCGCTGCGCGGAGTGTTTCGGCAAGGGGTACATCTACGAAGACGGCAACCGCCTGAAGTGCCCGACGTGCAAAGGGGCGGGGAGCTTCCCCTGCGACTACTGCGTCGACGGCAAATTATTCTGCGACGTATGCCGCGGTTCCGGCGAATTAACGTGCGTGGTGTGCGACGGTTACGGCGCGGTGCAATGCGCCGTATGCAAGGGTACCGGGAAGATGAAGTTAAAATAGGCCGGTGAGAACGGGCCCGGCCGCGGCTCGAGCCGCGGCCTTTTTTATGCCGCTTGACCGCCGGCCGCCGGTTCGGTAAAATAGGTTGGCGAAGGCCGACTATGCTGAAGCAGCTCTACATCGGGGATTTCGTCCTTATTGACCGGGTGACGTTGGAGTTCGGCCCGGGCTTCACCGTGCTGACGGGCGAGACGGGCGCCGGCAAGAGCATCATCGTCTCGGCGCTCGAGCTCTTGCTGGGCGGCCGGGGCGACAGCCTGCTGGTGCGCCGCGGCGCGGAGCGGGCCCGGCTGGAAGCGGTATTCGAGGGCAACCCCCGGGCGGCGGCGCTCCTCGACGAGGAGGGCATCGAGGGGGACGGCAACGAGTTGATATTGCGGCGCGAGATAGGCGCCGACGGCCGGAGCCGCTGCTACGCCAACAACCGGCCCGTTACGGTCGCGTCTATGGCCGCGTTGGCCGGGTCGCTGGTGGAGCTCCACGGCCAGTTCTCGGAGTTGCCGGCGCTCAAGGGTCGGGGCCAGACCGAGCTCCTGGACGATTACGCCGGCCTGGGCGAGTTGCGCGCGCGATACGAGGAAGCGTTCGGGCGTTGGCGGGACCTGGGAGCGGAGTGCAAGCAGCTCGAGGCGTCCCGCGCCGAGCGCGGCGTCCTGCTCGACGGCCTGGCGTATATGATCGAGGAGTTGGAGAGCGCCGAGCTGAGGGCGGGCGAGGAGGAGGCGTTGCGGGAGAAGCGCGGCCGCGTACGGCACGCCGTACGCATAAAGGAAGACGTGGAGGCCGCGCTAAGCCTCATCGCCGAGGGCGACGGCGCCATCTCGTCGCAGCTTACGGAGCTCGAGAAGGTGCTGGCGGACCTGGTCGAGGTGGTGCCGTCGACGGCCGGCGCCGCCGAGAGGCTCGCCGACGTGAACGCCGTGCTCGACGAGGTAAATCGGGAGCTCGCGGCGCTGCGGGCGGCGGAGGAGGGCGAGGCCGTCGACCTGGAGGCTCTCGAGAGCCGGCTGGCGCTGCTCGAGCGGTTAAAGCGGAAGTACGGCAAGGATATCGCCGGCGTCATAGCCCACCTCGACGAGCTGCGGACGAAGAAGCGCGACCTCGAGCACGCCGACGACCGTCTGGCCGACGCGGAGGAGGAGCTGGCGGCCGCGGCCGAGGAGGCGCTAACGCAAGCGGGCGTGCTCTCGGAGCGCCGGCGCGACGCCGCCGAAAAACTCACGGGGCAAGTGAGCGCGGACCTGCCGACGCTGGGGATGGAGGGCGCGGCGTTCCGCGCCGCCTTCGTCGAGCCGTCGCGCGCGGCCTTGCCCCGCGAGGGCGCGCCGCCGCTGGGGCCGTCGGGCGCGGAGGAGGTCGTCTTCGAGCTGGCCGCCAACCCCGGCGAGGAGATGAAGCCGCTGGCCCGGGTGGCGTCGGGCGGCGAGCTATCGCGCGTTATGCTGGCGGTCCGGTCGGCGTCGGCGGGCCGCGCCGGAATGGAGACCGTCGTCTTCGACGAGGTGGATACCGGCATCGGCGGCCGGGTAGGCCACGCGGTAGGGAACCGGCTGCACGAGGTCGCCGCGGCGCGCCAGGTGGTATGCGTTACGCACCTCGCCCAGATCGCGGCCCGGGCCGATACGCAGTTTTACGTCGACAAGGTAGTGGAAGGCGGCCGGGCGACGATAAGGGTGACCGGCGTCGACGGCCAACGCCGCCTGGAGGAGTTGGCGCGGATGCTGGGCGGCGGCAAACCGCCCACGCCGACGACGCTGAAGTACGCGCGCGAGCTTCTGGACACCGTCCGGCGCGAAGCAGGCGCCGGCGCCGAGAAAGGCGTTTAGCTATGAAGAAGACTTTACTCTGGATACTTTTTTTCGTATTCCTGATATTGATAATAAGTCCCATAGACCTGGCGCCCGGGCCGGTGGACGACGTCGTCTACGGCGTCCTGGACGTGATAATTGTCGGC
>CBFCYS010000033.1:0-19529 GCA_965602215.1 uncultured bacterium
CCACTCGTTATTCGCCCGGCTTTCCGGGCGGCCCGAACCTCTCCCGCACGAGTCCCAGCAGGCGTTCCCTTTCGTTGAGCGACTGGTCCTCCAAAACGCGCTCGAGCAAGTAACTCAACACCTTCCCCACTTCGGGACCCGGCCGGATGCCGAGTTCCCCCATAATGTCGTTGCCGTCGACGGCGAGGTCCTTCTCCGTGAAAGCCTCCTCGCGCGCTATGGCGTCGTTGACGCGGCGCTCGAGCGCGCGCAAATACGCCGGGAAGCCGTAATTGGTCCCGTTACCGAACCAGTCCGCTATGCGGAGGTCGAATAGGTCCGCTATGTTCTCGCGCCCCACCTTGCGGATAAGCCGGCGGACGGCGGCGTCGGTCCAGGACGGCGTGTAGCCGAACATATGATAGTAGATCAGGTGCAGGACGTGGTCCCGCTCCTTCCTGCTGAAGCGCAGTCGGTTCATGATGTGGCGGGCCATCCGCCGGCTCACCGCCTGGTGATTATAGAACGTCACCCGGCCTTCGCGTACGACGCGCGTCCGCGGCTTGCCGACGTCGTGCAACAACGCCGCCAGCCGCACGAGCGGTTTGTTGGCCGGCGCCGCGTCGCACGAGTAGAGCGCGTGGGTGTAAACGTCGTAGGCGTGAAACTCGTTTTGCGTAACGGCATACCCTTCCAAAAGCTCCGGGATAAATAACTCCAGCAGGCCGGTCTCCCGCATGAGATCGAGGCCGTACGACGGCTTGGCCGCGGTGGCCAGCATCTTAACGAACTCGTCGCGGACCCGCTCCGCGGCGACCATCCGAACGCGGTCCAACACCTCGGGGACGGCATCCAACGTCTCGGCGTCCACTTCGAACCCGAAGCGAGCCGCCAGTCGCACGGCGCGGAGAGGCCTCAGGCCGTCCTCGCGGAACCGCTCCTCGGCGTCGCCCACGGCGCGTACTACGCCGCGTTCAAAATCGTCGACGCCGCCGAACAGGTCGACGAGTTTATCCTCCGCGGGGTCGTAGGCCAGCGCGTTGAAAGTGAAATCCCGCCGGCTGAGGTCTTCTTCGATGCTCTTGGCGTACGTAACGTCGTCGGGATGGCGGGCGTCGCCGTACTTGCCGTCCTGCCGGAACGTCGTCACCTCGTAACCGGCCTCCGCACCCAGTACCGTAACCGTCCCGTGTTTGATGCCGGTAGGCGCGGTGCGACGGAAAAGCCGCTGGACCTCTTCGGGGGTAGCGTCGGTCGCGACGTCGTAGTCCACGGCGTCCAGGCCCGCGAGCAAGTCGCGGACGCAACCGCCCACCAGGTACGCCTGTTTACCCGCGGCGTGCAACGCAGCCACGACCTCGCGCACCTCGGCCGGCACCTTCTTCAGGTTGGCCCGGTTCAACCGGCCTTTGCGTTTCTTTCCGAACTTCAGCTTCATTTCCCGAGCGCTACCGCGAACGCCATCGCGTAGCCTTTTTCGTGGCTTATAGTCACCATGACTTCTTCGACGCCGCGTTCGGCCGCGAGCGTCGCCGCCACGCCGCTAAGCTCTACCGTGGGCCGACCGCCGTCCGCCTTTACGGCCACGTCGCGGTACGCCAACCCCATAGGCGCCGTCGGCGAGAGAGCTTTGACTACGGCCTCCTTGGCCGCGAACCTGCCCGCCAGCGCGCACGCGTAGTCGACGCGAGCCATACAGTACGCGCTCTCCTCAGGCGTAAAGAGACGCTCCAGAAAGCGGCCGCCGAAACGCTCGTACGCCCGCGTAACGCGGCTTACTTCAATCAAATCGGCGCCGATGCCGATAATAGCCGTCATTCGAACCCCACGCGGGCCTGCCGCATTAACGCCAGCATTTGCCTCGTGGCCTCTTCCATGCCGACGAATATAGACCGCGCCAAGATGCTATGTCCAATATTGAGCTCCTCGAGCTCGGGTATCGTCGCCACCGGCTTGACGTTATAATAAGTAAGGCCGTGGCCGGCGCTGACGTGCAACCCCAAAGACGCGGCGAACCGCGCCGCCGCCGCTATTTCCTCCCGGCGCGCGTCCTTGTCGGGAGCGGCGGCGTTGGCGTACGCGCCGGTATGGATTTCGACCGTCTTCGCGCCCACCTCCCGCGACGCCGATAGCTGTTCCTCCGTCGGCTCCACGAACGTACTAACCGGGACGCCGCCCTTGCCGAGCTCGGCGACGACGCCGGCCAACCGCTCGCGGCCTGCGGCGACGTCAAGGCCGCCTTCCGTGGTCAGCTCCTCGCGCCGCTCCGGCACGAGCGTCACGAACGCCGGCTTATATTTCAACGCCAAAGCGACCATCTCTTCGGTGGCCGCCATCTCGAGGTCTATGCCGGTGGCCACCGTCCGGCTCAAGATATCGAGGTCGCGTTCCTGAATGTGGCGCCGGTCCTCGCGGAGGTGGACGGTGATATGGGTGGCGCCGCCCCGTTCGGCGGCGTACGCCGCGGCCACCGGGTCCGGTTCGAAAGTACCCCTCGCCTGGCGCAGCGTGGCGACGTGGTCGATATTAATCCCCAAACGCATTGCTTCTCCTTACGCGATTGCTTTAACCCAATCGGTACGTCAACGTAACGGTACGGGGATCCTCTCGCGACGCATGAACGTTACGTACGTTTGGTATCCCGCTTCCTTCGCCAGCGCCACCGCCCGCCCGAATTCGTGACCTACCTCGTACGGCGCGTGGGCGTCGGACCCGAACGTTATAGGAATATCGAGCGCGCGGGCGCGCTGCAACAGCTCGAGCGACGGGTAAATCTCGCCCACCGGCTTCCGGAGGCCGGAGGTATTCACCTCCAAGACCATACCGGCGGCGGCGACCGCCGCCAACGCGGCGTCTTCCGCGTCTCGCACCGGCTCCTCCGGTAAATAGCCGAACTTCTTCGGCAAATCGGGATGGGCCCAAACGTCGAATAGGCCGGCCCGGGCCATCTCGACTACCAGCGCGTAGTAATCGCGGTACAACGCCGTCACGTCGGCGCCCTCGTATCGCCGAAGATGCCGCGAGTCGTCGAACCGCCAGTCGTCCACCCGATGGACCGCCCCGCAAACGTAGTCCAACGGCAGCGCCGCGAGTACCGCCTCGAGCCGCGCCTCCTGACCCGGGAAATAATCGGCCTCTATCCCCAACAACACCGGCGCGGGCGATTTACCCTTAAGACGCTGGATTCCGTCGATGTAAACCGGCAACTCGTCCCACGACATGGCCAGCGCGGCGTCGGCCATGCTCGGCTCGAGGAACGGCAGGTGGTCGGTGAAGCCCACGCCCGCCAGGCCGTCGGCGGCGGTTACGTACGCCCGGGGAGCGCCTTCGGCATGGCCGCATAACGGCGTGTGCACGTGATGGTCCACCGGAAGCCGGCGCTGTCGCTCCTTAGCGTTCACTCCGATTCTCCTCCCTCGTCGTTTTCGCCGGGAGCTTCCATCTCTTCCTCGGGACTTTCCTCTTCCTGCAGGTATTCGTCGACCAACTGTTTAATATCCAAACCCTTGTGGTCTTTTCCGCGCACTTTCGTCATAACGGCGCCGTATATCGCGGGCGCGACCTTGACGACGTGCGGGCCCAGCAAGCTGGTGTTTAAATCCTTCTCCAGCCTGGGGAAGAACGGGAACAACGCGAAAACCAACGCCGTAACGCTGGCGAAGACCAGACCCCGGGCGAAGCCGAAAACGCCTCCCGCCAACCGGTCGAACCAACCGACGAAGAGCCTTTTGGCCCCCCTGTGGAGAAGGTGGCCGAGCCAACTCGCGCCGAAGGCGATAACGCAAAATATCAGGACGAAAGCCGCCAAATTAGCGACCGCCGGCCGCGCGTCCAACCACCCTTCGAGATTCCAGCCCAGCGCCTCGTACAACCTGAAACCGGCGAACAGGCCGAGGACGATACCCGCGAGGTTGAAGAGCTCCCGAAAGATGCCTCTCCGCACGCCCAAGACGCAATTGATCGCGACGATTACCGCCAACAAGGCGTCTACCCAATTAATGCCGCGCATCTTCCTCCTGCTTGCGGCGCAAATAATACCACTTTATGGCGGCCCACGAACAGGGAAAGGTCTGCTCGTTCGCGGCCACGTCGGCGTGCGAAGCGCCGGTGCCGTCCACTAACTCCGCGATTACCCAGGGGGCCGACGCGTCGGCCCGGGTAAGGCCGAAGGCAACCTTTCCCCGAGCGTAAAAACAGTACTCCGGCTCGCGCCACACCCTCACGCGGACGTCGACGGCCTCGGTCGTGAACGCGGTGGCCTCGGCCGGCGGCGTTCCCACCAATTCGGGCGCCGTCTCCATCTCCAATAAAATGTGGTACGCTTCGGCCAACAAAGCCCGCGTGGCTTCCGTCTCCTCGGGCCGACCCCATTTCGCCGGGAATCCGGGCGGCGGCTCCTCGGCCTTCAACGTGAACTCCTCCGGCGATAAAAGCGCCTCGTACTCTTCGTAACCCGGCGCGTTGTAAGCCAACTTCAAGTTGTAAAGGGTCTTAGCCGGCGTGTACGCCGGCCTCGCAGGCGGGCGCTCTTCCGGCCGGCCACAAGAGGATAGTGCCGCGGCCAATAAGATTACGGCTAAGCGTCGCACTTCCCGTCCCCGCCCCAACGTTAGAGACGCCGGGATATCGCTACCGCCCTCCGGACTACCTCCACCGCGTCCCGGCCGAATATGCGCACCATAGGTTCTTTGCCGACCGCGCCCCGGTCGAAAATTATCTCCGGGACTATGCCGACGCCGCCCACGGCCTCGTCAACGCCCCATTGGACCGTCCGCCCCTCGTCGCCCGCGACGTCGGCGGGTTCCCGGGCCCGGTCGAACCCCGCCCCCCGATAATTGAGCTCCGAGCACGCGGCGAGGACGTCGTCGCCGAACCGTACATTCATAGCGGCTCGAGTCGACGCGTCGTGTTTCATCACCGCGAGAACGGCGCGCGCCATATGGCCGCTCGCGCCGAATGCCGGCTTTCCGCACGCCCGCACCGCGGCGCCTACGCGCGCGATCCGCCCGGCCACGGCGCATACCTCGTTTACCGAACGCGCGTCCGGCAGCGCGTACGCGATATTAGTCCCGACTTCGGGGATTAGTTTATAGGTACCGCTGGCGGCCTCGAAGACGTTGACCGCGCGGAGTAGGTTGTTGTACACACGCCACCGCTCGGCGTCGGCGAATACCGCCGCCGTACGGCCCGGTACCAAGGCACCCTTCCCGACCGCGACGGCGCCCGCTACCGCGGCGTTCACGTATTCCTCCGCGCGTTCGAACGACTCCAGGACGTCCATACCCAAAGCCAAATAGGCCGTTACCGCGGCCGCGACCAGGCAACCGGTCCCGTGGATGGGCCCCTCCACTCGGGCTCGCCGATACTCCCGCATCTCCGCGCCCGTGAAGAGGACGTCCACCACGTCCGCCTTGCCGCTTATGTGGCCTCCCGTAGCCAGAACCGACAGGCCGTACCTCCCGTGGAAAACGCGGACCTGCGTACGCAACTCGCCTTGATTTTGCGCCGGCTCTTCGTCGACGAAGTACGCGAGCTCAACGCTATTGGGCGTCGCCAACGACACGTACGGCAGGATGACGTCCGCGAACGTTTTCTCGGGTACGCCCTCGTACAGCGGCTGGCCCGCCCCGGCCTTAATCACGGGGTCGAATACCACCGGGATCCCGTCGGCCTTGAACTTGGATAAATACGGGCCCAGCTCGTGCGCCAGGCGGTCGGAGGCCACCATGCCGAGCTTCACGGCCGCGACGTCCACGTCGTCCAAGATAGCGTCCAATTGCGCCCTCAGGTCGCGTTCGCTAACGGCCCAGAAGCCGGAGACGCCCCGCGTGTTCTGGTACGTAAGAGCGGTTGCGACCGCGGCGCCGTGCACGCCGATAACTGAAAACGTAACGACGTCCGCGGTGATACCGGCACCGCCCGAAGGGTCGAGGCCGCCTATAGCCAGCGCAACTTTAGCGTTCATTTTTCGGGTTTCGCTTCCCCGCTCACTTCCTTAACGGGAGCCTTACCTTTAACCGCCTCGGCCGAGGCTTTCTTCTCGTACTCCTCAAAAACCTCGTCCGGGATTAATAAGTCGGCGTCTTCGGGTATCTCGACTACTTTTAGCCTGCTGCCGTCGACGATGTGAACCGGCAACTTGGCGTTGAGGTAGTTGTACGGGTCTACCGGCACGTTATTGATACGCACCTCGTAGTGAAGGTGGCTGCCGGTAGCGAGGCCGGTCGCCCCTACTTTACCTATTACATCCCCGCGTTCGACGCGGTCGCCGACCTTCACATCCGCCGTCGCCAGATGGCCGTACCGCGTCGAGAAGCCGCCGCCGTGGTCGAGGAAGACAACGTTGCCGTAGTACGGGTACGGGCCCGCGACCAATACCACGCCCTCAGCCGGAGCGCATACCGGCGTGCCGAGTGCGGCCGCGATGTCCAACCCGCCGTGGATGCGCCCCCGCCAACGCCGCGCGCCGAAGTACGACGTTATAATACCCTTCACCGGCGGCATATCGGGGACATCCGCCAAGAGAGATTTGCGGCGCTCCAGCAAACGTCGAAGGACAAGGAACTCCTTTTCGCAACCGGCGCAAGAGGTGCGCAACGTCCGCTCGTGTCGCCGGGCCTCGGTTCCGAAGCGTTCCTCGTCCAACTTGTAGAGCGCGTCGAAATACTCGGCCTCGCTAATCGTCGGGCCGCCCGCGCTAAGTTTCTTTGCCGATTTAGCGTCGAGCTTGAATCCCGCCATTATTCTAAGGTCGGTGTAGAACTTATCGAGCTTTTTCAACACCGCGTCGAGTTCCTCCAAACGGAGCGCGTAGTCGTCGCGTTCCTTTTGGAGTTGGAAACTCAAACTGGATATAAGCTTGTCCCGCCGTCCAAGCTCGCCGCCGAGATCACGGTTCTCCACGGCCAGCCGGCGGTTCTGTTCGAACGTAGGCCGGACGGCGCGGTCCATCGCCCGGTAATTGTAATATAACGTTACCGCGACGCCGCCCGCACTTACGGCAAGGCTGCATACGAACACCGTTAGCGCCGCGATAATATACCGCGAAAAGCGGAGCGACCGCACGCGCCCCGACGAATGGGAACATACCATTAACGTGTAATCGCGTTTAAACATAGCATTTCCGCCTAATCAATATGGATTTTATCAGAAACCACCCCTTAAATCAACGCTTCGAAAAAACAAAAACCCGGCTCGCGGCCGGGTTACTTGAACACTACAACCCCAGGACTATACCCCCGGTAAAATCGGTAAAAGGGGCACGACCGCGGCCTTAGCCCACGCTACCAATGGTTGCGGCCAAACGCCGAGGAGTACCGTAAAGATGAAACATATAAATAGAGCTACAGCCGCGGCCGGCGAAACCCGCCTCAGGTCCTCGCCCTCCCCCTTGTCGAAGTACATCGGCTTCAACACGCGCGCGTACATGAAAAGCGCGACGACGCTGGCCAGAATAGCGACCACGGCGAGGAAAACGTAATCCCGCGCTATCAGCGCCGCCAATATATAGAACTTGGCGAAAAAGCCGGCCAACGGCGGGATACCCGCGAGCGCGAGCAGGAAGACCGCGAGGGCCGCCGCGAGGATCGGGTGCCGCTTCCCCATCCCGGCGTAATCCTTCAAGTCGTAGCCGCCCGTAACGTGGCCTATAACGGCCACCGTCCCGAAAGCGCCGATGTTCATCGCCGCGTACAACGCGAGATATACGAGGACCGACGCGAAGCCGAGGTGGCTATCGGCGACGACGCCCAACAACGCGAAGCCGGCGTGGGCGATAGACGAATAGGCCAGCAGCCGCCGCACGTCCTTCTGGACGATGCCGACCAGGACGCCGAAGACCATCGACGCTATCGCCAGCGCCGCCAGGTACTTGGTCCAGCCGCCGTAAACCATGTCCAGCGGCGCGTGCAGCGTCAGAACGAGCCGTAGGATTACGGCGAACCCGGACGCCTTGGACGCGACGGACAGGAACGCCGCGATGGGCGTGGGCGCGCCCTGGTAAGCATCCGGCGCCCACATATGGAAGGGAACGGCCGAGATTTTATAACCCAGGCCGACGAGAATAAGCGCGAACGCCAGGAATACGAACCCCGGCGGCAGCGTCGCCGCAGCCCCGGTTAGCGGGGCGAGGAACGTCAAGTGACCCCACGAGCCGAACGCCCATTCCACCCGCGGCAAATTCTGGGCGATGGCGGCCAGGTCGGTGGCGCCCGTCATGCCGTAGAGAAGGCCGAAACCCAGGAGCATCACGGCGGAGGCGGCCGCGCCGTAGAGGAAGTACTTCAGGCCGGCCTCGCCCGATAATCGGTCGCCGCGGATGTACCCGACCAGAACGTACGACAGTATGCTGGAGAACTCTATAGCGACGTAGATGAGGACGAGGTTGGTGGCCGACGCCATGAACGACACGGCGCACGTCACCATTATGAGTAGGGCGTAGTACTCGGGCCGGTCGCCGCCCTCGAGCGGAGCGTACCGCGCCGACAACAGCGCTACCAGCGCGAGCGCCGCGCAGAAGATAACCGCGAAGAAAACGAAGAGCGGGTCGACGGTAAGCGTGCCGAACCACGAAACCGCCGGCTCGCGCCACAGTACCAGCGCCGCGACGGCCGTGGCCGCGGCGACGGCGACGGTGAAATAGGGCGCCACGGCGCCGGCGAAGCGCCGCGAAACCGCGCTCGCCGCCACCAGCAACACCGCGCCGCCGGCGAGTATCAAATGGGGTAAGAGGCTAAGCCAGTCGTATTCCATAACGCGCAGCCGTCTACTTGAGGGCCATCATAAACCGCGAGAGCTCGGTGAGAGCCGGGTTCATTAATTTAATTATAATCGACGGATAGACGCCGATGAGAACCATGAGTATCATGAGCGGCACCACCGTCACGAGTTCGCGGAAGTTGATGTCGGGTAAATTCTCCCACCGCGGCATCAATTTTCCCAGGAACATACGCCGTATGGTCCACAGGAAGTACGCCGCGGTTAAGACTATGCCGGCGCCCGAGATGATGACCAGCACCGGGAATACCGGGAAGGCCCCGGCGAGCGACAAGAATTCCGCCACGAAACCGGCGAGGCCGGGCAACCCGAGCGAAGCGAACATCGTAAAGGACATTATGCCGACGTAAACCGGCACGCGGACGGCGAGCCCCGAGAAAGCGTCGATTTCGCGAACGTGGGCCCGGTCGTAGAGGACGCCCACCAGGAGGAACAACGCGCCCGTAATGATGCCGTGGCAGAACATCTGCATTACGGCGCCGTTGAGACCCGTCGGCGTCATAGCCGCGGCGCCCAGCAGCACGAACCCCATGTGCGCCACCGACGAGTACGCGATGAGCTTCTTGAGGTCTTTCTGCGCCATCGCGACCAGCGAGCCGTAAACGATGTTAATCACGCCCAGTATCGCCAGCGGCCAGGCGAACCAGTGGGCGCCCTGCGGCAGGATGGGGTACGAGACGCGGAGCAGGCCGTACCCGCCCATCTTCAGCAGCACGCCCGCCAGCAATACCGATATCGCCGTGGGCGCCTCGACGTGGGCGTCCGGCAACCACGTATGGAACGGGAAGACCGGCACCTTGATAGCGAAGCCCACGAAGAACGCCATGAATACGACTATTTGGAACGTCCGCAGGAAGGTCCCCTGCTGCCGCATGAGCTCGAGCATGTCGAAGGTGTGGGGTTGGGCGGTGAAGTACAGCGCCAATATCCCCAGGAGCATTATGACGCTTCCCAGCAACGTGTAGAGGAAGAACTTGATGGCGGCGTACTCGCGCCTCTCGCCTCCCCACATGCCGATAAGGAAGTACATCGGCACCAGCATAACTTCCCAGAAGACGTAGAACAGGAAGAGGTCGAGCGAGACGAAAACGCCCAACATCCCCGCCACGAGCAATAAGTACAGCGCGTAATATTCCTTGATCCGTTCTTTTATGGAAAAAGAGGCGATGGCGGCCAGAAACGACAACAGCGTCGTAAGGATAAACAGCGGCATCGAGAGGCCGTCGATACCGAGATGATAGAAAACATTTACCGAAGGAATCCATTGGTGCAATTCCTCGAGCTGCATCACGCCCGTTATACCCGGGTCGAATACGGCAAGCGCCCACACCGATAAACCCATCGCGACGGCGGTGAAGGCAACGCCTACGGCCCGGATGCCATTCACCCACCGCTCGGGCAGGAGCAGGATCACCACCATCCCTACGACCGGCGCAAAGACGGTTGCTGTTAAAATAGGAAACGCCATCGCCATAGCCTCCTAAACTATATGTACGCGCGGGCCCGTCGTCACCGCACGCCCGCGAATTCCACGAACTCTTCCGCCTCGGCCTCCGAACCGTACGCCGGCACCGTGCCCGGCGCGAGGTCCGAGTACATGTAGGCCGCTTTCAGCGCTAACGCGGCCTCCGGCCGGCGCCCCTATTGGTACTGCGCGCGCCCGAGCAGGTGCAGGGCCGCGTTGGCCCGGATCGTCTGGGGATACGCGGCCACCAGCTTCTCCGCCTGCGACGCCACGGCCTCGTTGTCGTCGGCGCGCAATGCCGCGGCGACCTCTTCGTACAGCGCGGCCAGCTCCGGCGGCTCGGCCGCGACCCGCTGCAAGTATTCGGTCGACTTCTCGTCGTTGCCCTCGGCGTACTCGAGCTGGCTCAACAGCAAGTACGCCAGGAAACAACCGGCGTCCGCTTCGACCGCTTTATCCAGCTTATCGCGGGCGCCCTTCACGTCGCCGGCGCCTATCTCGTCGATCCCTTCCCAGAAGTACTCGCGGCAGCCGGCGTCGGGGGAAATTATCTCCTCGTACGGCATGGCGTCGTCGGCCGCGGCGGCCGTCGCCGCAACCGCGACTATCGATACCACGATTAATTTCTTGCGCAACAACGTCATAATTTCCTCACGTAAAGGGCGAAACCCTCGCCGGCCGTATCGGCCTTAACCGTCTCGAATCCCGCTATCGCCAATCGTTCGTCCGGCGCCGCGCTGGGAGCCACTATATGCGTCGCCCCCCGCGAGGCCGTCGCCGCCGCGAACGCGTCACCCAAAGCCGCGAGGCCGTCTTCCGCCAACTCTTCCGCCGTCGCCGCGGCGACGAGGTACGCCGGCCTCTCGAGGCCCTCGGCCGCCCGAGCCAGCGTTGCCGCGTCCCATCCGCCGAGCGCCATATCGGCGCCGCCCGCGAGCCGAGGCCAGAGCGAACGCCACCGCTTCCTCCGGCGCAGCCACCGCGCCGCCCCCGCCGGGTCCGTAGCACCGCACATAACACCCGCTACGCCGTCTTCCAACGCCACCGTCCCGACGGTGAAGTCACGGTTGGCGTACGCGTCGTAGAACGCGCGCAGCACGCCTCTGCCTGTTTTGCCCCGGGAGCACCAGGGCCGCGTCGCCCGGTGGAGCGCGACCGCCCCCTTCACGTACGCCCGGTTTAACGGTAACGTCTTCAACCCGCCCCCCTAAAGAATAACGAGCACCGCGACCAGTATCGCGACGACGCCGCACGCCAGGACTATCAGGTATTCCTGGACGTAGCCCGTCTGGACGCGGCGGAAAGTTTTACCGAAGGCCTGCATGATCCAACCGGTTAAGTTGACCGCGCCGTCCACGACGGCGAGGTCGAACCAGCCCTTGAAATTCGCCCACAGGACCGTAAGCCGGGCCGCGCCGTTAACGGCGCCGTCTATCACGTAATTATCGAACAAGCCCCACAGCCGCGCGACGAACACGGTCCCCTTGACGAATAAGAAGCCATACACGTCGTCGAAGAAGTATTTGCGCTCCAGCACGAACGCTATCGGCCGTAAGGCCCGGTAAATCTTTTCGACCGGGTACACCTTTAATCTGTACAAAGCCCACGCCAGCGTGATGCCGCCCGCCGCCAGCGCGAGCGACGCGCCCGCGACGCCGACGTTAATGCCGTGGTGCTCGCCGTGCACGTGGAAGCCGGCCAGCCAGGCGAAGCCCTTCGTTACCCCCGGTATCCCGATCCATCCGGCGGCCACCGCGAATATGCAAAGGAACACCATCGGTGCCACCATATTCCAGGGCGCTTCGCGGGCGTGCTCGGCCTTCTCCCGCGCTTTGCCGCCGAAGGTTATGAATATGGCGCGGAACATGTAGAACGCCGTCAGGAAAACGGTGAAGAAGGCGGCGAAGGCCAGGTACCAGCCGCCGTGGTCGACGACCGCCACCAGGATTTCGTCCTTGGAGAAGAAGCCGGAGAACGGCGGCACGCCCGCCAGCGCGAGCGCCGCCAGCACGAAGGTGGCCGCGGTCCACTTCATTCGGCCGCCCAGGCCGCCCATCTCGCGCATGTCGTTGGTGTGACACGCGTGGATGACGGCGCCGGCGCCCAAAAACAGCAAGGCCTTGAAGAACGCGTGCGTGTAGAGGTGGAATATCCCCGCGACCTGGCTGCCGCACCCCAGCGCCAGCATCATATAGCCGAGTTGGCTTATGGTGGAATACGCCAGCACGCGCTTGATGTCTATCTGGACTACGGCTATGGTTGCGGCCATGAGGGCCGTGGTCGCCCCCACGTACGCCACGACCTCCGAGGCGCCCGCGGCGGCGACGAATATCGGGAACGAGCGCGCGACGAGGTAGACGCCCGCGGCCACCATCGTCGCGGCGTGGATGAGGGCGCTGACCGGCGTCGGGCCCTCCATCGCGTCCGGGAGCCAGACGTGCAGCGGAATTTGCGCCGACTTACCCACCGCGCCCGCGAAGATGAGGAGCGCGATCGCCGTCACCATCGCCGGCGCCAGCGCGCCGTACTCGAGCAGGCCGAAGATGGTCCCGAAGTGGAACGTACCGGTCAGCGTGAAGATGAGTATAATGCCCACCAGCAGGCCGACGTCGCCCAACCGCGTCGTTATGAACGCCTTCATTCCGGCGTTGGCCGCCTCCGGCTTCTCGAACCAGAAGCCGATCAGGAGGTAAGACGTAAGGCCGACCAGTTCCCAGAAGATGAACGCCTGCAGGAAGTTATTGGCCAAAACCAATCCGAGCATCGCCGCCGAGAAGAGGTTCAGGTACGCGAAGTAGCGGCTGTAGAGCTTGTCGCCGGCCATGTAGCCGGTCGAGTAAATGTGGATCATGAACGAGACGGTCGCGACGACGAGGGCCATTACGCCGCCGAAGCGGTCGAGCTGGAAGCCGACGTGCAGCGTGAAGTCGCCCACCTGGAACCAGGTATAGGAGAAGTCGCCGCCGTGGCCCAGCAGGATGCGGACGAAGAGCGCGACAGCGGCGGCGAACGACACGCCCAGCGCCGCTACCGGCGCGATCGCGCCCTTGGGCTCGCCCATCCGCCTACCCCACAGGATGGCGATCAGGAAGCCCAACAAAGGCGCGAAAATTATTATCGACGCTAACCAGACCATAGCTCTAGTCTACTCCGAAGGCGGCTCTATCCCAACGTCGCGGCCGCCGCTTGCTTCGGCCTTTTCCTCTTCCACCGGCGGTAATATCTTAATGGTACTCAACATTTCCTGCGCCGCGGCCGCGAGGCGATTTTCGACGACTTCCGGGTGCGATACCTCCGCCACGTATAAATCATTCCCCGACGCTAAAAACAATACCTCAAGGCGGCGCCGCCCCTCTTGCTCCCCGACTACGTACGAACTCCTCAATCCGTCGTCCGCGCCCGCCGCCGCAAGTTCGGCTTCTTCCAAACTCTTGCCGTCTACTTCGAACGAACTTGACGCCCCCCGCCGCCGCTGGTAAAAGCCGGCCCAGATTACGACGTTGGCGTACACGGCTCCGCGGCGTGTTATCAGGACTTCCAGGCCGGCGTACGGGCCCTCGGGCCAACTCAAGCGAACCGCGGTTGCCGCAACTCCTTCGTCCGGCGCGGCCGCCTCGGCCTCGTAACCCGGCGGGACGTTAAGGGTCGCGCCGAGCGCGTCGTCCGTAAACAGCTCGTACTCGCCGGCGCCCGCCGTAAGGCAAGACGCCCACAAGGCCGCCGTAATTATCCGCCCCACCAAAACTTACCCGCGCAACTCGTGCAGGTCGTCGACCGCGACGGTCCCGCGCGAGCGGTAGATAGCCAGGATCAACGCCAGGCCCACGACGGCCTCCGCCGCCGCGACCGTTATTATAAACAACGAAAAGATTTGGCCGTCGAGGCGCTCGGGCCCGTAAACGCGGTCGAACGTCACCAGCGCCACGTTGACGGCGTTGAGCATAAGCTCGATGCCCATAAGGATGCCGATGGCGTTGCGCCGGGTCAGGACGACGAGTAGGCCGATGCCGAACAGGAGCACCGACACGCCGACGAAGTGGAGGGGCGTTATCATCATCGCCGCTCCTCCTTCCGCGCCAGCACGATGGCGCCGACGAGCGCCCCCAGGAGAAGCAGCGATATAACCTCGAACGGCAGCAGGTATGTCGAGAGGAGCTGGTCGGCGAACTCGTCGATGGCGCTCGCCTCGGGTATGGGCCCCATCGGCGGCAGCTCGACCTTCAACATCACGAGCACCGTTACCACCGTCAGGCCGAGTATTACCAACGCCGCCGGCACGAGCGCGCGAGTATACCGCCTGACGCGTCGGGCGGTGATGCGCTGCGTCAACATGACCGCGAAGAGTATAAGCACCGCCACCGCGCCTACGTAGATGAGGACCTGTACGCCCGCCAGGAACTCCGCGCCCAGCAGGACGAACAGCGACGCCACGGCGAAGAGCGATAGGATAAGGCTCAGGCCGGCGTGGAAGAGATTGCGCAAGAAGAGCACGCCCAGGCCGCCGAGCAACGCCACGCCGGCGACGCCGTAAAAAGCTGCTATATAAATCCAATCGGTCATATCTTTATAATCGCGGCGTAGTACCTAGCCGTCGTCGGGCTCGAGCCATTCCGCCAGATAGCGGTTGGCATCGGCGCCTCGGGCGCGGTCGTCTAAAACTGTTACGCGGACGTTTAAGCCGCCCAACTCCTCCACCGTCCGCTTTATCACGCCCGAGATGAAGTAGACGTAGGGGAGGAAGCCCGTCTCCTTTATTACGATTCGGCCCGGGCGGAACTCCTCGATCTCCCATCCCTCGCCCTCCGGGCCCCTAACGAACTCGTGATACAACCCCGGCGCTTTGGCGGCAAAGTCTTCTATCGTCCGGACACCTATCGCCTCGAACCGCTCCCTCAAGATCTCGACGAACTCGTTACCAAAAAAAACCATAGCCTCGGGCGAAACGTGGGCGACGAGATATTCGACCGCTTTGACGTACGCCTCGGCGTCGTACCAAGCGTCGGCGTCGATGTCCCCCTCGAAATACTTGCCCAAGGCCGGATCCAAGATATCGACGACGTTGGGAAATACGTTCTTTATAGCCTGGTAGAATACGCCCCGGACCTCGATCTCCGACCTCCTTAGTCTCCGGCTCTACGGTTCCATCCATTCCAGCAGGTAGCGGTCCACCGCGCCGCCTTGCGCCCGGTTTTCGACTACTTTGACGCGAACGCCGTACGCCCCCACCAGTTCCAACACCCTATTCATTATTCCGACGCACAAATCCGGCCCCGCGAAAATACCGTCGTAACTCACTACCGCCCGGCCGCCCCGATATTCCTCCAGCGTCCATTTTCCGGCGTCCGCCCCTCCGCCTTCGCATCCTACTCCGGCGTTCCTCCCCGCTTATATTCTTATTTTTTAAATTCCGGCTCGAGCTGGCGCGATAATAACTTGGCTATGTCGAATACTAATTCGGTCTTGTCGTAAACCGACATCTCGTATTCCGGTATCATCGCCAAGGCGTCGAAGTTGCACGCTTCGACGCACAGGCCGCAGTATATGCACAGGCCCAGGTCGACGACGTAAGCGTCGACGACGAACCCCTTTACGCCCTCCTCCTTATGGCGCTCGAGCGTGATGCAAGCCGCCGGGCAGATGCGGATGCACTGGGCGCACGCGGTGCACTTGTGCCGGCCTTCGTCGTCCGGAACCATCGCGACGCGGCCCCGGAACCGCGGCCACTGCTCGAACCGCTCCTTGGGATACTGAACCGTTATGGCGCGGCGCAGTAAGTGCTTGGTCGTCGTAACCATTCCGACGAACAACCACCACGTGCCCTTCACCAATCTAGCGATAGCCCGGAATATTATCATACTTTATATAAGAACGATTATTAAGCCGGTTATTATCAGGTTCAGGAACGCGAGCGGCAGCAGGAACTTCCAAGCGAACGACATCAGCTGGTCGACGCGCAGGCGAGGATACGTCCACCTGAAGAACATCAGCAGCAGCACGATCGCGAAAGATTTTAAAAGGAACCACACCTCGCCCGGCAGCCAGGGCCCCCGCCAACCCCCCAGGAAAAGGGTGGCCGCGACGGCCGAGACCAGGAACATGTTCGCGAACTCCGCCAGGAAGAACATCGCGAACTTCATACCGGAGTATTCGATGTTGAATCCCGACACTATCTCCTGCTCGGCCTCGGGGATGTCGAACGGCGTGCGGTTCACCTCCGCCGTAGCCGCGATGATGTAGATAACGAACGCCAGCGGCTGATACACCACGAACCAGACTCGGCTCTGCGCGTCGACGATGGCCCCCATTTTCATCGAGCCGGCGAGCATTATGACGCCGAGCACCGACAGCACGAGCGGGACTTCGTACGAGACGAGCTGCGCCGCCGAGCGAAAGCCTCCCATCAGCGAGTACTTCGATCCCGACGCCCACCCCCCGGAAATAACCGCGATGACGTTTATGGTCGTGATGGCGAATAGGAACAGCACGCCGATGTTAAGGTCGCGGACGATGACGCCGTCGCCGAAGGGGATTACGACGAAGGCCACGACGGTGGGCGCGAAGGCCAAGAAAGGCGCTATGTTGAAGACCAGCCGGTCGCAGGTGCGCGGCGTCGTGTCTTCCTTTTGCATTAGCTTCAACGCGTCGGCGACGGTCTGAACCGCGCCGTGCCACCCCACGCGCATAGGCCCGAAGCGCTGCTGGATGTGCGCCGAAACCTTGCGCGTAAGCCAGATGAGGAACAGGACCAATACCGCGATGAAGCCGGCTATTAGAACGGCCGCGAAAATCATCTTCCCCAGGACCGTCACCCACGACGGCAGCCCCGCCCACGCAACCGCGTCGGTCCACCATTCGCCTAAAAATTTTAAAAGCCTGTTCATGAACTCGGTAGTTACTTCCGCCCTTAAGCCGGCCCGCGGAGAAGAAACGCTAGGTCAGTACGTATACGATGTAGGGCGCGAACTCGGCGGTCTGGACGTAGTTATCCGTGAAGAATTTATACAACCTCGGCATACTCGTCAGCAGCGCCCCCGGCCCGGCCTTGGTCCCCAGTATCGGGTATACCCGTTGTCCCCGCGGTACGACGAAATAAAGGGGCGGGTCCTCGATGAAGCCGGTAATAAACTCATCCCGCAGCGACGGCGGAAACCAAACCGCGGCCGGGTAATAACCCACGTACCGCCCCGCCGGTAAACGCCCCGACAAGAAATATATAGTGCCGTCGAAACCCCATACGAAAATCTTATCGTCCGGCGCGGTATTCTCGCCGATATACGCGGCGACCGTTTCCGCCGCCGTTGCGTCGTACGCGGCGAATTTGAAAAACCTCGAAAAGCGTTCTTCCGCCCCTTCTTCGCCGGCGGCCCGGGCGACCCTATCCCGATATCTTTCGAAGTATAATTTATAAGGCCGCGCGGGCGCGAACGCCGCGATTATAGCCACCACGCCCAATATCGCGAACCAGGGTTTCTTGAACGACGCGGCGATGGCCGACATCCCGTACGCGCCGCACACGGCTAACGGCGGCAGCAATACGGCGAAATGGTAAAAGTAAAACCGCCGTTGGGCCAAAACCCCTATCGCCGCCGTAGCCAACCACAACGCCGCCGCCCATTTCTCCGGATTCCGCCGGTGCGCCACTATCGCCGCGAGCCCCACCAACCCGGGTACTACCACGTACGGCGCTACTTGAATTAGCGTGCGCACCGAGGGCCACAAATAAAGTTTAATTTGCGACAACGGCCCCCCCGCCAGTCCTACGCTGCTGTACCGCGGCAATATCTCGAAATTGAGCTCCCAGAAGGCCGGCAAAATACCCGCCGCGGCGAAGTACGCTAAAACCGCCGCCACGACGGCCGCAAACCCGGCCGTGGACCAAAGCACGGCGTTCCCCAGCGAACGAAAGAACCGGCCCGAGCTAATCCCTTCGTACAACCATATCCCCAATAACGCCGTCGCCGCGGTATATTTCAAAAAAAACGCCGCTGCGAAAAGAGCCCCCGCCGCCCCCAACCTCAACCTTTTATGCCTGTCGCCCCGCCCGACTACTAGCCAATACGCTACCGCTATCGGCGCTATCGCGAGATTATCCGGTTGGCTGAGGTTCCAGAACCCGAACGCCGCCAGCGCGGCGAAGCCCAGAAACGCCGCCGAGACAGCGGGCCAGGGCCCCGACGCCGACTTCCGGCCTAAACGCCACACCGCGAGGGCCGCCGTCGCCGCCGCTAAAACGTCCAGCCACCGCACCGCCCAGGGCCCCCGGCCGAAAACCGCCAACGCCGCGGCGTACGCGTAATATATTCCCGGCGGCTTCAGGTCGAACAGGTCCCGGTACGGCGATAAGCCCCGCCGAAGGCCGTCGGCCACCGTGGCGTATATCCCCTGGTCGGCGCCGAGAGGATACGCCGTAATCAGAAAGGCCCCGAACGCTACCGGCGCTAATATCAACGCCGCCTGGACGACAGGCCAAACCAGCGCTCTGCCCCGCCCCCCTCCGCGCCGCGTTTCCATTATCTGTCCACATCGGGTAAAATTACGTCCAACGAGCCGAATATCGGCACGACGTCCGCTAAATACACGCCCCGGATCATCTCCCGTATCATGGATAGGTTGTTGAACGACGGCGTCCGGAGCTTGTAGCGATACGGCTTGCCGGTGCCGTCCGAGATGAGGTACAGGCCGTAGTCGCCGCGCGGCGACTCGACGCGCACGTAAACCTCGCCCGCCGGGACTTTGGGGAACTTGGGTACTTTCTCTTTCAGGATCGGCCCTTCGGGCAACCCCTCCAGGCACTTTTTTATCAACGCGTGCGAGGTTCGCATCTCGAGGATGCGGGCCAGATAGCGGTCGTAGCAATCGCCGTTCGGGAGCACCACCGGCTCGTACCCCAGCTCGCCGTACGCCTCGTACGGCATGTTCCGGCGGAGGTCGAAGTCCACGCCCGAGGCGCGGAGGTTGGGGCCGCTCCAACCGTAGTTGACGGCCCGCGCCCCTTCCACGACGCCTACACCCTTCGTGCGCGCGACGAAGATCTCGTTCTCGTTCAGGATGCGCTCGTAGTCGGTCACCCTGCCGGGGAAGACCTCGATGAACTTCTCCACCGCCGGGAAAATCGAATCCGGCAGGTCCGCCGCCACGCCGCCGAAGCGCAGGTAGTTGAACGTCATCCGCTGGCCCGTGGTCATCTCCAGGAGGTCCATCGTGAGCTCGCGCTCGCGGAAGCCGTAGAGGAAGGGCGTCACCGCGCCCAGGTCGAGCGCGAAGACGCCGAAGTAGATGCAGTGCGAGGCGATGCGGTTGAGCTCCATGA
>CBFCYS010000034.1:0-19286 GCA_965602215.1 uncultured bacterium
AACGTAGTGCCGGCGTCCTTCGGCCGTATTAAAGCGATGTTCGCAGAGGAGGAGTAAGACGTTGAGTAAGTAATTGACGTACCTACTCGCCGGGGTCGCGCTAGCGGCCGCTAGCGCCGCCGGCGAAACGGTTACGGCAACGTTCGATTTCTCCAGTAACGATTTAACGATTACCGACCGCGAGGGAGGCGGCGACACGTACGATTATTTTACCCTCAAAGGGGAAGGGCAAATACCGACGCCGGGCGCGCCCGCGCTTCCGGTAGTTAAAGCCGGCGTGATCGTCCCGTGGGGCTCCACCGTAAACGGCGTCGCGGTCGCCGATACGGCGTCCGAGGAACTGGCCGGCGATTACCTCATTTACCCGGCGCAAGAACCCGTCTCAACAAGCAACGGCGGCGACACGTGGACGCCGCCGGACCCGGCGATCTACGGCTCGAGCGACCCGTATCCCGCCGACGTCGTCACACCGGGCGTCGCGGCGTCGAGCCGCGGCCACCTGATATACTACTTCGATATTACGCCGGTCCAATACCGGCCCGCCGACGGCAAGATAGACCTCTATACCGAAATCGAGCTATCGGTTGACTATTCGCCGCCGGAGGACGCGCCCACGGCTACCCGCTTCGAGTGGCCTTGGTTTTACGACGAATGGTCCCGAAATCTTGGCCTAAAGGTCGCCAATGGCGACGATATCGCCGCCTTCCGCGAGCCGGTGATATGGGTCGACGTGATGCAGACCGTGGAAGTAGAATACGGCGGCGACATCATCGAAGCGGTCGCGGAAGGGCCGTCGCAATATTTCGTATATTCGTCGCCCCCCGAAGACGATTCCAACTCCCCGCCGCACGCGCAATATTACCCGTACGGCTACGTTATTATCACGAATAACTACTGGCGGTCCGACGGCGCGAGTTATCCGGTCGGCAGCCTCGACGAGGTGCTTGAGGGCACCAGCGCGGACGAGAAGACCATATATAAGCTTAAAATGCGCAAAGGGTACGGCGTAACGATCCGGACCGTCGATTGGATAAAGAATAACTACGCCGGCGCCGACGTCCAGGAGAAGGTCCAGGCGTTCCTGAACGCGGCATATGAGTGGTGGGGTACCGGGTACGTCCTATTGGCCGGCGACGTAGAAAAACCGATCCCGTATGGCAATCTCGGTAAGCGTTGGACTCGGAGCGGCCGTTACGGCGTCGTCCCGGTAAGGCATCTTAGCCCAATTAATGGTGTGGACCCCGAGGACATGTACGAGCCCGATGTCAAGAATAAATCGCCGGGGGACATTTACTACGGCTGCGTCGACGACTGGGACGTCGCGCGCTGGGACTGGAACGAGAACTTCGTCCACGGCCAGCTTAGCGAGATGACGACGTTCGGTTACGACCTGTACGTGGGCCGTCTTGCGTTCGGCGTCAAGGGCGACGCCGAGGCTACGGCGGCCGAGGTAAAAGAATATTCCGACAAGCTCTTCGCTTATGAAACGGACCCCCACGACGGCTTAGTTCCCCAGGGCAATTATTCGTACCTGCGAAAAGCGCATTTCGTCGGCGCCGAGGAATTTGGTTATACCCTGTGCGAGGAAATAAAAACATACCTTCAGGGTTTTCCCGTTACGGACACGACGTACGAAGAGGGTTTACCCGACGAATATGAATACCCGCGTTTTCCCGAGCCCCACGAAGTCATCGAGAATATGAACCAAACGTACGGCATTACGTTTTTCCATTGCCACGGCAACCCCTATTGTTTTTACATACCCACCCACGTGGACGACGGCGGGCATGGAAACCCCCAGATTGAACATCCCTACATCCAGGCCATACCGACGAAGAAAGACCTTAACCTTCGTTATATGGTTTTTAAACCTTTCCCGGTAGGCCTTACCGATTTAACCTGCACGCCCGGGGTCCTTTACGCTTTAAGTTGCAACACTAATCAATTCGACGTCGATGGCGACTGCGTGTCGGAAACTTATACGCTAATGCCGGATTCAGGAGGTATTGCCTTATTAGGAAATACCCGCCACGGTTGGACCGTAGCTTGTCAACCGATGGCGAGGGCGTATTTCGATCTACTATTCGACGGCGGGACGCCCAACCCTAACGACGGGACCCCGGAACTAGGCGTGGCGGAAGCGTTGTCGAAACACGTTTACGCCTCGAGTAAAGATGAGTACGACCGCCACATGGCTTATACCCACGATCTACAAGGCGAACCCGAATGCCCCATTTACACGGACGAAGCGCACATCTTCGACGTATCGTACGAGGCAATCAAAATCCAGGAAAATCCTTTAAAGTACCTCATCCACGTTTCGGTCCGGGATGCGTCCTCCCCCGGAAATCCACCGGTCTCCGGCGCCCTCGTATGTATTTTGATTCGCGACCACACCGTCCAATTAGTCGCCGAGACAGACGGCCAAGGCGAGGTCTGGGGCTATACCACAGTCTCTTCCCCTTCCCCCTTCACCTGGTTAACGGTATCCCGTCACTCGGCAACCAATCCGCAATACCCTTTTATAACTCATATTTCGTCGCACGGTATACCCGAATAGACTGGAATCCGAAAAGCAAACGGCGCCCGTACGGGCGCCGTTTTTGTGTTAATTTTGTGCCGGAATAGGCTCGGAATAGCCGTTTAAAAAGCCGCCGGAGGCCGGCGGCTCATGAGCGGGAAACGGGATTCGAACCCGCGACATCCACCTTGGCAAGGTGGCGCTCTACCACTGAGCTATTCCCGCGTGCGGTTACCGTACGTTATTAGCATAGCGGCCCGATTTTGTCAAGGCCTTCTAGCCGCCTTCGCGGGTGCGAAGCCGGCGGATCTTCTCGCGTACGTCGAGGTAGTCGACGTCGATGGCGTATACCTTGCGGTACTCGCCCAGCGCGCGGCGGTAATCGCCCAGCCGTTCGCAAGCGACGCCGAGGTTGTAGTACAACCCTACCGCCTCGTCCTCCGTAAGGTTCGGCGTCGCGAGGCCCCTTTCGAACGCCGTCGCCGCCATGTCGGCCATTTCCTTCTCCAGAAAGCACAGGCCCAGCATGTTGCAGGCGCGGATGCGCAGGTCGGCCTCGTGGGAGGCGAGCTGGAGGTAGTGGATGGCCTCTTCCGTTATGCCCATCTCAAGGTACGCCAGGCCGAGGTCGTAGCATACCTGTGGGCTTTCGACCACGTCGCCGCTTTCGCCGGCGTCGGGCCGGAAGCCCAACAGGTCGTCTACGGTTTTAATGGCGCGTTCCGGCGGGAAGGCGGTTTCGCCGGGCGCGAGCTCGGCTTCCGGCTCGGGCGGGCCATCGTCGGGTGAGGGGATATCGCCTTTAGCCAGGCTGTTGCCGGTCGGTAAGACCGAGATTACCTGGATGGACTTGCCGAGGTGTTTCTGCGCCTCTTCGTTTCCGGGGTCGATTTCGATTATTTTGGAAAAGATGGAGAGGGCGCGTTCTTTTTCGCCGCGTCCTTCGGACAGCCGCGCGAGGTCGGCCATACGCGCCACCATCTCGTTTTTAAACCCCAACCGGCCGTAAATTTCTATGAGCTTCTTGAGGGCGGCGGCGTTGTCGCCCTTGAGCGTCGCCACGGCCTCGTAATCCTTGGCCGCGGCGATAAGGTTCCCCGTTTCCTCGTTGGCGCGGCAGGCGCGCAGGTAGGCGTCCACCGCTTCCTCTATGGAGTTGCGGTTGGCGTATAGCCGCCCCAGCGCCTCCCACGCTCCCACTTCGTCCGCGTGGTCCTCCAGCACCTGGAGGTAAATGTTGACGGCTTTTTGCGATTGCCCCCCCAGCTCGTAAAGGTCGGCCAGGCGGTAGCGCAGCGTGAGGCGGTCCGGCACCCGCGCCATCGCGTCCCGCAGGACGTCCACCGCGTCTTCGGCCAGCCCCTGGGTGAGGAACTCGTCGACGACCTCGAGATACGTCGATACCGACCGCGATTTGTTGCCCACCCGCGCCAGGAGTTCGGCGAGTTTCTTTCGGGCTTTGATGTCGAGGAGCTGGTACTCGTCGACTTTGTAGTAGTACTTGATCGCCGTCATCATGTCGCCGCCGGCCTCGCACTTGTCGGCGTACCGGAGATATTCGGCGCACGCGGCGGATATGCGGCCGTCCCGCACGTACTCCTGGGCCCGCGCGAGGTAGGGGTCTTCGACCGCTTTCCTTTCATCGTTTTCCGGTGCCATCGCGCCCCCTCGGTTAGCCTTGCGCAACGGCGACGAGTTTATCGCCGTCACGTTGCGCCGCGGCGACGGGAAGTGCGTCCACTCCGCTGCAGAATTCCAGGTCCCCTTCGAAGCCGAGGCCGGTAAGGTGTCGGCCGTGGCTGCAGGTCATAAGCAGCCGCCGAACGTCGGCCCGGTATTTTTTCCAACTCAGGACGGCCATCGCCGTCGCGTCGTCGGCCTCGTACCGATAAACTTCCAACAGCGACGTCGCCAGCAGGCCGGCGCAGCACACGTCCTCCAGCGACGGCGCGCCCTCCTTGCCGGAGCAGCACAGGACGACGGGTTCGGCGCCCTTCGCGACCGCCGCGACCGTGGCGCCGGCGTTGACGAACGAGGCCGCGTACACGCGCGCCGCGCCGCGACATCGCTGTAGCGCCGCGGTGCCGTTGGAGGTGCAGAGCACCACCGCCCGGCCCGCCACCCGGTCCGCGTCGTACTCGAGCGGCGAGTTCCCCAGGTCGAACCCCGGCACCTTGAAGCCGCCGCGTTCGCCGCCCAACAGCGGCCTTTCGCCGGCGCGCTCGAGCTCGGCCCGCGCCTCGAACGCCTCGTCCACGTCGGCTCGAGGGATGACGCAGGCGGCGCCGTGGCCCAGCGCGGCCGCGATGGTGGAGGTGGCGCGCAGAACGTCAACCACCACGGCGCACGCGCCGGCGGCGTCCTGTCCGCTCGGCGGCACGCCCGCAAGCCAGGTGCGAAGGGGCAGCGGCGCCATAACCTCGGATTATCCCCTGTTGCCCTTTATCTCGCTCGCCTCGAGTTCGGCGATAAAGGCCGTGGATACCTCGCCGTCTTTGAACATGCCGGATTGCACGACGCGGTAGTGGAACGGAATGGTGGTCGGAACGCCCTCGACCGTGGTTTCGGCGAGCGCGCGCGCCATGCGCGCGATGGCTTCGTCGCGGTCGGGCGCCCACACGATGAGCTTGGCGAGCAGCGAGTCGTAGTAGGGCGGCACGACGTACCCCGGGTAAATGTGCGTATCCACGCGGACCCACGGCCCCCCCGACGGGATGTAGTTCACGATGGTGCCGGGCGCGGGGCGGAAGTCGTGGTTCGTGTCCTCGGCGTTGATGCGACACTCGATGGCGTGGCCTTCCGTCGTCGGCGGGTTCTTGGCCAGGCTGCCGCCGGCCGCCAGCCGCAGCTGCTCCTTGACGATATCGACCCCGGTCACCATCTCCGAGACCGGATGCTCCACCTGTATGCGGGCGTTGACCTCTATGAAGTAGAACGAGCCGTCCTCCTGGACGAGGAATTCTATGGTACCGGCGGAGCGGTAGTTCAGGGCCCGGCCGGCGGAGACGGCGGCGTTCAGTATCTTTTCGCGCGTCTTCTTGGGCAGCGCCGGCGCCGGCGACTCCTCGATCAGCTTCTGGTGGCGCCGCTGGATGGAGCAGTCGCGTTCGCCCAGGTGAATGACGTGACCCCGGCCGTCGCCCAGGATCTGGACCTCGACGTGGCGCGCGCGGGGGACCAGCTTCTCGACGTAGACGTCGGGGTTGCCGAACGCGGCCTCGGCCTCGACCGAGGCGGTGCCGAAGGCTTTGGCCAGCGCCGCGGGGGTATGTACGACCCGCATGCCGCGGCCGCCGCCCCCCGCGACGGCCTTCACCATCACCGGGTAGCCCACCTCTTCGGCCACGTCCAGCGCGTCGTCTTCGGTTTTAAGAGAACCGTCGCTGCCCGGGACGACCGGGACGCCGGCGCGGGCCATTATCCGGCGCGCCGAGGCCTTGTCGCCCACGTCGGTTATGGTCTCGTACGTCGGCCCGATGAAGGCGAGGTTGGAAGCCCCGCACGCCTCGGCGAAGTACGGGTTCTCCGCCAGGAAGCCGTACCCCGGGTGGATGGCTTCGGCGTCGGTGACTTCGGCGGCGGCGATGATGCGCGGGACGTTGAGGTAAGACTTGGCGCTGTCCGGCGGGCCGATGCAGAACGCCTGGTCGGCGTAGCGGACGTGGAGGCTTTGGGCGTCGGCCTCGCTGTATATGGTGACGGTTTTAATGCCCATCTCGCGGCAGGCGCGGATGACGCGGACGGCGATTTCGCCGCGGTTGGCTATCAGTATTTTATCGAACAACTCGAGCTCACCTTTAACCGGCCTACGCGGGCTTGAGGCTGAACAGCGGTTGGCCGTATTCCACCGGCGCGGCGTTTTCGACGTGTATCTTGGCCACCGTCCCGGCGTGTTCGCTTTCGATTTCGTTCATTATCTTCATGGCTTCTATGATGCACAGGACCTCGCCGCGCGACACTTTATCGCCCTCGGCGACGAAGGAGTCGGCGTCGGGCGCCGGCGCGCGGTAGAAGGTTCCCACCATCGGCGATTTTATGACTATGAGGTCCTCTTCCGCCGCTTCGGCCTCGCCGGGGGCGACCGCCGCGGCCTCGCCGCCGGGTAGGGGAGGCGCCGGGGCTTTCCCGGAGGACGCCGCCACCGCCGGGTCGACCGGGCCGGCGCTGATGAACGAGACGTTGGCGCCGGCGCCGGCGCGGCTTATGCGGACCGTCCGGAACCACGAGCGCACTTCTATTTCGGCTATGCCGCGCTCGTCCATGAGGTCGAGGATTTTCGTAAGCTTTCCGATATTCAAGACGGTTCCCCTCGCAGTATTTAGGAACGGGCCGGGAGTTTATTTCACGCGGTCCACGTATTCGCCCGTTCGCGTATCGACGCGTACGACGTCCCCTGGGTTTATAAAAAGCGGAACGTTGACGACGGCGCCCGATTCCAGCGTCGCCTGTTTCGAGCCGCCGGTGGCGGTATCGCCGCGGACGCCGGGCTCGGTGTCGGTCACGGCGAGCTCGACGAAGATCGGTACTTCCGTCGCCACGGGACGGCCCTGGTAGAAGACGAGCTTGAGCGACGTCCCGTCCTTGAGCCACCGCGCGGAGTCGCCCAGCTCGTCCGCCCTCAGCGCGAGCTCCTCGTAGTTGGCCTCGTCCATAAAGTGGTATTCGTCGCCCGCGGCGTACATGAACGTCGCGCTGCGGTCGTCGAGGTGGGCCAGCTTGACTTTGTCGCCGGCGCGCAGCGTCCGCTCGTGGCCGGCCCCGGTGAAGAGGTTCTTGAGGCCCACGCGGACGAAGGCCGGCCCTTTGCCCGGTTTGACGTGGGCGAATTTCGTTACCACGTACGGCGTGCCGTCGAGTTCGATGGCCTTGCCGGCTCGCAAGTCGTTGGTGTTTATCATAACGTTAGCTTTAATAGCCGACGGGCCGAGGGCGTACGGTAAGGTGCCCGTCGGCTCGAGCGGGGTTAAACGTACCGGGTTTACGCGTTCAGCTTCGCGCCGCCGTTGATTTAGGCCAGCGTTTCGGCGCCGCCTGTGCCGGCCTTGCGCTGGCCTTGTGCTCCGCGGGGAGCACGTACGTCGTCGATGTCCGCGCCGGCGCGCGGCCGGTGCTGCGGTTAAAGCGCCCGAACGACTTCGGGGAAGGCCGTCGCGGCGGCGTTCCAAAGCGCCGCTTTATTGCCCCCCCGCGACATTACCACCGCCATCGTCATTCGAAGCGGGAGGTTCGTCAATAGGATCGTGCCCTTGGAGTACTCGAACACTCCCTGGACGAATTGGCCCTGTTCCATTTCCTCGACCATCTCGCGGGCCGCGGCGGCGCCGTCGCGCGCCAGCGCCGCGACCTCTTCCGCGTTCAGGGCCTCGTCCTTGATTACCGATTCCAAGGGAAAGCCGTCGCCCGAGACGAGGACTACGGCCCGCACGCCGTCGAGGGCGGCGATTTTTTTCAGCACTTCCGTGGCTTTCTTCACGTCGCTCGCCCCCGGGTTAAATTTCTTTGGCCAGTTTCGCGGAGAGCTTTTTCAGCTCGATGCGGCCGCGGCCCACGTTCCCGCCGGGCTTTAAGAGGAGACAGAGGAAATAATCTTCCTGCGTTTTTTCGATTAAAATCGTGATCCTTTCGGTTTCGAACAAGAGCTCGGCCACGCGCCCCAGCGCCAGGTTTTGCGAGACGTCCGTTATCACCTTGAGCGCCGTCGCGAGCTCGACTTCGGTTACCGCCGTCTCGAGGTCGGGATGGATGGTTACGTTTTCAACCCCTATGCCGTCGGTACCGCAGAAGAACGCGGCCACCGTGCCCTCGACCCGTTCCAGCAATCCGGTTAACATTTGTTTGAAGTCCACTCCGACCTCCGGCGCGCGTGCCGACCTTTCCGGGTCGGCTATAGCTCTTTCAGCCTGATGGAGTCAAGCCAACTCAGAAAATCTTCGTCTTTTTCGAAAGGTTCGCGCTCGAGCTCGAGCGGCTTATGCGGTTGGTATCGCTCGGGCTTTACCGCCAGTTCGTCCTCGGGCGCAATCTCCGCCGCTGGGGCGGGCGCTTCCTCCCCGGCGTCGAGGGGGAAGTCCTCCGCCCCCGCCTCTCCCTTGCGTGCGGGAACCGCACCGGCCAGCTCGACGCTGTCGACGCCCTCGGCCCGCGTTTCCCCCAATCCTATGCTGAACAGGTCCTCGCCGGCTATCCCGGGCGCGGCTCGAGCCGTCAGCTCGGCGACGTTGACGCCGGCCGGCGCGTCGAACGGCGGCGCCAGCGGCAATTCCACGTCCAACTCCTCCGCGCCCCCTTCCCCCGCCGTCGGCGCTAAGCCGGGCACGTTCAGTTCCCAGGCGGCGGGTAGTTTGTCTCCGCCGAGCGTGAAGTCGTCGAACGACCTCAACCCCGCGGCCGCGGCCACCGCCTGCGCCACCGTGATTTCCTCGAAGCCGTTCAGCGCGTCCTCTACGCCGGCCGAAACCTCTTCCCACAGCTCGAGCTCGTCTTCCTCCAGTACGCCGGAGGCCGCTTCCACCTTCTGGATTAACTGGACGACGGAGGCTCCGGTCGGCGATTCCTCGCCTACGACGAGTATTTCTATGTGGTCGCGGGCTTCCAGCGCGGCGGCGTCGTCCGGCTCCCGCGCCAGGACCTTGTCGATTACTTCCCGCGCGCGTACGAAGAGGCCCTGGTCCTCGTATATCTTGGCCAGCGTGAGGGTCGCGATTTCCTCCGGCGGGGCTTCCGCTTCCTCGGGCTCGGCCGCCGCCAACTCGGCCCCGTCGAGGACGGGAGCCGCTTCCACCGGTTCGATTTCGGGAGGTTCGGGCGGGACCTCTATAAGCTCCGGCGCCGGCGGCGTTATCGCTTCGGCTTCCTCCACGGCGACTTCCGCTTCCCGGGCGAAGGGGCTCCCCTCGGTCAACGTGTTCAGCAGCTCCAGCTTGTACGCGTACTCCTCGTTGTCGGGTTCGATCTCGAGTATTTTCAAATAGTGATCGCGGGCTTCGGCCAATCGGCCGCGGTTGCGCATCTCGTCGCCCAACAACCCCAGCGCGGAGACGTTGTACGGGTCCGCGCCGAGCACGCTCTCGAGCTCGCCGGCCGCGGCGCCGAAGTTGTCCAAAGCGATGTAGCACCGCGCGAGGAGGACGTGCGCGCTGAAGTAGTTGGGGTATACCGCCAGGCCGCGCCGCAGGACGTCGATCGCCTTTTGGAAATCGAACTGCCGGGCGTAAAAGCTGGCGAGCGGCGCGAAGATAAGCGCGTGCGGTTCCTGCCTTAGCAGGTCCTCGTATTGGCGAAGCTTAGCTTCTTCTCTGTGCGTTAAACGTGCCATCTTGTACGCGCGAAGGGTAGATTTACCTTAGTATATTATAACTTGCGATATTATAAACCACTATTCCGAAGGGCGTCAAGGTAAAAACGCCCGCGCGCGTCTAAGGCCCGCCCCGGACGGCCTTGCCCCACGGCTCGCCGTCCATGCCGCGACAATCGAGGCGGAGGAAGTCGGCCGCGGTGGCCGCGACGTCTTCGAGCCGTATCTCGAGCCTTTCGCCGGCGGGAACGCCCGCGCCGACGACGGTTGCCATCGCCTCGACGTCGTGTTCGCCCATTTTAGCCGCGTTTCGGTACGGCGCGAGCAGCGGCCCGGGCCCCTTCCCTTCCGCAACGACGGCGTCCGGCCGCGCCTGGAAGACCAGGTGGGGCAGGTCGGCCGTCGCCGGCCCGGCGTACAATTCCTCGCGCGTCTTGACCCATTCCACCAGGCCCGGGTGCCGTTCGCCGCCGGCCAGCAGCGCCCGCTTGACGTCCGCCGCGGCCGAGACCTGTTCCGCCGGTTTGACCTTGCCCTCCCGTTGTTCGCCCGCGACGTTAAGCGCGACGCCGCCCCAACGCATGTACGACGCGAAGCCGTAGGCCGCGGTGCGACGCCAGTTCACGGCCAGCGGCCGGCCGCCGCCCAACAGCTTCCTTATCCCGCTCAGGACGGCGTTTACGGCGAAGGAGGCCGGGTCGGTACTGATGGATAAAAGGCCCTCTTTCTTGAGCAACCGGTTGACGAAGAACGCTTTGTCCGGGCCCGGGCCGAAGCCGTGGTCCGAGCAGACGATTAGCGCCCCGTCAGTGCCGAAGGCTTCGTATACCTTTTCGCACGCCGCGTCCAGCACCCGGAGGTAGGACGCCACGGCCGCGGGAACGTCGTCCGGGTCGGTCCACGCGTAGGCGTCTTCGTAGAAGCGGTGGAAGAGGCTGTCCGGGCCGGGGTAGTTTACAATTGCCAGGTCGAAGCGTTCCCGGGCGAACGCCGCCGCGGCTACCCGGGCGCGCGAGGTCTCCAAATCCTCGAGGCGGCGGCACAGGCCGGCCAGCTTGGCCGGAACCGGCTCGTCGAGGTCGTACGCGTATCCGGCAAGGTACTTCCGGAAGGCGGGCGGCCAATAGCCGCGGTCACTCCCCGGCGGCGTGAGGACGCCGGTCACCATGACGCCGTTGACGGGGGCGGCGGGATAAGTTACCGGGAGGTTGAGGACGAAGGACTTCAGGCCGGCCCGGCCCGCGAGGTCGTAGACGCGCGGGACCAGCACGTCGGCGCTGCTCACCAATCGGCCCGCCTTGGCGAAGCCGTAGTTAGCCATCTCGCGGCGGCGGAAATCCACGACGCCGTGTTTGCCGACGCCGACGCCGGTCGTTATAGTCGTCCAGGCCGCGGTAGAGACGGGGGGGATGGTCGAAGTCGCCGGGCCGAAAGCGCCGGCCGCGGCCCGGTCGGCCAGGAACGGCATGAACCCCGCGGCGAAGCTCCGCGCGGCGAAGTCGTAGCCGAAGCCGTCCAGCCCTATGAGTAAGACGCGCGCCAAGGCTTAGCGGGTGGAGGGGCGTCCGGCCGGCAACGCCGCCGCCGCGGCCGCGAGTGCGACGAAAGTGAGAATTACGAAAGGGTGAACGAACGACATGGAGACGAACATCCGCAGGGCGATGCCGGCGAAGGCCGCGAAAGCGGCCAGGCCGAACGCGGCGTCGACGCCGGTATTTTGGCGCACGGCGCGCCACGCGGCCCGGAAGGCGCCCGCCAACAGCGCGACTAAAGCGCCCAACCCCAATAAGCCGGTCTCGGCCCACGACAGCAGGTAAACGTTGTGGACCGGGTACTCGAGCGTCCACGGATTGTAGAGGTGCGCCAGCTCGAGGTAGTTGCCTTTACCCACGCCGAGCAGCGGGTGGTCCCGAATCATCGCGAAGGCGGCGCGCCAGTCGGCGAGGCGATAGGCCGCGGACAGCTGGTCGCCCTGGGCGCCGCGCGCCAGGACGACCGCGACCGCCGGTATTAGCAATATGACGCCCACCGCGGTCATGGCCGCGAGCGCTCCCGTGCGCGCTCCCACGGTCCGCTTCTTCAACCACGCGCCGGCGACGACGACCGCCAGCGCCAACGCCGCCCCGAACCAACCGGCGCGGGAGAAGGTAGCGAACATCGCCGCCGCGGCCAACAGGAAGGTGGCCAGGTACGGGATGCGCCCCTTCGCGGCCGCGGCCAGGAAATAAACCGCGGCGAACGGCAGTGCCATCTGGAGGAATTGCGACGTCACGTTGGGTTCGAAGGTCCCGCCGCCGCGCGCAATCAGAAACCGCGCGGCCTCCGGGCTCGTGCCGGTGAAGATGAAGGCGCCCCAGCCGGGTTTTTCCCACAGGCCGAAGTTGTTCTGCGCGGAGAACTCGAGCAGGCACAGCGCGCTTTGCGCGGCAGCCGCGGCGAGAAGGCCGATCAGGACCGGCCGCGGCCCGCGGGAGGCCAGCTGCCGGAAGAGTACGTACACGGCGTAAATGCGCGCCACGTCTACCAACGCGGTTAACGTCGGCGCGGCCTTCGGCGCGTGGTAAAGCGAAAGCGCCGTCGCGACGGCCGAGGCCGCTACGGCCCAGGAAATGAGGTCTGGTTTGAACAGGCGGGCGAGCACGCGGCCCAGCGCCGCCGCCCCCTCGCGGGTGCGTCGCTCCTCCTTAAATCCGGACACGATTACCCAGGCCAGGCCGAGGAGTATTATAAAGTCGACCGGGTAGGCGACGACGTTATCGGCGTTGACGGCGGGGATGCCGCTGCCGGGGCCAAAGGTTTTTACGAGCGGGACCGAGAGCGCGGCCCAGAAGAAAACCGCCAGCACCCAGGGCCGGCGGGACGGCCAGCCGGCCGCGACGGCGATAATGGCCAGGCCGGCGACGAGGGCGACAACGGCCGGGAGGACCGCGCCGCGGCCTACGGCTATATAGGCGGCCGCGGCGACGACGAGCGTCGCGGCGCTGATTTCGACAACGGCCTTGAGTTTAGCGTTTTTCCCGTTCAATATCGGCGCGCACCTTGAACCTTAGGGCGTTATGTTATTAAGACGTAATATTTACCGTTTTTTTCCGCCACAACCTATACGTACTTCCCGCACGAAGACGTCGCGGTTGTAACCGAAAGCCGGGTCGTAGAAGTCGTTCTCAAATAATAACCCTATTTCGTTGTGCTCCTCTTCGAGATAAACCTCGGCCTCGTAGACGTTTTCCCCCGGTACGTCGGCATAAAAAGTACGAACCGTTTCGCCGTTGACCGTGAGGGTAACTACGGGGTAAAGCCCTTTCACGCCGTAGCTTTCGGCAATCACGACCAGCGGCCGTAACCCTTTACCCTCGTACGTAAACGTAGCCGGCGTCTGCCCCAGCGCCAGGCGGCCCTTGGAAAGTCGGAACCCGCTTGCCGTCTCGAGCTTGGTCCCCACGACGCGGAATTCGTAACGTTTAATTAATTCGCGCCAAATTTCGCCCCGCAGGCCCCGGTATTTACGCGTACGCAGGAGGCCGAACCCGGCGCGGAGTCGACGGTTGCTCCGCCAGGCGTCTTCGTAAATGTCGGCCGCGGCCTCACGGTCGCGGGCTCGCTCGAGCGCGAACGCCTCGTACCACCGCGCGTCCGGGTCGGACGGCGCCAACGCCGAGAACGCCGCCGCGGCCTTCGGGTAGTTGCCGAGCCACAACTCGGCCCACGCCCGGGCGAACGGGCTTTCGGCGCCGGCGGCGAACGCGTCGTACAAGTCGTCGCGCGGCATCGGTTTATCGCGGAACGGCGACGTCGGCGACGCCGTCGTCGCGAGGTCGCCGTACATCGCGGCCTTCTCGTAGTCGCCCCGCGCGAAGGCCGCCGTCGCGAGCGCGGCGTCGAAAGGCCGGGGCGAAGAGAGGCGGTCGCGTTCGCGGTAGACGGCCTCAAGCTCGGCCCACGGGGCGCCGCCGGCCGCAGCGGCCTCGATCCGCATTAACTCCGCGCGGTCGCCTCCCCCCGCGAGCGCGGCGTAGCGGGAGTACGCGCCGGCGGCCACGTAGTCGCCGCGCGCCAGCGCCCCCTCCGCGGCCCGGGCCAGCGCGAAGCCCACGCCGCCCTTTATCGAGCCGAGGGCGAGGCCGACCGCCAGCGCGACGAAGGCGACGCGGGACGATTTCTGCGCCGCCGGGGTTACGCCCAACGCGGCCACCGCGGCCAGGGGGGCGAGGGCCAGGTTGAGCGTGGCGGGTCCGGCTATGAGCGCCGCCGCCCCGGCCGCGACTACCGTGCCCAGGGCGATAAGGGCGGTTACCCATTGCGCCGCGCCGGTCCCGCCGCTGCGCTTCCGGCGCCACAGCGAGAGTACGTACGCCGCGGCTACGAGGGCGGCGAGGCCCAGGAAGACCGCCACCACGCCCCGCGCCGTTACGGAGGCCGCGGCGCGGGCGAATACGAACAGGCCGAAGGCGACGGCCGCCGGCGCGGCGTAGCGCCTCAAACGCGGCACGACGACCAGGAACGCGGCCACAGCCGCGCCCCATACCAGCTCGCCGTACGTGGCCAGGGCGCCGCCGCCGACCGGCACCGCCAACGCTATGAACCAGCGCGCAACGTCACCCGGGCGGTAGGCCATAATTGCTCCGAAAGTAGCATACCCCTTGCCGCGTGTCAATCGAGGGCCGCGCCGCCGCCGAGATAAATTGACATAGCCCTCTATATGTGATATTTTTACCGGTAGCTGTTAGCGTTTTTACAACTACGCAGAGGAGCGTATTATGGCACAAAGGCTTTATAGATTGGTTTTATTCGCCGTCGTCGTGCTCGTGCCGGCCGCGGCGTGGGCCCAACCGATGACCGTCGACGAGGTCGTCAAACTCCTGGATAATGACGTAAGCGACAACGTTATTATCGCCAACATCGGGGAGACCGATTCCTACTTCAACCTGTCTACGGAAGACCTTATCGAATTGAGTAAGGCCGGCGCCTCCGACGAGCTGGTCCGCTATATGTTGTTGCGGAAGCCGGGGGGAACGCCCCCCGCGACGACCGGAAACGGCGGCGGAGGCGGCATCAACGTTACGGGGCGGGTCTCGGGCGATAAATCGACCACCGCGCCCGGCAAGCTGGTGGACCTGACGGTCACCGTCGACGGGAAGTACGTCGTTACCTCGCAGGCGGACCTCAACGTATGGTACGCTGTTTACCTCGACGGGAAGAGGATCTACTATAAAGACCAGTGGCAGTCGATATATTCCTTCACGACGGCCGAGACCGGCGTCGGCACGACGAAGCGCACCCTCGAGCCCGGCTCGTTTACCGCCAAAGTGCCCGCCGGGACGCATACCCTCGCGCTGTCGTGTTGGTCCGGACGCCAGGTCCCTACCGACGACATCGGCAAGGCGAATATCATCTATTCCAAACAGATCACGGCCGTCGAGGGGCAACCCTTCACCGTCAACCTCGTCGGCAAAACGGATACGACCTCCGATACTTTCGTTATCGTTCATTAAGCCGGCGGCCGGCATCCGGCGGCGTCGGCATCGCGGCCCGCGCGTGCGGGCCGGCGTTCCAAACGATTAATCGTGGCTGAACCAAACGTACCCCGCGAGCGCGTCCTCGTCGTCGAGGACGAGCCGAATATTCGCGAGATAATCAACTTCAACCTCGAGAACTGGGGCTTCGAGGTCATCCAGGCCGAGGACGGCGAGACGGCGCTGGCCATGGCCGAGGAGTATTCGCCGGACCTGATATTGCTCGACTTGATGTTGCCCAAGATGGACGGCATCGAGGTATGCCGCCGCTTGAAGAGCGGGTTCTGGACCAGCAGGATCCCGGTGATTATGCTTACGGCCAAAAAAGAGGTCAAAGACAAGGTCCGCGGGATGGAAGTGGGCGCCGACGACTATATAACCAAACCCTTCAGCCGTGAGGAGCTGGAGGCCCGCGTGAAGATGGTCCTCTCGCGGACGCGGTCGCAGCGCGATCGCAACCCGCTGACCAGCTTGCCGGGGCAAATAGCCGTCCAGGGACACGTGGAGAGGCTCCTGGCGGACAACATACCCTTTGCGCTGTTGTATCTCGACCTGGACAACTTCAAAGGTTACAACGACTACTACGGGCACAGCCGCGGCGACGAGGTCATAAAGCTGTTGGCGGACGTAATAGTGGGCGCCGTGGCCCAAAGGGGTTCGCGCGGCGACTACGTGGGCCACATCGGCGGCGACGATTATACGGTGGTCTGCGCGCCCGAGGCGGCCAAGGAAATTTCGGACGACATCGTGGCCGAATTCGAGATCAAGGTGACGTCGCTGTTTGCGCCGGAGGACGTAGCGCGCGGGTACTTCGTCATCGTCGACCGCCAGGGAAAAACCACCAAGCAGCCGTGCCGCATCCACATAACGATAGCCGCCGTCCCCAACGACGATAAACAATATTCGTCGTACGTCGCGATGGTCGACATCGCGACGGAATTGAAGAAGTTCGGTAAGATGAGAGAGGGCTCCGTCGTCGTCTTCGACCGGCGGCGGGCTTAAGGAGGAAGTTTGCGGGGAGGCGCGATGAGGCCGTCGGCGGTTATTGCGTTAATCGGCGCCCTTAGTGTTTTGCCGGCGCGCGCGGCGTCGGAGGGCGAAACGCCTACGGTAATTTATCGGTGGCTTATCGGCGAACGGTGGGTCCGTGAGAGGGGGCCCGAAGGGCCGGCCGACGTCAATAATAATTTTTCGTTCACGACCGGTGCGGAAATCGTCTTCGGCCGGTGGCGTGCCGGCTATAATTTTTCGAACTACCCCGGTTACGGTTACCCCCGGCACGGGGCGGCGGTCCAGGAACACGAGTTTTACGGGGCCGTTGTGTTGAGGGGCGGCCGTGGTTATAGTTGGCGGCTGGCGGCCGGCCCTATTCTCTCGCGGGCGAATATTTCCGAGGGAGGCGTGGAGCCGATGCCGACTTTAGGGAAGTCGTCGTTCTTCCTAAGGCCCTCGGCCGCGACCGAACTGGCCTGGTTCCCCACGCGTCGGCAGACCCTCGCCGGCCGGCTCCGGTACCGCCGGCGCATAAAGGCCGCTAATTGGTCTTATCGGCCCTCGTCGTACGGCTTGAATTGCGATTCGCTTGAGGCAAGGGCTTCCTGGAAGTATTTTCTATGGCCGGTATTTTCCGCGGACGTCGTCGCCGCGGCGGTTCGCGATGGCACAGCGCGGGGATTCGGGCCTCATTATATGGGCGAAGTTTATCCCCCCGCGACCGAGTTACATCTCTACGCCGGCGGCACGTTTTATTTGTCGGCGCTGGCTAAGCGTCGTTAGACTTCCAGGATAGCCGAGGTTATCGCAAAATAATGACCACCCCTCTTATATTCGAGAAGACCAGGAAGGTCGCGATCGCCGACGAGATGCGGTCGTCGTACCTCGACTACTCCATGTCGGTGATCGTGGGCCGGGCGCTGCCCGACGTCCGCGACGGCCTGAAGCCCGTCCACCGCCGCCTTATCTACGGCATACGCGAGCTGGGCGCGGGCGCGGGCAAGCCGTTCCGCAAGTCGGCGCGCATCGTCGGCGACGTGCTCGGCAAGTACCACCCCCACGGCGATACCGCCGTCTACGACACGCTGGTCCGGCTGGCGCAGGATTTCGCCATGCGGTACCGGCTGGTGGACGGCCAGGGGAACTACGGCTCGGTGGACGGCGACGCCGCCGCGGCCATGCGGTACACCGAGGCGCGTCTTACGCCGCTGGCCGAGGCCATGCTGGCCGACATCGACAAGGACACCGTCGACTTCGCCCCCAACTTCGACGGGACGCTGAAGGAGCCCTTGGTCTTGCCGGCGCTCCTGCCCAACCTCATCGTCAACGGCGCGGACGGCATCGCGGTCGGTATGGCGACGAAGACCCCGCCCCACAACCTGGCCGAGGTCGCCCGCGTCATAACGGCCTTGATAGACAAACCCAAGCTGACGCCGGAAAAGGTCGCCGCGATGTTGCCCGGGCCGGACTTCCCCACCGGCGGCGTTATAGTGGGGCGCGCCGGCATCGACGACGCATATCGCACGGGGCGAGGGCGCATCGTCGTGCGCGCCCAGGCGACGATAGAGGAGATGCGGGGCGACCGCGAACGCATCATAATCCACGAAATACCTTACCAGGTAAATAAGTCCCGGTTGTTGGAGCAGATAGCGACCCTCGTCAAGAGCAAGAAGATCGACGGCCTCAGCGACCTCCGCGACGAGTCGGACCGCGACGGCATGCGCGTCGTCCTCGAGCTCCGGCGGGGCGCCAACGCCCACGTCATACTCAACCAACTCTACAAGCATACGCAGTGCCAGATAACGTACGGCGTCATCGCCATCGCGCTGGTCGACGGCCAGCCGCGCACCTTGAACCTGAAGGATATGCTGACCTGCTACATCGAGCACCGGCGCGAAGTCGTGATGCGGCGCACGGCGTTCGACCTCGAGACGGCGCAGAAGCGCGCCCACATCCTCGCCGGCTTCAAGAAGGCGCTGGACCACCTCGACGAGGTCATAGCGCTCATCCGCAAATCCAAGGATGTGGACAAAGCCCGCGCCGCCCTGATGGCCAAGTTCAAATTTTCGGAAGTCCAGGCGCAGGCCATACTCGACATGCGACTCGCGCGCCTGACGGCGTTGGAGCGCCAGAAGGTGCTGGACGAGCTGGCGGCGGTTAAGAAGCTCATCGCCGAGCTGAAGGCCATACTGGCGGACGAGAAGAAAGTCTACGGCGTCGTCAAGAACGAGCTCAAGGAGCTGGCCGAGAAATACGGCGACCCGCGGCGGACCGAAATAGTCGCGGCGGAGGGCGAGGACTTCTCGCTCGAAGACCTCATCGCGGCGGAGGACATGGCGGTAACGCTCACGCACGACGGCTACATCAAACGGACGCCGCTCGCCGTGTACAAGCGCCAGCACCGCGGCACGCGGGGCGTTTTGGGCCACGCCGCCGGCAAGGGCGAGGACGTCGTCGAACACCTCTTCATCGCCTCCACCCACGCCTATCTGCTGTTCTTCACCGACCGGGGTAAATGCTATTGGCTCAAGGTCTACAACGTCCCGGAGATCGGGCGCTCGGGCCGGGGCCGCGGCGTCCGCAACCTGCTGGAGGTCGCGCCCAGGGAGCAGATAAGCGCCGTCGTGGCGGTGACGGACCTGGACGCCGGCGGCAACCTGTTGTTCGCGACCAGCGGCGGCCAGATTAAGAAGACGCCCCTAGAGGCCTACTCCCGGCCCAAGCGCGGCGGCATCATCGCGCTCAGGCTGGCGGAGGGCGACCACCTCGTCGGCGCCCAGCTCGAGAGGCCGCGGGGCGACGTCGTGCTGGCCTCGGCCAGGGGCAAGGCGATCCGCTTTCCGTCGAAGGAGGTGCGGGCGCAGGGCCGCGCCGCGGCCGGCGTGCGCGGCATGAGGTTGGCGAAGGGCGACGCCGTCGTCGCGATGCTCGGTCGGCGAGGCGACAAGGCGGCGCTGTCGGCGGT
>CBFCYS010000035.1:0-18916 GCA_965602215.1 uncultured bacterium
CGTAACCGGAGCCGTTGCCGGCGAAGGTGTTACCGCCGGGGTCGCTTGGCGTCCCGAGGTCGGGTTTATCTTCGGGAATGTAGACGCCGTGGCCGGCGTTAACCTTGACGGTATTACCCCTTAATTTAGCCTCGCCCCAAGCCTCGACGCCGTTGCCGCGGTTGTCGATCACGTCGTTATTATATACGACGATGTACCGATCCGGTTTAGGAGTACACCCGGCGGATATGCCCAAATCGTTATCGCTGAAAACGGAATCGTATACGGAAAGGTGGCAGCCGTAGTAAGGACCCCTGGGTCCCCGCAATCCTACGCCGGTTCCACAGCCGTAGAATTCGCAACTGCATACCTCACCCCGGTCGTAGAATATGTTTAAATAAACCCCGTAGCCTTTTACGTTGGAGAACCTGCATCCGGTTACGGTAGCAAAAAACTCGCCGGAAGCAGATATGCCGCTTTCGCAATTTAAAATATCACAACCCGAAAAATACAAACTTCCAAACTCGAAAGTCTGACGAACCGCATAACGGCAATCGTCTATGACGCAATAATACGTCCGCAAGCGCCCGCTATAAGGGCCCGCTGCCAAAGCCGTACCGCCCGGGTAGTTAAAATAACAATTACTCAAGAACAGCTCCGCTTGCGCCCCGCCCCGCGCAGAACCGTATATGCGGAATGCCCCTACGTCGCCGTCGTAATAATTTTCGCAGAAGACGCCCCCGACTAACGTCGCCTCCGGGTTCCCGGCGAACTCGCTACCGGCGTCGTCTTCTCCTACGGTAACCTCCTCCTCAAACGTCCCCCGGCACATGAACGTATTTTCGCCGCTCGTGCGGGAGAGGGCGTAGGTTATCGTACGCCAGGGGTCGCCCGGGCCGCCGTTCCGCGCCGGGTCGTCGAGGCCGTTCACGTCGTCGACGTAGTACGTCGCCGCACCGGCCGCGCCGGCTACGGCGACTAATATAGCGAATAATATTATTATTCTCCACACGGCGCTCACCGCCTTCGGACGCGTCTTCGCCCGAGTATCACGCGAAACCAAACGGGATAGTCTTTACTTTAACGCTCCTCCGCCGCCGAACCGGGCCCAGTCTGCCCCGACGGCGGCTCATCCTTAAACGACGCCTTGATAGTCCCCAGCGACGCCGGCCTTACGGCCGAGAGGTCGCTCCACTTCACGTAACCCACGCTCGGGTCGTCCCAGTGGTCGAAAATGCGGGTAACGTTGACCTCCTGCCAGGTCTTGCCCGCCATCTCCGCTTCGGACTGCGGGTCCCAGGAGTTGCCGTAGGCCGGGATATCCTCCGGTGAGGCGTTGTAAACGTCGTAACCGGAGCCGTTGCCGGCGAAGGTGTTACCGCCGGGGTCGCTTGGCGTCCCAAGGTCCGGCGCCCCTTCGGTGATGTAAACGCCGTGGCCATCGTTATCCTTGATCACGTTGCCGCGCAGTTTAATACGAACGCCGCCCAGCGCGACGCCGGGACCGCCGTTCTCCGTAACGACGTTATTCGTAATCGTTATACCGCCCCAGTCCTCGACGCTGTGCGTCGCCGTAATAGCTATGTTATTGTATTTGAACGTCGAGTCCTTAATCGTACCGGAGCCCCCATGCCACGTCCCGGCCATGGATACGCCCGTACCGCAGTTGCTTAGGACGCAGTCGCTCACCGTCGCGAATTCGCCCCAGATGGAGGCGCCGAAAGCGGTGCCCGTGACGTTCTCGAAGCGGCAGGAGTACGCCGATACGGTGGCCTCGCCCGCGTACCATATGCCGTCCCCGCAATCCTTAACGGTGCACCCGCTGAAGCGCGCCCGCCCGAACTCGAACCCGCCGACGGCCATCACCTTCTTGCAATCCTCGAAAACGCAGTCGTACGCGGAACCGGCACCGTTGTACCGGGCCGGCCTAAACGCCGTACCCGAAGGGTAGTTGAAGTAGCAGTTGCGCGCCTCGATTCCCGATATCGAGCCGCCCGCGGCGTAACCGTATACGTAGAAACCGTTCAAATCGACATTCGTTTCGTACTCGCACTCGATACAACCTATCAGCGAGGCTTCCGGGTTCGCGGTAAAAACGCTACGCCGGTCCTCGTATCCCACCCAGACCTCTTCCTCGAACACGCCCCGGCACATGAACGTGTTCTCGCCGCTCACGCGCGAGAGGGCGTAGGTGATCGTACACCAGGGGTCGCCCGGGCCGCCGTTCCGCGCCGGGTCGTCGAGGCCGTTCACGTCGTCGACGTAGTACGTCGCCGCACCGGCCGCGCCGGCTACGGCGACTAATATAGCGAATAATATTATTATTCTCCACACGGCGCTCACCGCCTTCGGACGCGTCTTCGCCCGAGTATCACGCGAAACCAAACGGGATAGTGTTTACTTTAACGCTCCTCCGCCGCCGAACCGGGCCCAGTCTGCCCCGCCGAAGTTTCTCCCCGGAACGACGCCTTGATTCGCCCGAGCGACGCGGGCGCGACGCCCGACATCGGCTTGCTCCACATCACGTAGCCTACGCTCGGGTCGTCCCAGCGGTCGTATATGCGCGTGACGTTGACCTCCTGCCAGGTCTTGCCCGCCATCTCCGCTTCGGACCGCGGGTCCCAGGCGTTGCCGTAGGCCGGGATATCCTCGCTCGAGGCGTTGTAAACGTCGTAACCGGAGCCGTTGCCGGCGAAGGTGTTGCCGCCGGGGTCGCCGGGCGTCCCCAAATCCGGGTTTCCCCCCGTAATGTACACGCCGTGGCCGACGTTATCCGTTACGACGTTGCTACGCAACTTAATCGTAATTCCCTCCAACATCATCCCGTTCCCGCTATTCTCGGTAAAACGACTGCCCGTTATTTGCACGCTGCCCCAATCGGTTTCTTTTACGGCCGAGAGGCCTAGGCCGTTGCCGCGGAATACGCAATCTTCAATCCGTCCCCAATAACCGTACAAAATGGTTCCGTCCAAAACGATCCCGGCCCCGCAATCGTAGAACTCGCAACTAGTAAACGTGGCCCCCTCCTCGTAAAAATTACCATCGAACGCCGTTCCTGCCACGTTGGAAAATCTGCAGCGAGTCAAGTTCGTCGTAGCCCCTCCGGCAAAGATTATCCCGCTTCCGCAATCCCGGATCTCGCAGTCCCGAAAAGTCAAACTCCCGAACTCCCAGCCGCCCGCCCCGCAAACCGACGCGCAATTTTCGATAAGACACCGCTCCGCCCGCGCGCCGCCGTGGAACCTATGTATCCCCAACGCCCTGCCGGCCGGGTTATTAAAGTAACAGTCCGTAGCCGATATTCCCGACTTCGAGCCACCCGCGGCGTATCCATATACGTCGAAGCTGTTTAAATCGGCGCCCGTTTCGTAATCGCACTCGATGCACCCTATCAACGTGGCTTCCGGGTTCGCCGTAAAAACGCACCTGCGGTTTCCGTACGCTACCCAGACGTCTTCCTCGAAGGTCCCGCGGCACATGAACGTGTTCTCGCCGCTCACGCGAGAGAGGGCGTAGGTAATCGTGCGCCACGGCTCGAGCGGGCCGCCGCTCCGCGCCGGGTCGTCGAGGCCGTTCACTTCGTCGACGTAGTACGTCGCCGCACCGGCCACGCCGGCTACGGCAACCATCACTGCGATAATTATTTTGCCCACGGCGCCTTCCCCTTTCTAAACAGCGCTACTTACACTCCGCCGATAACCCAACCCTAACGTTGAACGCCGGGTTCCGATTTTAAAAAATATTCATCAAACCGGACCGGCCCCGCGGACCGCCGCCACGGCGCCGTGTCCCGGTTGGCGCGATTTATTGGTACAGCGCCTTTATCCTTCCAAGGCTCGTCGGCGCCACCGCGCCGTAGTATCCGGCCACGACCCGTAGCATGAGGTTGTTCGGCTCTTCGGCCTTCGACCACACGCCGTCGTAACCGAACCACGTGTGCGTCTCGACCCCTGCTGCTCCACCGTCGTCAAAACAAAACGGGTCGCACTCGGGCCAATCAAAGAACTGCTCCTGCCCCACCGCGAAACGGCGCATATCGCTCGGCGGCCACCCGACCGGGAATTCGTGCCAATTGTAATAACCGCCGCCTTCCGGACCGCCCTCCGGGATAACGAATTGCGGTATCCCGCTTCCGGGCCACACGATTTCGCCCGGTACGCCGGCGCTGAAGTCGAAAATAGCGATGCGGAAGCCGTCGAATTTGCCGTTGGGCTGGTCGGGGTTGCAATATATTCGTAAAGACTTTACGAAGAATTCGAGGGGTCAATCGTAGCCCGAGGTATCGAAATCGTTCGCGTACCAGGTATCGGGGCCTTTATCGTAGCATAACTGGTAGCCGTACGTACCGGTATCCCATTTCAACTCGAACTCCTGGCCGTAGGCCGCGGCGGCCGCAACGGCGCAGACGAGCAATACCTTTTTGTACATCTTGCCACCTCCCTTTAGCGTCCAATTTTAACACCACCGCCGAAATAGTCAAGAATAATATACTGCACTATTATTATTTATCATATCGAATAAGTTTAGAAACGCCGCTGAAAAAATGATTCAAATATATTTAAATAGAGCTCTCGGCTTGTAACGACCTACTATGGGAGTTTTCGCGTTTACGATTGAAAACGACGGCCGCCGTTTGGTATAATCGGCCGCGTGGCTGGGCGCCTGGAGGAAATAGACGACGCGGGCCGGTGGGACGAGTTCGTCCTAGCCCGGGCGGAGTACTCGATAACGCACAGCTTCGCCTGGGGCGAGCTGAAGGGCGCTTTCGGCTGGCGGCCGCGTCGCTATATTTTATCGGAGGACGGGCGGCCGCGGGCCGGCGCGCAAATACTGAGCCGGCCTATCCCGGTCGGCGGCGGCGAGCTGTGGTACGCGCCGCGCGGCTTCCTCGCCGACTACGGCGACGCCGAGCTGCTGCGCGAGTTGACGGCGGCGTTGCGCGACCAGGCCCGAGAACCGGGCGCCGTCGTCCTCAAGATAGAACCGATGGCGCCGCTCGACGCCGACCTGAGCGTACTCCAGGCGCTGGGGTACGTGCGGCGCAGCCGCGGCGTCCAACCGCGGCACACGCTCTACCTGGATTTATCCCGCGACGAGGACGACCTCCTGGCCGGTATGGACCGGCGAACGCGGTACAACGTTAACCTCGCCGGCCGCAAGGGCGTCGTCGTGCGGGTCGGCAATAAGCTGGAGGACCTTCACGTTTTCTACGGCCTCCTCGAGGCCACGATCGAACGCAAACATTTCCTCGTCCACAACCTGGCCTATTACGAGAAGGTTTTCCGGCTATTCGATCCGACGAGCGCCGTACTGATCGCCGAACATGAAGGCGAACCGCTGGACGCGGCGTTTGCCCTCGGCTTCGGCAAGTACGCGTACTACGCCCACGCCGCGTCGTCGGTGACGCGCCGCGAACTCAAGGCCGCGAACAAGGTCGTGTGGGAGGCGATCCGCTGGGCCAAGGGCGCCGGGTTCGAAATCTTCGACTTCTGGGGTATCCCCCGCGACCCGTCGCCGAGCAACCCGCTGCACGGCGTCTACACCTTCAAGAAAGGTTTCGGCGGCGAAACGGTGGCGTTCGCGCCGCCGTACGATTTACCGTTTAAACCCGTAAAATACCGCCTGTTGAACGCCGGGCTCGCGCTCCAGGCTGCGTGGCGCAACGTGCGCGCCCGCGGTACGCTCCGGGACCCGATGGGCAATTAATAATTAACGCGGAGGCCTAATTGAAAAAGAAAATCGCGCTCGTCGCGCACGACGGCCGCAAGCAGGACCTGCTGGAGTGGGTGAAGTTCAACGTCGGGACGCTTCGCGAACACGAGCTCTACGCCACCGGGACCACCGGCAAGGTCATCGCCGAGGAAACGGGCCTGGACGTCCAACGCTTCCATTCGGGCCCGCTGGGCGGCGACATGCAGCTCGGCGCCGCCATCACCGAAAACGCGCTCGACGTTCTCGTCTTCTTCTGGGACCCTATGACCCCCCACCCCCACGACGTGGACGTGAAGGCGCTCCTGCGTATCTCGGTGCTCTATAACGTACCGACCGCCTGCAACCGCTCCACCGCCGACTTCGTCATTTCGTCGCCGCTGTTGAAAGAGGATTACGTGCGAACGAGCAGGTACGTAGATTTATAATAAAACGTTGCGGAGGACGCAACCCAAACGCGCGGGGTAATTCCATGAAAAAGTATATCGTTATACTGACCGTACTGCTGGTAGTCGCGGCCGTCGCGGGTTGCGGCAAAAAGGGGAAAGCGGGCGAGCCGGCGGCGCCGGTTCCGACGGGAGATAAAGCCGGCGAAAAGGCCGCCCCCACGCCCAAAACGGCCCGCGTGACCGCCGGGCCGCTGAACTTGCGCGACAAGGCCGGCCTGGGAGGCGCCGTCGTAGGCCGCTTGAGCCAGGGAGAGAAGGTCATCGTCCACGGCAAGAGCGACGCCGCCGAGACCATCGACGGCACGGCCGCGTACTGGTACGACGTCGAAACGGTCGACAAGAAGCGCGGCTGGGCCTTCGGCGCGTACCTGGACGCGGGCGCCGAGGGTTCGCCGTCGCCGGCGGGCACGGCCGAAGCGGCGGCGGACGCGCCGCTCACCACCATCAACGTGACCGCCGTGGCCGACGTCCCCGGATGGAAGGCAAGCGACTACTTCAAACGGGCGAAAGAGCTGGCCGCGGCCGAAGAGTACGGCGAGGCGTTGTTCTACTATAAAGCGGCGACGGAGCGCTCGCCGCAAGCCGGCCCGTACTGGTTCGACCTCGGCCTTGCACTCCAGGAGCTGGGCCGTCACGCCGAGGCCGCGACGGCGTACGAGCGCGCCGTCGTCCTTATGCCGGACGACTTCTGGGTCCACAACAACCTGGGCCTGGCGTGCATTCGCGCCCAGCGCCCCCGCCGCGCCGTCGAGGTGCTAGAGAAAGCGCTGACGCTGAAACCGAAAGGAACGACCGACGAAGCCGCGGCGAAAGGCATCGTCCGCCGCAACCTGGCCACCGCGTACGAGCTGAACGGCCAACCGGATAAGGCCGCGGCCTTACGCTAACGTCGCGGGACGTAACGCCGGCCGCTGCCCAAGTCCGCATCGCTCCCGGAGCCGAATATGACGCTGAAAAAAGTACCCGTACCTTCGCCTATTAGCGAGATCGTAATCCCCCGGCGCCGCTTCGGCGGCGGCCGGCTCGCGGTGGTAGTCGTCGTAGCCCTTGCGGCCGCGACCGTTGTTTTCTTCGGCCTCGCGGCCTGGGGCGGCATCTTCAGCAAAGACGAGGCGGCGCCCCGCGTCGCGCTCGACGCCCCGGCCGAGGGCGCGAAGTACCAGGGCGTAGTCGAAGTCACCGGCAGCGTCGCGGACGAGTCGAAGTTAAGCGAGTTCTCGCTGGTCCTCGACGGCGCCGATTGCACCCCCGCGCTCGAGCTGGGCGACAGGCGAACCGTCAAGTTCCGGTTCAAACTCGACACCGCGCTGCTAAGCGACGGCCGCCACGAGATAGCGGTCGCCGCCGCGGACGCCCGCGGCAACCGCGCCGACGCCCAGGTCACCTTTTACGTAGAAAACCACCCCACCGTCGTCGAGCTCGCGTTCGAACCGAACCGCGTCGACCAGGGCCGAGTCCTTATCGTGAAGCTCAACGCGAACAAAAAGCTTTACGATTTAGAAGGTACGCTCTGGGACCAAAAATTCCCGTTCTTTAAAACGGCCGACGGCTTTACGAGCATCGTCGGCGTTCGCGCGTCGTGCCCGCCCGGCGATTACCCGGTGGCTGTCGCCGGCTACGACGCGTACGACGAAGCCGTGGAGCTTAAGGGTACGGTAAAGGTAGCCGACGGCGGCTACATCAAGGAAAAGATCGTAATCGCCTCGCCGGACAAGAAGAAGATCTTCGACCCGGCGCTCGAGGAGAAGAAGATGCTCGAGTACCGCAAGGTCCAGGGCATCATCACGCGCCGCCGCGACGAGCAGCTATGGGCCGGCACCTTCGCCAGGCCGGCGGAAGGCCGCATAACGTCGCCCTTCGGCACCTACCGCACCTTCAGCACCGGCGGCGAGGAGCGCCACCTGGGCGTCGACATCGCCAACAAGGAAGGGTCCCCCGTACGCGCCGCCAACCGCGGCGAGGTCATGTTGGCCGAAGACCTCATCGTACGCGGCAAGACCGTTATTGTCGACCACGGCCGCGGCGTCTTCTCCATCTACAACCACCTCTCAGCCGTCGCCGTCGAGCCGGGCCAACCTGTCGAGAAGGGCCAGGTAATCGGCTATATGGGCTCGACCGGCCTAGCGACCGGCCCCCACCTCCACTGGGAGATGCGGGTCTTCAAGTGGGTGGTGGACCCGATGCAGTGGATGGAGACGACCTTCACGTACCGCCCACCCGAGGAAGAGGAGAAAGCGCTGCAGGAGGTCGAGCGCGGCTACGAGGAAGCGCTGGCGGCGGCGCCGCCGGAACCTAAAGAGGCCGTCGGCGGCCACCTCGAAGCCGGCGAGCTTATTCCCGATATGGAAGGCGCGGATTAATGGCAGAAAAACTGGCGTACGACCCCGTCGCCGAAGCGCCACGGCTGCTGAAGGAGCTCGCGCCGTACAACGTTCACAAAATGAAGCTGGACGTGCCGGCGGCGGCCCTCCTCGTCGTCGACATGCAGAACGCCTTCCTCCACCCGGACGGCCCGGTTTACCTGCCGGCGGGCGCGGCAATCGTGGACGCCGTCGCCGCGGTGGCCGATGCCTTCCGCGCCGCCGGCCGCCCCGTCTTCTACACCCGCCACGCCGAGGACCCCGCGGGCGGCAACGCCGGCATGATGGCCTTGTGGTGGGAGGACTCGTCGCCCAAGGAGGGGACGTGGGAGGCGGCTATCTACGACGGCCTCGCGCCCCAGCCGGGCGACGTCGTGATTCCCAAAATCAGGTACAACGCGTTCATCGCCACCGACCTCGAGCAGCGGCTGCGGGAGGCGGGCGTAAAGGACCTCGCGATAACGGGCGTTATGACCAACCTGTGCTGCGAGAGCACGGCGCGGGACGCGTTCATGCGCGACTTCCGCGTCTTCTTCGCCGCCGACGGCACCGCGGCGCCGTCGCTCGAGTTTCACCGGAGCTCGCTGCTGAACCTGGCGTACGGCTTCGCGTACGTACTCACGTGCGACGAGCTCGCCGCGATGGCGGCCCGGGGCAAAAAATAAGGCCCGCGAGACGCGGGCCGGACGGGAGTCGGGCGGCGGCTATTTCGGCCTGAGCAGCTCGCTGTACAATTCGACGCGGCGGTCGGCCATAACGTCGTTTTGGGGGGTTACGAATTTATCGTCGGCCTCGGCCTGGTTGACGTCGATGGAGACCGCGGCCTCTTCGTCGTCGAGGCGAAGCAGCACTTCGCCGCGCGGGTTCACGATTTGGCTCTGCCCTATGAACCTCATCGTATCGCCCCACCGGCTCTCTTCTCCCACGCGGTTCGCGGTAACGGCGAAGACGCGATTTTCGAGGCAGCGCGTGACCATCGCCGCGGGGCAGTTCGGTAAAACCAGATTGGCGGGATGCAGGATTACCTGCGCGCCGCGCAGCGCGAGGATGCGGGCGACCTCGGGGAATATCCAATCGAAGCATACCATCATCCCCACCCGGGCGAAGCCGATGTCGTACACTTCGAACCCGTCCTCGCGGGCAGCGTCGAAGATGTCCTTCTCGCGCCAGAAGAGGTGGACCTTCCGGTAGACGCCGCGCAGGCCGTCGGGGCCTATGAGGACCGCGCTGTTGTACAGGGTGTCGCCGTCGGCTTCCGGGAGGCCGGCGCAGGCGAACGCGCCGCGCCCCCGGCACCAATCCGCCAGGCGCTCCACCGTGGGGCCGCCGGTGACCGGCTCGGCCAATTCCCTCAGCTCGTCGCGGTCCTTGAATTGATAACCGCTCGAGAAGAGCTCCGGGAATACGTACAGCTCGGCCTCGACGCCGTCCGCCAGCGTCAACGCTTGCGTTAAATTTTCCGAAACCTCGCCGAAAGAGGGCGAAAATTGTACGAACGCGAGCCGCATAACCGCCTACTCCAGCCGTTTGAGCGGAGGTAAGAAATTGTACGACTTCAAAACGGACCCCCACTTCGAATGCGTAGGCCACCTTACTACGCGCGAACCCGACGTCGTCGTCCGCGTCGAGGGGTGGCAACCCGAATCCGACGGCCGCACCCTCCTATGGTTCGACCGCCACCAATATTTCAGCCGCACTTATAAGAGCCACCTCGTCGCCGAAGTCGCGGCCGACGGGACGGAGCGTATAATCTATCACGATATGCTGGCCGACAACGTCGAGGTCGAACCGGGCAAGTCGTACCATATCTGGATTATGGCCGCGGCCGCAACGCCCGGGCCGAACGGCAAACTGGACGTCGAGGCCGCGCGCTCCGGCCAGGGCCACGTCAGACCCTACCGCCGCCTTCACGCCGACGACGTCGACCTTCCTCTTAAACAAGAAAAGAAATCTTTGTGGGCCAAATTATCGGGCCGTAAGTGAACGCTAGTCGGTCCACTTCGTCGCCGCCACCCGCACGTCGTCGCCGGCCTTTATGCCCAACGCGACGGCGGCGTTGCCCTGAGCGATGGCCAGCTCGAGGCGCCCCATGGAGTTTATAAGCGCGAGCGGCGCGCCGGAGACGACCTCGGCGTAGTGCCGCTTTAACGGGCCGAAATCCACTTTGCAACACCGCACGTAATAGGCCTCCCACGCCGGGAGGTCCTCGTCTTTTACGGACGTTATGCAGTTGCCGAAGTGGTCGACGTACAGGACGACGCCGGCGAGCTCGCCGCCCTCCAACGAGGCGCGAGGCCACGGGAACTTCACCGGGTCATCGACGGACGGCCCCAGCGAGCGATAGTCGGAACCGCGGGCGATATGCGCCGCCGCCGGCGCGAAGAGGTCGCGGCCGTGGAAGGTGCTCGAGAACGGCCTCAGGCGAAAACGCTCCTCCTCTATAGCGACCGCGCCGGCCAATACGTCCTCTTGTAGGAAGGGCGTGAAGACGCCGTTGTCGGGGCCGACGAAGTAGTGCCCCGCCGCGGCCAGCGCGAGCGCCCGCCGCCTGGAGCCCACGCCCGGGTCGACGACGACGAGGTGAATCGAACCCGCGGGGAAGTACGGGACCGTAGCCTCGATTATCAGCGCCGTCGGCAAGATCTCGTGCCGCGGAACGTCGTGGCTGATATCGACCAACCGGGCGCCGGGGCAAAGGTTAAGCAGTACGCCCCTCATACCGGCCACGTACCCGTCCGCTACGCCGAAGTCGCTGGTGAGCGTTATAATAGCTTCCTGGGCTCGAGCGCTCATCATCCGGACTTACCTGCCTCGCGCGCCGGCCCGCCGAGGGGCGCGTAGAAATTGCCGGTGAGGTGGTGCACCGTCGTCGGCTTGCCGGGCCCCGGGCCGAAGCGGTTCATCGCCGCTTCCTCATCCGCGACGACGCGAACGACGCGCATTATAAACGCCGTGTGGTCGCCGGCCCCGATACTATTCTCCAGCACGCATTCCAACGTAGCCAAACACTGTTCGATGCCCGGCGGCTTAACCCGCTCCGAGGACACGGGCGTCAGCGCCGTCTCCGCGAACTTGTCCACGTCGCGGCCCGAGACCCGGCCGCAGAACGCGACCTCCTCTAAAAGCGACCACGGCGGGACGTTGACGGTTACTTCGCGGCTGTCCCTTATCAGGTCGTGGCTGTAGCGCCGCGGCGACACCGACATCATCATCAGCGGCGGGTCGTGGCTCACCGGCGCTACCCAGGCCAACGTGATGATGTTGGGCGGGCCGCCGTGCTGTGCCACGCCGAGGACCGCGGGACCGCAGTTGAGGAATCGGTGAAAAAACGCCGGCTCGAATTCTACTTTGTGCATCGCCCTTTTAGAAATCTTCGAGGCGGTATACGTCGTACGCCACCTCTTCGTAGGGGTGAGCCGCCTTCATCGCCGCGACGACGGCCTCGACGACGTCTCCGCTCGCGACCATCTCCAGGCGCCACTCCGGCACTTCCTCGAGGCGGCCGGCGCGGCCCACCGTAGGCGACGCGCCCTCGCCGCCGCGGAAAGTCCCCCGGCCCCTGGTCGCGAACGAGCACCAGTCGTAATCGCCGATGACGCCGGCGCCCGCTCGAGCCATCGCCGCCCGCAAGACGTCGAGCGCCTCCCACGGCACGAAGACGACGACTTTATACCGCTGCTTCTCATCCCCCATCTCGCCGCATAATAACAACGCGCCGGTAAGCTGTCAAGCGCAACGCCGTTTATTGACGGCCGGCGAGGCATGTGCTAATATCATCTCGTCGTGATACGAGTGAGCACCGTCGCCGGCGTTATATTCCTCGCCGCCTTAACGGCCGCGGCCCACGCGCTGACGGTCGAGGGGCGCCAACTCCATATGGAAGCCGGCGCCTTCGTACAGGAGGACGCGGAGTGGCTGGCGGCCCGGGCGAGATACCTCCTCAAACAACGGGAGTACGGCCGCGCCAACGACGTCGCGACCCTACTGGCGGGGGCGGCGCCGCCGGGTGTATCCGTCGAAGCCCGCGCCCTGGCGGCCCACACCAAGTACTTCGCCGTTGGGCACAAAGAATCCTACCTGGCCTTCCAGGCCATTTACCGCGACGAAAAGAGCCGGGTCGACGCTACCGGCGCGCAGCCTACGGAAGAAGACCTGGCGCGGCTGGCGGTTATCTCGCGCGAGGCGACGGCCGCGTTGGGGACCGCGTACGGCCCGGGCGCCGTCCCGGGCGCCAGGACCATCTCCCGCTACGACTCCCCCACCGCCAACACCGGCGCCGCGGAACCGCAACTTTTGAAATACGACTTGCGGTGGTCCGTCAACCTCGTCTTCCTAATCCGCGATTACGACCGGGGCGCCGCGGCCGACGCCAAGGCCGCGGTTAAAGCGGCCTTGGACGAAAAGCGGACGTACCAGGCCTTCTTCCGCGACGTGAGTATGCCCAAGTCGACGAAGGACCGAGCGTTCGACGACGTCCGCGGCAGCATCCGCGACCGGGCCCGTAAGATGCTGCCCGGCGCCGTCGCCCGCGAAATCCAAACCACCTACAACCTGGAGGGTTTCAAGTTCTGCCTTAAAAAACCCGTCGGCCTCCCCGAGCTCACGATATACGCCGGCCGGATATTAGAGGCTTCCGAAAAAGAGGAGATAACGATCGAGCAGTACGAGGACGAGGGTTACGTAGCCTACCGCGCGACGGCCACCGCGCGCGCCACGGCCACCACTTCACTCGCCGACGCGTTGGGGTACTTCGGCGTCGACCCGTATACGTGGCGTCCTTTTATCGGTAAATTGGAACAAGAAGAAAAAACACCCGAAGTCGAGGAACCCCCGCCTCCCGATATGGACGCCGGCGGCATACCCGAGGATTAAAGTGAAACCGGTTACGAAACGCCTATCGTGGATTGCGTTCTTCGCTCTCGTCGCGGCGGGTACGGCGCAAGCCGCGTTTCCGGACGCGGCTACGGCGGAAAAGATACTGCTCGGGCGAATCGGCGAAGGGTACGGCGAACCGGAAGGGGTAACAACCGGCGCGTTCGTCGAGGGCGAAACGCCGGACCAGGCCCTCGCCGCGGCCCGGGTGGCGTACGGCTACTATGCGGAGGTCTATCTGGCGCTTTTCGTCCGGGACGGCGACACCTGGCGCGTCGCCGACTACGACGGGCCCGTCAACTACATGCCCGACTTCGGCGGCGACGAGGGTACCGTCGCGAAGGTCCAACCGGGCCCGCGGACGTACTACGCCTTCAGCTGCACCGAGGCGTCGTACGGCTCGGGCATGGGAACCGAATACGACTACTTCATATTGTACCGGGTCGACGGCGAGAAGCTCCTCAAGGCTTTCGAGGGTGAAACCGGCTCGCGCGAGGACTACTACTCCCGCTGGTACGGCGGCGACGACTCCTCGGCCTGGGAGTACGGCGCCTACGTCGAGCGGACGACCGAATTCGCTTTCGACGACGTGGACGGCGACGGCTCGCTCGAGCTCTGGGCGTATACGCGCGAACGCCCGGGAGATGAAGGCCCGTATACGTACGTCGAGGCGGCGTTATACGCCCGGGACGACGCCGGCGACTTCGCCGCCGCAGACGTCGAGAGGTTCCGCGAATTTTTGGAACGGGACGATTCCCCCGCCGCTAAGCTCGTACTCGCCGGCGCGGCGCTGCTCGAGGCGGGCGACGTCGCGGCCGCGGTGGAATACCTGGGGCAGGCCGCGGCGCTCGACCCCTCGCTCGAGCCGGCGGTAATACGGCGCCGCGAATTCCTTAGCCGGTTCGCAGACGACCCGCCCGAGGCGGTGCGGCTATTCTACCGCGGCGGCAGCGACGTGCACCGCGATTTAATCGACCGATACCCCGAGGCCGCGGCCGCGGCGGAAGCGGTAATCGAAATCGGCACGTTCGACGAGCTGACGGCCTTTTTGAAAAATAACCGCAACCATCCCCGCTGGCCGGAGGCGTACGCGTACGCGGTGCGCGAAGCGTTGTGCGACGTGAACTACGGGGATAGCGACGGCCTAAACAAAAAAGAGCTGAACCGATTCAAGAAGGATATAAAACGCTACCTGAAGCTTACGGCCGACGCCGAAAAACGCGCCCAAGCGCTGACCCACTTAGCGGATTGCTTCTACCACGTCGGCGAATTTAAGGCCGCGGCGGGATTGTACAAAGACTCGCTGGCCGAATTCCCCGGCGGCGTATTCGAGGGTTATGATTATTTAAGGTTGGGCGATTGCGCCGTCGCCGCCGGCGACCACGCCGCGGCTATAGGGTACTACGTGAATTGCGCGGCCCTTGACGATTGGTGGAGTGACGGCGCCGCCGACGCGGTGATCGGTTACGCCGCGATACGCGAAGGCAACAAACGTCGCCACTTCCTCGACTACCTCGACGAGCGGGGCGACTACGGGTTCCTGACGTTGGAAACGGGCGGCCTCGACGGCGACGGCAGCGCCGATATCGCGGTTCTCGTGCAAAAGGACGGCGAACCGGACGAGCTCTACTACTTCCTCCGGACCGGCGAGGAGTTCGTGGGTGAATTCCTGACGCAAGGGCAACCGTCGCTGTGGCTGCTCGAGGTTTCCGACGTCTTCGACGCCGGCCCGGCGCTGCTGTCCTGCCGCGAGACGTTGGACGCCGAAAGCGGCCGCGTCGCGCACCAGCTCCTCTACCGCTACGACGGCTCGAGCATGCGCGAGGTAGGGCGCGTTAAAATCGAAGAGACGCGGGCCGCTGAACCCGCGTACGAATACGAAGCGACGCTTTCGCTCGAGGCCACGCCCCGGCTTATCATGACGGTCGGCGGGACGATTAAGGCCGCGGAAAGCGAAACCACCTTCGCCGACGAGTACGTGTGGGACGACGATAGCTTCGCGTTCGTCCCGGTAAAATAAATTAACGGAAACCCCGCGTCCGGAGGATGCCATCATGAAAAAAATTGGTATTACACTGGTGATAATAGCCGCAACGGCCGGAGGCGCGTTCGCGACCGAATTCTGGACGCCGGAGGAGCTGGCCCGGCCGCTCGGGCCGCCGCTCCCGCCGCGGCTGGGCTACGACGCCCGCGCCGAAGAATACGACGCCGAGGCGGTTTTCGGGAAGGCGTGCGCCTTCATCGAGTACTGGCAGGTCAAAGACCCCAAGGACCCGAACTACGGCGGCATCCGCGAGGGTGAGGACTTGCCCGAGATTATACAAACCGATAACACTTCGGAGTCCGTCTGGGTGTGGTCGCGCTGGCTCGAGCTCACCGACAGCCAAAAGTACGACGACGCCGTCGCGCGTTCCTGGGTTTACATTAATAAAAACCCGGCGTGGGAAGAGGAAGGTTGGGAAAGCGCGGCCGGCAAGTATTACCGGATATACAATTGCGGCTGGGGTATGCGCGCCGAGATGATGTACCGACGGGCGACCGGCGACAACTCCCAAAAAGACTACGGCCTTAAGTGCGCGCGTTTCGTCGTCGAGAACCCGATCGATATCGAGAACATGTCGTACCTGAGCAATTATTTATGCACGGCGTGGGCCGTCGGCAACCTCTACGAGTACGCCGTGGACGTCGGCGACGCGGACCTGAAGGCCGGAGCGCTGGCGCTGGCGGCGAAGGTCAAATCGTTGGCCGAGGAAGCGCCGGGGTGGTGGATAGGGTCCCACTCCTGGGCTATGTCGGGCGGCGCCACGGTATGGGGCCTTCACAACTCTTATTTCAAAGAATATCCAAACGACGAGAAAGCCTGGATGGCGAAAAACGGCCCGTACCTCAAGACGCTGGTCGAACCCAGCTCCGCGTCGTGGGACAACGCCTGGAACGCGTGGTACATGTTCGGCCACCACTGTTGCTACCACGCGACGGGCGACGAGGCCCATTGGTCTAACTTCGATGATACCGCGGCCAACCTCGTGGCCCAGGATACGGACGACGACGGCGGCATTCCCCCCTCCCAGGCCGGCAGCGAGGATGGCGACCATACGTGGGTTACGTCGTACCTGTGCATGATGGGGATGGACCGCATCATCCGCGACTTGAGCGTGCGAAACTTCGTCGCGGTTCCCGAACCCGGGGCGATGGCCCTCGGTTGGGAACCCGCGTTCGAAACCCACGCCGCGGCCTATAACCTATACCGCGAGACGGAAGGCCTGCCCGGGCGAGCGAAAATTACCGACACGCCGCTGACCGGCGAGCCGCCGTACTCCTTCGTCGACGAGGGCGTCGTCCCGGGAACGACGTACCGCTACTGGCTTGAAGCCTCAAGTCCGAGCGGCCACGTCCGCGTCACCGGGCCGGTGGAGCGCAAAGCGGGCGCGCTAAAGACCACGTTCGCGCTGGGCCAGAACTACCCCAACCCGGCGGCGGCCGGCCGGACCGCCGTCCCGTTCTCGCTGGCGAGCGGCGGCAACGCGTCCTTCCGCGTCTACGACCTTGCGGGCCGCGAGGTATACCGGACCCGGGGCGACTACAGCGCAGGCAAACACGTGCTCGAGCTCGCGTTCGACTTCGCCCCCGGCGTCTACGTCTACAAACTCGAGGCCGGCGGCGCCGAGGCCGCGAAGCGAATGGTAATAGCGAAATAGGAGAATGTGATAAAAAACCCCGGCCTCGAGGCCGGGGTTTTTTTTCGAAACCCTTCGTTACTTGATGTATATCTCAACGCGCTCGTTCTTATCCTCGTCGTGCACGGTTATGACCTCGCCGGCGCTTCCGTCGAGCAGCGAGCCGATATCGTCAATGTCGATATCCTTATCGCCCATACGCGCCCTGGCGTCCGCGGGTACGAACTTGAGCGCCCACTTCGCGAGGCTGAGCGGGATGTTGACGTTGACGTTGGGGCGCTCGCTTCCGCCCTTGAAGACGCGGACGTGAAGCGCCTTGCCGCGGCCTTTGCCGGGGGGCGCCTCGGCTCCCGCGCCGCCTTCTCCCACGGCCTCCAGGAGCCTCGCCGCCTCGTCGGCTTTTATCTTACCCTCCTCGAGCATCTTCAAAATTTTCATCCGTTCCTCGCCGGCCATTTTTAATCCTCCTTAATCTTTATTTCAACGTTGCTATGCGCGGCGTTTATCTTCACGTTGGCCCGCGCTTCGCCGTCGGCGTATACCATCGTCGTCCCCTTCTTGTCGAAGGGCAGGTCCGTATCCAGCTTGCCGGCCAGCGACTCGATTTTAATTAAACAATTCGTGGGCTTGCGGCCGAGCCGGAACGACACTCTACCGTTGCCGCAGTTCATGGCGTAGTCGGCGTTCTCCGGCAAGCGCTCCAACGTCAGGTCCACGGCGCCGTTTCCGACGTTGAACCGGAATTCATCGAGGCCCTCGGCGTCGTCGACGAATACCTTCAAGTTGCCGCCGTTGACGTCGAGCTCGCGGGCGCCGCGGCTGAGCACCTTGCCGTTGCCCAGATTGACGTCGACGTTCGCGGCGTCGGTCTCGATTTTGCCGTTGCCGCCGTTGGCGCCCACGCGCGCGATGCCCTCGGTGCTAAGTTTGCCGGTACCGTACGAGGCGACGAACGCGACGTCCGCCGGTACGGTTACGTCGAAGTCCACCCACACTTTGGCGCCGCGGAAGAGGTCGAGGATGCTCTTCGTCATGTCGGCTTTGACGTGGCCTTTGCCGTCTTTTTCGTCGAACGTGAGCTCGACCTTTTCGAAAAGCTTTTTGGCTTCCTCCGCCTTCTTCGCCCGCGCCTTGACCGTCGCTACCACCAGCGTCTGCTCGCCCGCCCGGGCGACGATGTTGCCGACGAAGCTGCTAATCTGCAGCTCGTTTATCGGGCCTTCGGGCGACCATTCCGTTATATCCGTAATCACCTTGCCCTCGGCCTCGGCTTCCGGCCGCTCGACGTCGACGCCGTCGTCCAGCGCCTCGAGCATCTCCTCGGCCCGGGCGGCGTTGATCTCGCCTTTCTCAAGCCTCTTTAAAATCTCCACCCTTTCATCTTCGGCCATGGTTCCTCCTACGACTCAAGATTAAAGTTTTTTAAGTGCGTCGGCGGCCTCGGCCGCGGTCATCTCGCCCTTTTCAACCGCCGCCAATATGTCGGCGCGCCGGGCGCGCGTCTCCTCCGCCGCGGCGGCGTCCTCCGCAACGCGGAACCCCAGCGCGCGGATTACGTCGTCCAGGCGGGCGCGCACCGTCGGGTACGATATCCCCAACTCGCGCTCGAGCTCCTTGATGTTGCCGCGGTTGCGTACGAACGCCAGGACGAACTCGGCCTGCGCGCCGTCCAGCGCGGCGAGTTTGTTGGGCGCGAAGCGGCCCTCGACCGCGGCGTCGCAATCGCGACACGCGAACGCCGTAACGTCTATGGCGCCGCCGCAAAACGGGCAATTCCCTGGTAAAGTCGGCAAACCGGTCACCTCCTTGGTCTAGTATAACGTTAACACAATATCTTCCATAAGTCAATATTAAAATGAATATATTTCAT
>CBFCYS010000036.1:0-18908 GCA_965602215.1 uncultured bacterium
CAACTTGGCGGAGGCGAGGCGCAGCTCCGCCGCGCCACGCCTCAATACGTCAACGATGACTTATTGCTTGCTCCCGGGCGGCTTGCGGGCCGGCGTCGCCTCGGGACGCGCTATCTTGGGCTTCTTCGCTCCGGCCGCTTTGGCCGCTTCGGCCGCGCCGGGGATGTTCTTCAAATAACCCATCAGCGTCGCGGCCAGGCCGCCCATCGAACCCTCGCCGCCGACGACGAGCGTGTCCGGCATGAACGGGACCTTGCCCTGCGACACCGCGTTCGCGATGTTGACGAGGGCCGTTTCCGTCCGGCCGAGCGCTTCCACCTGGGCCTGATACCCGCGCGCCTTGGCGAGGCCGACGGCCTCCACCTCGGCCCCCTGCGCGGTCCCGGTCCGCCGGATGTATTCGGCTTCGCCGTCGCCCTCGGCCTTGCGGGCCTTCGCGTCGTTGGTCTTGATGTCGATCCCGACGGTGGCGCGGGCGAGCTCGGCCTGCATGTCGGCCGTCCCCTTGGCTTGCTCGGTCTTGACGCGCTGGCGCTGCGCCGCCTCCTGCTTTTCGTACGTCGCGACCTCCTGGTTGGCTATTTCGCGTTCGGTCAGCACCCGCACCATGGCCGCGGGGAGCTCGACGTTCTGGATGTAAACGCCGTACGTCTCGACCTCGTACAGGTTGAGCTGCGCCTTGATGTGTTCGAACGCGTCTTCCTGCACCTGCTGGCGCGTTTCGATGAAGACGATCGCGGGCATGGATTGGAGCTTGTCGCGGAAGTGGTTGCCGACCGCGGCCTGCAGAACCTCCGTAACCAGGTTTTTCATCGTGCCCACCATCGAGATTACCCGCGGCGCCTGGGTGTCCGGGACGTGGATCTGGACCTGGAGGTCGAGCGTGAAGACGAAGCCCTCGTTACTTTTGGCGACGATCGGCTCGAGGTGTTTGTCGTACGAGTGGGCGGTCGACACGACCTCCGCCCAGTTGAGCGTGAGGATCGCCGTGGGGACGATCTCGGCCTGGTAGATGCGGGGGTTGAGGGCGTATTTGCCGGTGCGGAGCGAGTCGTGCCACAGGCCCCGGCGCCCGGGCCGGACGAGCGAACCGAATTTAAATGCCTCGCCGGAAGTGTCCTCGGTCGAAAGGCCGACGTACGCTTTTATGACGGCGACCTCGCCCTGGTCCACGACGAGCATGGGCATGATCTCGACGCTGATTAGGAACGGGTTGAAGTTGTACGCCCCGTACCGCAGCACGTCGTGCTGGAGGCCCATCTTCCCGCCGCGTTCGAGGAAGGTTTGGAAGTCCTGGTAGTTGTCGTGGAGCTCGTTCCGGTCGCCCAGCAGCGCGTCGATGAGGCCGGCGTCGCTCTCCCCGGCCTTCTCCATTTCCAGGATGTCGTCGAAGCCGCCGAGCCGGCTCGCGATATGGCCGGAGGCCAGCGGGTCCCCCTCCAGCGTCGTCACGACGCCGACCGTGTCGATCATCTCGCCCTCCGCGCTCGGGTGGGGCTCGATCCTCACGACGTCGAGCTGTTCCGCGTCGAGGCCGAAGGCCCCGGGCAGGAGCACTCCCTGGTCGGCCTCTTTTGCGAGGTCGGCGTCTACCGGCCGGCCGTATACCCGGTCCTTGGTTATCACCAGGAACGCGATGGGGTGAATGGGCAGCGTGGCGCCCGAGCGGAGCACGGGCCGCTGGATCCCCTTCCGGCCCCCTTTTGTTACGAACGTGTCTAGGTCGGTGAAGTCGCCAAACTCTTTTTTATACTCAGCCGTCTTGGCGCCGAGGGGGAGCGGCGCGCCGATCTGCGCGTACACGACGCCGACCTGGCCCGCGGGAACCTGCACCCAGGGAAATTTCTCGACGCGAAATGCTATCCACAGCTTGAAGCGGAAACCGGGCATGAGCAGTTCGGCCTGATACCCGGCCTCGCCGCCGAAACCGACCGCGTTGTCCTGGGACAGCTTTTTACCGAACCGCTTGGTGACCAGGCCGACCTCCGTAGGGCCAATCTTCTTGATCGAGGGGAGGATGAAAACCACCACGAACAAGATACTGAAGACCAGGCCGGAAAGAATTACCGTCGTCGCAACTAACGTCTCCATAACGCTCCTCTCGTCTAATTAATTCCAGCCGGCATAGCCGCAAGCTCCGGCCGCAGTTTCGTATGTGCTCCCTCGGTTAATCGGGGTCTTATCTTAACTTATTTTTACTTCCCAATACAGAACCGACTGAATATCTCGCCGTAGATCTCCTCGACGTCGATGGCGCCGACGATGCGGCCCAACGCCTCCGACGCCAGCCGCAGCTCCTCCGCGCCCAGCTCCTCGATGCCGCTCGAGGCGAGGTGCTCCCCGGCGCGGCAGAGGGAGGCCGCGGCCTCCTCCAACAAGCGGCGTTCGCGAGCAGAGAGCGACAGCTTCCCCGGCCCCTCCTCGCCGGCGTCGCGCGCGGTCGCGCGGCGGACCAGCTCCGCCACGACCTTGTCGACGCCGCGGCCCGTCCTGGCCGATATCGTGAAGCGGCCCTTCCGCGCCAGCGCCTGCGGCCACCCCGCCGCCAGCGGGAGGTCGCATTTGTTCACGACGTGGACGAGCTTGTCCGCGGCGACCATCGGTTGCTTGCGCGGCGGCGGCCTTGAGCCGTCGTCCAGCCATAGCACGTACGCCGCCTCCTCCACGTACGCCCGGGCGCGCCGAATGCCCTCCTGCTCGACTTCGCCGCCGCCCTTCGCGTCCAGGCCCGCGCCGTCGGAGAGGCGGAAGAGGACGCCGCCGGCGATGTACGGCGCGTCGATGCGGTCGGTGGTCGTGCCGGCCTTGGCCGTCACGATCGCGCGCTCCTCGCCCAGCAGGCGGTTGAAGAGGGTGGACTTGCCGACGTTGCGGCGGCCTGCGATGGCGACGGTGAGCCCCGCCACCAGCGCGGCGCGGTCCCGGCTCGAGGCCACAAGCTCCCGCGCGCCGGCCTCCGCCGCGGCGACCGTCGTCAGGACCTTTTCGCCCGAGACGTCCTGCTCGAACTCCAGCGCGGCCTCGACCAGCGCCCGGGCGGAGAGCACGCGCTCGCGCACGGCGTTGATTTTATCGGATAGCTCGCCCGCCAGGCGGCGGAGGGCGTCGGCTCGAGCCTCGGCGGTGCGCGCGTCGGCCAGGTCCGCCACCGCCTGCGCGGCGGTCAGCTCGAGCTTGTCGTTGCCGACGGCGCGCCAGGTGAACTCGCCCGGCTCGGCGGCGCGGGCGCCGGCGGCGTACAGCGCCTCCAGCGCGGCCTCCAGTACGGCCGGGCCGGCGTGGGTGGTGAGTTCGGCCATGTCTTCGCCGGTGTAGGAGTTGGGCGCGGCGTAGAGGACGAGGACGGCGCGGTCGACGACGTCGCCGCTCGGGGCGTGGACGAGTTCGCCGACGCGGGCGACGCGGGGGGCGGCGGTCGCCCGGGCGCGGAAGACCTTATCGGCTATCGCGCGGGTGGCGGGGCCGCTGACGCGTATGACGGCCAGCGCGCCCCGGCCGGGGGGCGTCGCCACGGCGGCTATGGTGTCGCCGTCTCGAAACACTTATGGGCTCGTTTCTTTCAAGGGAGACAGATATCCCGCCGTTGCCGGCGGGATACGATTTTAAATAATATCAGCTCGCCGGCCGTTAGGAGGGCGGCTGGTTTTTTTCCGGGCCGCCGCTCTTGGGCTTGCGGCGGCGGCGGCGGCGCGGGCTCTTGGAGGGCGGCTTGCCGGCCTTTTCGGCTTCGGACTTCTGGGCGCGCGGCTTACTCGGGGGTCGGGCGCGGCGTTCGCCCTTGGGCTTGCCGGCGGCCTCGGGCGGCCGTTTGCGCCTGGTCGCGGCGGGGTGGACGACGACGTGGCGCTTGTTGCCGTTGCCCGCGCTCTCGGTCACGACGCGGTCATCGCGCTCGAGCGTCATGTGGACCGTACGCCGGTCGCGGGGCGTCATGGGGGCGAGCGCCTCCTCCTTACGGTGCAAGACCACCCGGTCGGCGGTAACGCGCGCCAGCCGCCGCAGCTCCTCTTCGCGCGAGAGCTTGTCCTCGGCGAACGTGGCCTTGACGGCGATTTTATTCTTGGCCCGGCGGTTTATGATGAGCTCGAGGACGTGGGCCAGCGCGTCGGCGACGTCTTCTTCTTTCTGGAACTGGCGCAGTTCGTGGCCCGCGAGCTCGATGTGGACGCCGTGCTTGTGCATCTCGACGCGGGCTTCGACCGGCACCGGCAAGAAGGACACGATGCGGTTAATAATTTCCGCGGTATCCTCGAGGACGTTCTCCTCCACGAGGGTAACGCGGACCGTGACGCGCTTGAAACCCAAAAAGCCCAGTATGCCGCGCGGCTCTTCGCGTATTACCTCGACCTTAACGTCGTCCACGTCGGCGCCCAGGAGCTCGAGGGCCCGCCGCGTCGCGTCCACGCGCGAATTCCCTTCCACTTCGACGGTACGCATTTATTAGTTGGCCTCCAGCGGCCGCATTGACTTCCGCATTAAAAGCATCTGACCCATTGTGAACAGCTGGTTGGTGGTCCAATAGAGCACGAGCCCCGACGGCCAATTGTAGAAGAGCAGGGTGAAGACGACCGGCAGCCACGCCATGAGTTTCTGCTGCTCGGACTTGACGCCGCCCTTGCCCGGCATGGTGAACTTGTTCTGCACGACCCAGGCGATGCCCATTATTATGGGCAGAATGTTGACGGTGCCGATGTTGACCAGCGGGATGGTGAACGGCAGATCGAACAGGACGTCGGGTTGAGAGAGGTCGCTAATCCAGAAGAGGAACGGCGCCCCCTTGAGCTCGATGGCGTTGCGCAGGGCGTTGAACATCCCCCAGAAGATGGGTATTTGGAGCAGGAGGGGGAGGCAGCCGCCGAACGGGCTTATTTTGTACTTCTTGTACAGCGCCATCGTCTCGGTGTTCATGCGCTGCGAGTCGCCCTTGTATTGCTCGCGGAGCTGCTTGAGGACGGGCTGGATCTCCTGCATCCGCTGCGAGGATTTCAGCTGGATCGCGGTGGGCCAATAAGTTAGCAATTTGATAATAAAGGAGAATATGATTATGGTCACGCCGTAGTTGTGGACGACGCCGTTGAGGAGGATTATCAGGCGGAGCATCAGCGCGGCGATGACGCCGATGATGGACCAGCCGAGGTCCACCGTTCGCTCCAGGCCGACCTTGAATTCTTTCAGGCGGTCGTACCCCTTGGGGCCGAAATAGATCTTGTAGTCGCCGCCGTGCTTGAGGACGTACGTGCCGGCGATGGTGTCGTTCTTGGCGCGCGTCACCGTCAGCTCCCCGCCCTGGGGAGCGACGGCGGCGATGATGAAGTACTTGCTGCGCAGGGCGGCCCACGGGATGTCGCCGCGGTAGTTTTTGACCTCGTCCTTGCCTGAGAGCTTGTCGTGGATTTTCTTGGTATCGACCAGCGCGTCGACCGATATTTCGCCCACTTCTTTGGGGTCTTCCTCGGCCTTGACGAACGAGCCCGTCGACAGCGTTACCGGTTTGTCCTCCTCGCCGGCGACGACGTTAGCGGCCACTTCGTAGTCGTCGCCGCGGAAGACGTACTCGGCGCGGGCGGCCACCCGCTCGCCGTCCACCAGTTTGAATACGAGCTTGCCGGTCTTGCCGGCGCTTAAGTTCAGCGTCGTGCGGTCGACCTCCCACCGCGCGTTCTCGCTCGCTTCGACCAGCGGCGCGTACGGCGGCGCCCCGGCCTCGTCGAGGCGGGCGAACAGGAGTTGATCCTCGTCGGGGGGATATTGGGCGAGTTCCAGACGGGCGAGGCCGCCGTCCTCGAAGGTCGCGACGTACAACGGCGTCGTTACGACGGCGCGGGCGCCGGTCTTGACGCGTGCGGGTACCTTGGCGGGCGCCGCGGGGGTGGGCTTCTCCGTCGTAGCCGGGGTCGCGGCGGTTTCGGCGACGGCCGTCCCGGCGCTCGTCTCGGGCGCGCTCGTCTCGGGCGCAGTCGTCTCGGGGGTGACGGTCCCGGGGGCGACCGTTTCCGGCGGTGCTTTCGCGACGGTCTCGGCCGTGGCCGGTTGTTCGGGCGCTTCCTTTTTATCTTTCTTGGGGCCGAAGAAGGTGGAGTAAGCGAACATCACCGCCGCGGCAACGAAGAGCGCCAGGATCATGCGTTGTTGGCCCGAAAGTTTCATATTCTTCCTCGGCTCGAGCTACGGCACCGGGTCGTAGCCGCCGGCGTTGAGGGGGTTGCAGCGGATTATACGCAGCGCCGCCAGCGCGGACCCGCGCCACGGCCCGTGCTTGCGGACGGCCTCCAGCGCGTACCTCGAGCACGACGGTTCAAAGCGGCAGCTCATCGGCATCAGCGGCCCCAGCGTAAACCGGTAGGTGCGGACGAAGGCGACGATTAGCGCCTGCGCGGCCGCGTCAATCGCTCTCTTTAGCTTTTCCATATTTGCCGCGGGTCAGCTCCGCCAGCGCCGCGACGACGTCTTTCTCCAGCGTCTTGAAATTTCGGTCGGATATCGGCGGCTTCGCCACCGCGACGAACCAGAAGCCGTCCCGAAAGAGTTCCGGGTGGGTCCGGAAGATATCGCGGAGGCGCCGCTTCGCGCGGTTCCGCACCACCGCTTTCCCCACGCGCCGGCCGCATACTACGCCCAGCAACCTCCCCTCGCCCGAAACGGGAAGGCAGTGGATGACGAACGCATCCCCGGCGACGGTCCGGCCGTCGCGGATGGTGCGCGCGAAGTCCCGGCGGCGCCGCATACGCACGGCCCGCGGGAAGCGGAAGTCTCGTTCGTCGTTACCGGCCAAGGCAGCGTCATACCGTAAGGCGTTTGCGCCCCTTCGCCCGGCGGCGGCGCATAACGCGACGGCCGCCCGGCTTGGCCATGCGGCTCCGGAAGCCGTGAACGCGGCCGCGGCGGCGCCGCGACGGTTGATAAGTCCTCTTGGGCAAGCTTTACCTCCTTTTCGAACCGGCCTCGTTAGCTCAAAACCGCGTCTGCGGCGCGAATGACGTCGGCCGGCGAAAGGTCCACCATACAACGGAAATGTTTCTCCGGACATTTGCGGCCGCCGTGAGCGCCGCAGGGCCGGCAGGGCAAACCCGCAACCTCGGCCACCGCCGACCGGCCGGCCAGCGGCGCGAACCCCTGCGCCGGGACCGTCGCGCCGAACACCGCCACGGTGGGCGTGTCGAACGCCGAGGCGACGTGCACCGGCGCGCTGTCGTTGGACACCAGCAGCGCCGCTTCCGCCACGAGCGCGGCCAGCTCGCGCGCGGTCGTCTTCGCCGCCAGGTTGACGGCCGGCGCATCCATGGCCGCGGCCATCGCGGCCGCCTCGTCGCCTTCGCCCGGGCCCCCCGTTATTACGACGCCGTAGCCGCGCGCCGCCAGGTGGTCCGCCACCGCGGCGAACCCCTCGGCCGTCCAGCGCTTCGTGGGCCAGGCCGACGACGGCGATATAACGACGTACGGCTCGGCACCCGCGGCCTTGCGCGCCGCTTCCCGCTCGTCGTCGCCGAGGGCCAGCGTCGGCCGGGGGTCCGCGTCGCGGCTCCCCATCGCCTCCGCCAACGCCAGTATCCGCTCCGCTTCGTGCCGCTCGGGCGGCCTGGGGACGCGCTCCGTATACAACAGCGACAGCGCGTTCTCGCGGTAGCCCACGCGCCGCGGCGCGCCCGACGTCCAGGCTATCACGCTCGAGCGCGCGGAGCGATGCGGCGACACGACGACGTCGAACTCCCTCGCGCGCACCTCTTTTATTGCCCTCCCCAGTTCGCCCGGGCCGCCGGCCCGTTTATCGTGCACTATTATTTCGTCCAACTCCGGCAGGCGCTCCAGAATGGGAGCCGTCTCCGGTATCACCAGCGCCGCCAGGTGCGAGCCGGGCCACATTCTATTTAAAGCCCGGAACAGCGGCGTCGTCAGTACGACGTCGCCCAGGAACGCCGTTTGGATGACGAGCACCCGGGGCCCGTCCTTCACGCCGCCCCCAGCATCTCGCGCGCCGCCGCGGCTACCGCCGCGGGTTGGATATCCTCCATACAACGGCGCCGCGCGCGCCAGCAAGGCCGCCGGCCGTGTTTGCTGCACGGGCTGCACCGCGGCTCGAGGTATATCGTCCGGTCGCGCGCGCCCCACGGCGCGAAGCCGAACCGCGGCGACGTGGGCCCGAAGAGGGCCAGGCACGGCACGTCCACCAGCGGCGCGAGGTGGTTCATCGCCGAGTCGTTGCCGACGAGCAGTGCCGCGCCCCGGAGCGCTTCCGGAAGCTCGCCGACGGCGACCCGGCCCGCGAGGTTAAGCGCGCCGTCAATGCCCGCGGCCGCCTCCTCGCACAGCGGCCTTTCGGTTTCGTCCCCCAGGAGCAACAGGCCGTGTCCCTCGGCCGCGAGGGCCTGCGCCAGCTCGCGCCAGCGCGCGGCGGGCCAGGCCTTGGCGGCGTGGCGGGCCCCGGGCGCGAGCGCTACCCTACCGGGCGTCAGGCCGCGCTGCCGGAGCTTCTCGGCCGCGGCCTCGTCTTCCACCAGGCGGAACGACCAGTCCGGCCCCGTTACCCCCCACTTCGCCGCGGTGCGCGCGTACAACTCGGGCACCCGGAGCGTCGGTTTGGGTAACAAGTCTATGCCGAGCGCCGCCAGGAGCCAGCGCCGGACGCCGTATTTGGGGTACCGGAATTTCTCGTACGCGCTGACGTGGCTCGCGACGTACCGCGCCAGCGGCACGCCGTGCCAGTCCAATATTATATCCGGCTTAATTTCATCGTTCAGCCGGCGTATCAGCTCGTTAATCGCGCCCTCGGCCTTTTCGCCCCGGCTCGGCATCGTCGCGACGACGTCCACCGCGGGGTGGCGCGCCGCGAGCGGCGCCCACTCCTGCCGCGTTACGAACGCCAGCGACGCCCCCGTCGCCTTGGCCACCGGCCCCAGCGCCGGCAGCGTCAACAATACGTCGCCCAGCGACGAGAGCCTTATAATCACGCACGTTATCGGGCTGCGATTGATCGTTTTCCGTTAATAGTTGCTGCCCACGAAGAGGCCCGTCAGGAACACGTCGGACAACAGGATGAGTATGCAGGAAGTGACGACCGATATCGTGGTCGCGCGGCCCACGCCCTCCGCGCCGCCCCGGGCCTTGAAGCCCTGGTTGCAGCCGACGATGGCGATTATCACGCCGAATACGACGGTTTTTAAAAGGCCTATCATGAGGTCGCTCACGTGGACCAGTTGGTTCATCTTCTCTATATATACGCCCGGGTTTATGCCGAGCGTCGTCGTCGAGATGGCGTAGCCGCCCGCGATGCCTACGAAGTCCGCCAGCGCGGTGAGGGCGGGGAGCATGATGGCGGCGGCGACGAGTCGCGGCATTACCAGGTACTGGACGGGGTTGGTGGCGAGGGTCTCCAGCGCGTCCACTTGCTCGGTGACCTTCATCGTCCCGATTTCCGCGGCGATGGCGGCCCCCACCCGCCCCGAGACCATAAGCGCCGTGAGCACCGGCCCCAGCTCGCGCGTCATCGAGATGCCGACGATGCCGCCTATGTATATGTCGGCGCCGAACTTCGCTATCTGATAGGTGGCCTGCAGCGCCAGGACCATGCCGGTGAAGACGGCCGTAAGTATTACGACCGGCACGGAGTCGACGCCGATCCGCACCATCTGTTCGATTATACGCGCCGGCTTGAACGGCCGCTTAAATACGGAACGGACGGCTTTGACGAGAAGCATCGTCGAGCCGCCGATGTCCTCGAGCAGGTATATAATTACCCGCCCGAACCGCTCGAACCAGAATAATAGAAACATAAAGCAGCCGGCCTTCGGCAAATTCTAAAGAGTCAGAGTCTAACATACGCACCAACTCGTTTCAACCTCAAACGCCGCCGCCCCTTACCGCCGCGTTAATTCCTTATATACCAAGCGTTTTGTTACGTCGAACGTACGCGCCGCCACCGCCGCCGCGCGGGCCGCAGGCAGCCCTTCCGCCACGAGTTCCCGCGCGAGTTTGACCGCGGAGGCCGCGTCCGGCGCTTCGGCGGCCGCGGCGACCACCAGCGTCATCTCCCCCTTGAGCTCCCGTGCGCGCGCGCCGTCCGCGATGGCGCTCAACGTGCCGCGGATTACCTCCTGGTGGACCTTCGTCAGCTCGCGCGCCAGCGCCGCGTCGCGGTCGCCCCACAACTCGCGCGCGTCGGCCAGCTCCGCCGCCAGCCGGTGCGGCGTTGCGAAGACGACGAGCGTCGCCGGCAGCGCCCGGTAGCGTTCCAGGAACGTACGCCGCTCGGCGCGCCGCCGCGGTAGATATCCGAGGAAGGCGTACGGGTAGGGCGGCAGGCCGCTCAGCGCGAGGGCGGCGTGCACCGCCGACGGCCCGGGTACGAAGTCCACCGCGACGCCGGCTGCGAGCGCTTTGCGCAGTATTACGTACCCCGGGTCGGCCAGCAGCGGCGAGCCGGCGTCGGTGACGAGCGCGACGGTTTCGCCGCGTTTGAGGCGGCTCAGGACTTTGGCGGCGGCGGCGGCCTCGTTGTGCTCCGCGTATATTAATAGGCTTTTCTGAAGGCCGAGGTGGGCGAGCAGCTTGGCGGTGCGGCGGGTGTCCTCGCAGGCGACGACGTCGGCCGACGCGAGGGCCTCCCGCGCCCGGGCGCTGACGTCGCCCAGGTTGCCTATAGGCGTCGCGACGAGGATTAGTTTGCCGGGCATAAATATGCGGGGTGGTTAAAACACCTGCGGTAGCTCGATGCGCTTTGTTATGGTCTTGCCCGTGACGGAGGCGATTATAGGCACCTTACGCTTGAAGAGGTTGCGGTTGACAAGGCCGACGACGCGCCGCTGGAAGTCGGCGTCGAAGCCGCGCTCCAGCAGCTTCGCGGGCTTCTCGCCCTTCTCGACGAGGTAATATAAATACCGGTCGACCTGGAAGTAGGAGATGCCCATCTCGCCCTCGTCCGTCTGCCCGGGCCAGAGGCCGGCGGAGGGCGCCTTTTGTATAATCCGCTCGGGGACGCCCAGCGCCTCCGCCAGGAGGTACACCTGCCCTTTATATAAATCCGCCAGCGGCGCGATGGAGCAGGCCGCGTCGCCGAAGAGCGTGAAGTAGCCCAGCAGGAGCTCGGTTTTGTTGCCGGTGCCCATGACTATGGCCTTCGCTTCTTTGGACCGGTCGAAGAGGACGATCATACGCGCGCGGGCGCAGACGTTGCCGCGCCGCACGTCGTCCACCTCGCCCGCCTGCGCCAGGTACGCGTCCGTCATCGGCGTTATCGATATCTCTTTGAAATTAATGCCGAAGCGTTCGACGACGGCCTGCGCGTCGCCCTGGTCGCTCTGGTCGTAGTAGGGGAGCCAGACGCCGGTGACGTTCTCGGGGCCGAGGGCGGCGGCGGCCAGGCCGGCGGCGGTCGCGGAGTCCACGCCGCCGGATATTCCCAGCACGACGCCCTCCAGGCCGGCGTCGTCGACGTGGCGTTTGATGAACCGCTCCAGCACGGGCCGGACGAGGGCGACGTCGATAGTTAGTTCCTTGGGGCACTTTTCCATAAACCTGCTCCTTGCGGCGACGCGGTATACAGCAAACCTTCTTCGATAAAATAACATATAGCGCAGGTGCTTCAAGGGGAAACTACGCCGACCCTCGCCGCCGCCGCGAAGGGTTCCCTCTGCCGCGCCGCCCTATCGGTAAGGGCTTCGGTGTTTTTTTATGTTTGAGTCGACGTTAATAAATCGTATGTTTAAGTGTAATTATCGCCGGCGGGTTAGGTTGCCGTTTTAAAATCGATGGGAGGTTTCGTGGGAGAATCGGAACGGAACCGAAAGTTAACGGCGCGGGACCGTTGGTTCGCGGCGGCTATGACGGTGGCGTTGGCCGCGCTGTACTTCGCGTTGCGGTCGCGGGATATCGGCTACGACGCGGTCGCGTATTGCTCGGTAGCCGATACGCCGTCGTTCGGTCGCTTATTCCACCAAAACCACCCCCTTCTTACGCCGGCGTTTTGGTGCGTAATGCGGGTGGTCCGCGGCCTTGGGTACGCCGGTTCGTCGCTGACGCCGCCGGCGGCGCTCTCGGCGTTGTGGGCGGGAGCGGCGTCAGGGGGTTTCTATCTCGTCCTCCGTCGCATCGGCGCGCGTCCGGCCTCCGCCGCGCTCGCGGTCGCGGCGGCGTCTTTTTCCGCGGCGTGGTGGTATTTCGCGGGGTTGGCCGAGCCGGTGGCGTGCATATTGTTCTTCATCGTCGGTGCGTTGTTCCTGGTGGCGCCGTGGCCGCCGTCGTGGCGTCGCGCTTTGGCCGTCGGCTGCTGGTTGGGCATCGGTACGTGGTTCCACGTTACGGTGGCCCTGTTTATCCCCGTCGCCGGGGTATTGGTCGCCGGGGGCCGCGGGGGGAGGTGGGGCCGGTGGGCGGCCTTGTTCGCGGCTTACGCCGTGACCGCTTCCGCGGCGTACGCGGTGATAAGCCAATGCGTTTTACGGCACGAAGGGCTCGCGGCTTTCTGGGATTGGATTAACTCCTATAGAAGTCATTCCGACGCGTACGGGTCTTTAACCGCAAGCCGGGTCCCCGACGGCCTTCTCCAGATCCTGGTCGCGTCCGTAGCGCCGCGGCGGGAGTTGCATTTAGAGTCCATTCACATGGGATTCGGCACCGCCGCGTTTAAGTTCGCCCCGGCGGCGGCGTTGGTGGGGGTCGCGCTGGTTACGATCGGCGTCGCCGTACGCCGCCTGTGGCGGGAGCACCGGCGTTGGCTCGTAGCGGCCGCCGTGTGGTTCGTAAGCTACCAGCTGTTTTTTACGTGGTGGGAATCGGGCAACAACTCGTGGTGGGCCGGCGTAACGCTGCCGGTATGGTTGCTCTTCGCCCTCGCGGCGCCCGCACGTCGGGTTTTCCTAATCCCCTTTGGCGCGGTCGTGTTAGTAGCGGCCGGCGTCAACTTCGATCGCGTAATCCTACCCTCGAGCCGGCCCGGCCACAACGGCGCCGAGAACGCGGCCCGCGTGTTCATCGCGGCGAGCCGCCCCGGCGACAATCTTTGGGTACCCCACAGCGCCGTCGAGCTTTGGATAAGGCACCTTACCCGCGACGACCGGCCGTTGACCAAGACCGGCCTGGGGACTATCCCGGGGTCTTATACCGGTCGCGCCGTTTCGTTGGCCAGGCGCGGCCGGGCCAATGCGCCTGCGGGCGCCGACGTGTACTTGACTGATTACGAGCTCGACAACCCGCGCTTGGGTAAGGGCCGCCGGGCGAGAGCGGCCAAGAAGGCGTTTTTTAAAATCCTCCGGAACGCCGAACCGGTGACGTTGACGTATTTCTACGGCCGGCCGCGCGTGCTGTACCGCTACCGCGGCGCGGCCGAGTTCGGGTCGTTGAGGATTTACGAGGCGGAACGCGGGACGCGCGATAACGAATTTAGGGTGCTCGACCGGCCGGGGTGTGCCGAGCGGTTTAAGGTCAAGATACTAGAGAAGGGCCGATACGTAATCAGCGTTCAAGCGAGCGGTACGCCGGCGAGGGGCGAGTGGCCGGCGGCGTCCGTGGCCGTAGACGGTGACGTCCTGTCGACGTTCGCGGTCACGAGCGATTACTGGTGGTTTTACGATACGAGAACGACACTCGACCCCGGGAAGCACGAGATAAAGGTTATCTTGCGGAACGGCTTACCGGACCGCGCCACGGGCGAAACGCGCGTCCTGTACGTTAATCGGCTCGCGATATACCGCGACCCGGCGGAAGGCCGCGGCGCGAACCCGGCCGCGCCGGAGAAGGACGAGCGGAGGCCGAAGGAGAGATAGCCGCGCCCGTACGCGGCGACGGGGTACGTCGGAAACCTTCCCCGGCAAAGTAACTTATAGCAGGGGCACTTTAAGGGAAAACGCGCCGGCCCCCGCCGCCGCGAAGGGTTCCCTCCCTTGCGTTACGCGGGCCGTAGAATCCCGGCCCCCTATTTTGTATTTAATTTGGCGCCGATGTGTTGTATAGTAATGTCCTTATTCTCGGCGGTAGCTTCGGTCGGCCGCCGAGGCGGCGTTTGGGGCCGCGCTTAGGACAGGCGGCTATTATAAGGATCAGGAGGAAGCTTCGTGGAAGGAGTAGAACGGAGGCAATCGCTGGCGGCGCGGGACCGTTGGGTGGCGGTCTTCGTGGCGGTAGGCTTGGTCGTATTATATTACGCTTTCAGAACGCATTATCACCACTGCGACGCCATTAAGACGGCGACGAGCATAGACGCGCCGGAAATAGGGATTTTTTTACACCAGAATCACCTCGCATTTACTCCCATAATTTGGCTTCTCGTAAAAGGCTTGCGCGCCCTCGGCTGGGGCGGTTCGCCGTTGGCCGTGGCCGCGGCCGCATCGTCTATTTTCACGGGCGCCGCCGCGGGCGGGTTCTTCCTCTTCCTGCGGCGAATCGGCGTAACCTTCCGGACGGCTTTACTCGCGTTGGGCGCCGCGACGGCTTCGGCGGCGTGGTGGTTTTACGCCGGGGGGGCGGAGCAACGCTCGGCAATCCCGTTCATTATCGTGGGGGCGTTGCTGCTGTTGGCGACGCCGGCGCGCCGATGGTATTCGGCGGCGGCGGTTGCGGTTTGGCTTGCGGTAGGAGCGTGGTTTCATATTTCGATAACGCTTTTCTTCCCCGTCGCCGCCATATTACTGGCTCAGAACAAGGAAGGGCGATGGTTGCGTTTATCGGTTTTCGGGGCGATTTACGCCGTCCTGGCCTTCGTACCGTACGTGTTTGTCTTTCGGGTATTTTATCACGGTACCCAGGGCGAAACATTTTATAAGTGGATAACCTTCCTGCATTGGTGGGGAGGGTGGGGACAACTCGATTGGATTAGGTTTTGGGAAGGCGCGCTGCGTTTGATGGCGGCCGCGGTCGCGCCGGGGAACGGTTTAAATTGCTTGTTGACCGGCATTAGCCGGGCCGAATTCTTACCGCGGCTTGGGCCGGGGGTCGTATTTTTAGCGGCGGTGATAGCGGTCATCGCCGTCCGGGGGAAGCGTTTGTGGCGGGAAAAGAGGTGGTGGCTCGCCGCGGGGATAACCTGGTTCCTCGTTTACCATATCTTCTTTTCGTGGTGGGCGCCCCAGAACGCGGAATGGTGGGTCGCGACGATAATGCCGTTGTGGATACTATTCGGTTTAGCGGCGCCGCCGCGTCTCTCTTTCGTCGTGCCGGCCGCGGCGTTAATATTGTGCGTGGCCGGGGTTAATTTCACTCGTTTAATACTACCTACCAGCCACCCGGGCGTAGACCCGGCCGAGCGGACGGCCCGCGCAATCGCGGCCGCGACGGAGCCGGGAGACGTTATTTTAATTTCGCGTATGCGCGTGAAGATCTGGATCGACAACCAGACGAAGCGCACCCGGGTAGTTATGGGTTCCGGCGGCCATAGTGACCTCAAAAAAGTCAAAAAGTTCATTAGGAAATATACCCGCCCCTCGCCGGAATTTAAGGGCGGTCGCGGCAATGCTTTCCTCACGGATTACGAAATGGACAACTGGGACCTGGACCCGGCGGCCGAGGGAGATCAAGTACGGGCGTCGCTGTTCCGTGTCATACGTAACGCCGAGCCGGTGGCGTTGGTACCGTTCAACGGATGGCCGAGGGTCTTGTACCGCTGTCGCGGGAAGGCCAAGCTTGAATCGCTGAGGATTTACGAAGCGAAGCGCGGGACGCGTAAAGGGGGCTTTAAACTTCTTCGAGAGGCAGGAGAGGCTAAGGTGTTTGCAATCAAAGTGCCGGAGGAGGGCCGGTACGTAATCTGCTTACAGGCTCGCGGTACGCAGGCGAAGGGCGAATGGCCCGCCGTACGCGTCGTCGTGGACGGGAAAGTGTTATCGAAGTTCGACGTCAAGACGCATTACTGGTGGTTTTACGATACTACGGCCCGACTCGGCGCCGGTAAGCACAAGGTCAAGGTCTTTTTACGCAACGGCTGGCGGGACCCCGCCACGGGCGAGGAGCGCTTCCTGTATCTGAACCGGCTTATCATATACCGCGACCCGGCGGAAGGCCGCGGCGAGGGAGAGCCGCCCGGCTAAAGCTAATCCCCGTTCCCGCTTGACTAATCAGTAGGTTTCCCCTATCCTTCGCGTATGAAGAAGCGCCGCCTCCTGGTCGTCGACACGATGAACCTTGTCTTCCGCGCGTACTACGCGCTCATCGGCAGGCCCCTCCGCACCACCGACGGCCGCAATACCTCCGCCGTCTTCGGCTTCGCGCGGATGCTGCTCAAGGCGCTGGCCGAATACCAACCCACCCACGTCGCCGTCGCGCTGGAGGGCGGCGGCCCCTCCTTCCGCGAGGAAATTTACCCGGAGTACAAGGCTACGCGTAAAACCCCGCCCGACGACCTCATCGCGCAGATAGAACCCATCAAAGAGTTCGCCCGGCTGCTGGGCCTGGCCGTCGTCGAGAAGGAGGGGATGGAGGCCGACGACGTGGTCGCGACGCTCGCGCGCGGCGGCGCCGGCCGCTTCGACGACGTGCTCATACTCTCGGGCGACAAGGATTTGATGGCGCTGGTGGGCGGCGGCGTTAAATTGTTCGCGCCCAGGACCGGCGTCTCCGACGTCGACGAGATGGACGCCGCGGCGGTGGAGGCCAAGATGGGGGTCCCGCCGGCCGCGGTGCCGGACCTCCTGGCGCTGGAGGGCGACAGCGTCGACAACGTCCCCGGCGTCCCCGGCATCGGCGAGAAGACGGCCCGGGCGCTGCTCGAGCGGTACGGCTCGCTCGACGCCGTGTTCGAGCACGTCGACGACGTGGAGCCCAAGCGCGCGCGGGCGGCGCTCGAGAAAGGCCGCGCGTCGGCCGAGCTTTCGCGCGCGCTGGTCGGGCTCCGGGGCGACCTCGAGCTGGGCCTGGACGCCGCGGCGCTCGAGCCCCGGGCCCGGGACGAGGAAGCGCTGCGCTCCTTTTTGAAAGAATATGAGCTCAAGACGCTGGCGGAGGAGCTGGGCGTCGGCGCGGCGCCGGCGGACGAGCTGAAGCCGGATCTGGTCTCGGCCGAGGAGCTCGCGCCCACGGCGCCGGAGTCGGGGGACGAATGGCTCGGCCTGGAGGCCGTCGTACGGGCGGGGGAGTTCGCGGGGGCGGCGCTGGCGGCGGGGCCCGAGCGCGTGACGCTGCTCGACGGTTCGCCCGCCGACGTCGCCCGCAAGCTCGAGAAAATTTACGGGGAATCCGAGCTGCCGCTCGCGGGGCACGACACCAAGCGGCTGATTCACATGTTGGGGTCCGACGTCAAGTTCGACGGCGACACCATGCTCGCCGCGTACCTCCTCAACCCCGAGCGCGTGAACTACCGGCTGGCCGACCTGGCGTACGAGTACCTCAAGGTCCACCTCCCCGCGGAGGAGGCGGAGGGGGAGCTGGCGTTCGGCGAGGGCGCGGCCGAGGATGCCGCGGCTCGAGCGCAGGCCGTGGCCCGGTTGGCCGAGGTGACGGCGCGCCTCGTCGAGCAGCAGGACATGGGCGAGCTCTACCGCGACCTGGAGGTCCCGCTGGCGCCGGTGCTGGCCGCGCTTGAGGAGCGCGGCGTCAAGATAGACCGGCCCCACTTCGCCAGGCTGGCGCGGAGCTTCGAGAAGCATTTGAAGAAGGCCGAGGGCGAGCTGTACGAGCTGGCGGGCGGCGAGTTCAACCCCAACTCGCCGAAACAGCTGCGGGAAATACTCTTCGACAAGCTGGGCCTGAAGCCCGCGCGCAAGACCAAGACCGGCTACTCCACCGCGGCCGACGTCCTGGAATCGCTGGCCGAGGAACACCCCCTCCCCGCCAAGATATTGGCGTACCGCGAGCTGGCCAAGCTCAAGAACACGTACGTCGACGTCCTGCCGACGCTGGCGGACGAGAATGGCCGCGTCCACACGACGTTCAACCAGGCCGCGACCGCCACCGGCCGCCTGAGCTCCACCGACCCCAACCTCCAGAACATCCCCATCCGGACGGACCTCGGCGCCGAGATACGCAAGGGCTTCATCCCCGGCGACGGCCTGGTCTTCCTGTCGGCGGACTACGCGCAGGTGGAGCTCCGCATCCTGGCGCACGTCGCCGACGACCCGGGCCTGCAGCAGGCCTTCGCCGAGGGCAAGGACATCCACGCCGCGACGGCCTCGGAGCTGTTCGACGTCCCGTTCGACCGCGTGAGCCGCGAGCAGCGGACGCTGGCGAAAGCCATCAACTTCGGCCTGGCGTACAAGATGGGGCCGCGGCGCCTCGCTCGCGAGGCCGGCCTCTCGATCAAGGAGGCGGAGGCGTACATCGAGAAATATTTTACGCGCTACCCGGGCGTCCGCCGCTTCATCGACGAGGAGATCGAGCGGGCGCACCGGGAGGGCTACGTCCACACCGTCCTGGGCCGCCGGCGCTACCTGCCCGACATCGCGTCCGACAACAGCCGCGCCCGGGCCGCGGCCGAGCGCGTCGCCGTGAACATGCCCATCCAGGGGTCGGCCGCGGACATCCTCAAGCTCGCGATGGTGGCGCTCGCGCGCCGCCTGCGGGGCGAGACGCTGCAGGCGTGGATGCTGTTGACCATCCACGACGAGCTGCTGTTCGAGGCGTCGCCCGGCGACGTCGCCGCGCTGGAGGAATTGGTCAAAGAAGAGATGGTCGGCGTTTTAAATCTTAAGGTCCCGCTGGAAGTCCACGTGGGCGTAGGCGCCAACTGGCTCGAGGCGCACGGATAGCGGGAGATTTATAGAAAATAAAGCTTATAAGAAAATAGGAAGATGTAAAAGGAGTCGTTCTAAGTGGAAGACCTTAGAGTTTTAAAATACCGACCAAGTTACGTAAATAACCTTCCTAAAGCAAAAGTAACGAGACCTGAGGCGTTATTCGTTAACGCTTTTATTAAGTATATTAAGGGAAATGGCTTTCCTATGATTAAGAAGACAATTAACCCGCGATTAATAAAGGAATTCGAAGTCGAAGGA
>CBFCYS010000037.1:0-18740 GCA_965602215.1 uncultured bacterium
CATGCAGGCGGGGCGGCGAGGGCCGCGGCGCCGGCTATGAGCGACCACGGCGGCGGCGAGAACAGCGCCGCAAAAATAAGGCCGCCGGCGAAGGGGGCGGTGGCCATGCAGGCGGGGCGGCGACGGCTCGAGCCGTCCACTCCCGCCCATTCGCGCGTCGACGCCGGCATAACGTCAGGCTGTGAGCTCCTCCATCACCGACGTCGGGATGTCGAAGTTGGCGAAGACCGTCTGGACGTCGTCGTGGTCCTCCAGCGCCTCCAGCAGCTTCAGGAACTTGGCCGCGTTCTTGCCCTCCAGCGGGACGACGCTATTGGGTACGAGCGAGACCTCCGCGGTGGCGAACTCCACGTCCGCCGCCCCCAACGCGTCCGTTACGTCGGCCAGCCGCTCCGGCGGGCAGTAGATCTCGAAGACGTCGTCGCCCGGGCGGATGTCCTCGGCGCCGGCGTCCAGCACCGCCTCCAGCAGCTGTTCCTCGGTGGCGCGGTCGGCGTCGACTATGACCATCCCCTTGCGCTCGAACATCCACGTAACCGCGCCCGCGTCCGCCATCGAGGCGCCGTGCCGGTCGAGGATGAAGCGGATCTCGGGCGTGGTCCGGTTCTTGTTGTCCGTCATGACCTCGACGCACATCGCGACGCCGCCCGGGCCGTAGGCCTCGTACGTTATCTCCTCGAGCTGCGCCCCCTCGCCTTCGCCCGTCCCGCGCTTGATGGCCCGGGCGATGTTGTCCGACGGCATGTTGGCGGCCTTGGCCGCCTGGACCGCGACCCGCAGCCGCGTGTTGGCGGTCGGGTCGCCGCCGCCCTGCCGCGCGGCGACTATTATCTCCCGCGCCAGCCGCGAGAAGACCTTGCCGCGCTTCTGGTCTTCCTTGGCCTTCTTATGTTTTATCGTGCTCCACTTGGAATGGCCGGACATACGCCCCTCCGAAATGCGAAGGCCGCGGCGCCGTTTTCCCTACGCTATCTTCTCCAGGCCGTCCATATAGGGCCGGAGCGCGTCGGGTATCGTAACGGAGCCGTCGGCGTTTTGAAAGTTTTCCAAAATGGCTACCAGCGTCCGGCCGATGGCCAGGGCGGAGCCGTTGAGGGTGTGTACGAATTCGGGCTTCGCGCCCGGTGCGGGGCGGAAGCGCGTGTTCATGCGGCGCGCCTGGAACGCCTCGTAGTTGGAGCAGCTCGAGATCTCGCGGTACTTCTCCTCGGACGGTATCCACACCTCGAGGTCGACGCATTTAGCGGCGCCGAAGCCGAGGTCGCCGGTGCTGAGTACCGCCTCGCGGTAAGGGAGCTCGAGCAGCTCGAGGATGTTGCGGGCGTCGGCGACCAGGCTCTCCAGCTCGTCGTACGAGGTATCGGGGTGGACTACCTTGACCAGCTCCACTTTCAGGAACTGGTGGACGCGGACCATGCCGCGGGTATCGCGCCCGGGCGCCCCCGCCTCCCGCCGGAAGCAGGGCGTGAACGCGGCGTACTTTATGGGCAGCTCGTCCGCGGTCAGGATTTCCTCGCGGTGGAGGTTGGTAACCGGGACTTCGGCCGTCGGCACGAGCCACATATCCTCGCCCTCGATTTTGTACATGTCGTCGGCGAACTTGGGGAGCTGGCCCGTACCCTCCATCGCCGCGCCGAGGACCATGAACGGCACCAGTGCCTCGACGTAACCGCGCTTGGCGGCCTCGTCCAACATTAAATTCTGCAGCGCGCGCTCGAGGCGGGCTCCCGAGCCGACGGTCATCGCGAAGCGCGCGCCCGCTATCTTGACCGCGCGTTCGAAGTCTACGATGCCGAGCATCTCGCCCAGCTCCCAGTGGGGCCGCGGCAGGAAGTCGAACGCGCGCGGTTTTATGGGGCCCTCGCCGCGAATCTCGTTGTCCGCCTCGTCCGTCCCGACCGGGACGGAGGAGTGGGGAACGTTAGGGAGGTACAGCAGCAAGGCGTGCAGCTTTTCTTCGACCGCGGCGCTTACCGCGGACAGCTTTTTTACCTCGTCGCCGAGCTTACGCGCGGCGGCTACGTCGGCCGCTACGTCGCGGCCCTCGCGCTTGGCCGCGGCGATGGCCTCGTTGGCGCGGTTGTGTTCGGCGCGCTTGGCTTCGGCGTCGCCGATGACGGTTCGACGTTCGGCCGCGAGCTCCAGCACCTTATCCAGGTCGAACTCGACGCCGCGGGCCGCGAGCATCTCGCGTATGTTATCCGCGTTCTCTTCGATGAATTTTAAATCCAGCATATGACGTTCCCCAGGTCGCTCTTGACAAAGGCCGGGTCTTCGGTTAGATTACTCGCTAATGGTCGCCACGAAAAACGGTCCCCACTACCGCCGGAACTTCGCCTGCGCCGCCGCCAACGGCGTACTTTTCCATATTTATTTCGCCGTCTTCAACCCCGCGACGGTGGTCCCGGCGTTCGTGGGGACGTTGACGGCCAACCCGGTGTGGGTCGCGCTCGCCGGGCAGCTGGACGCGATATGCTGGCCGCTGCCGCAGCTCTTCGCCGCCTCCCGCATCCTGCACCTGCGACGCAAGATGCCCTTCTACCGCGCGACGGCCGTCGTCCGCGTCGTCGTCGTCGCCCTCCTGGCGGCGCTGCCGTTCGTGCTCGCGCCCGGGCCGGCGCTATTGGTCGTCTTCCTCGTCGCGTACGCCGCCCTCAACTTCACCGCCGGCCTCGCCGGCCCGCCCTTCATGGACGTTATCGGGAATACTATCTCCTCGCGAAGCCGCGGCCTGTTGTTCACGGTCCGGCGGTTCGGCGGCGGCGTCCTGGCCGTGCTAGCGGGCGTTGTCCTGGTCGGGCCGGTGCTACGGTCGTTGCCGTTCCCCACGTCGTACGGCGTTCTATTCGTCGTCGCCGCGGCCTTCAGCGCGTTCGCGCTCCTTGCGATGTCTCTCAGCCGCGAGCCGGAGGGCCAGGCCGTGGCCGAGAAGCACTCTTTCCTCCAGACCGTCAAGGCCGGCTTCGGCCTGCTGCGCGCGGACGCCAACTACCGCCGCTTCGTTACCTCCCGGGTGTTCATTTGCTTCAGCCGGCTGGGCGTGCCGTTCTACATCGGCCTTGCGATGTGGAAGCTCCAGCTGGGCGCCGCGGCGGCCGGGCCCTTCCTCGCCGCGCTCATGGCCGGGACCGTTACCTCCAACCTGCTCTGGGGGTACATCTCGAGCCGGCGCGGCAACCGGGCCCTGGTGCGGGGCGGCGCGCTCATTACAATCTTACCCCCGCTGTTGTACTTCCTCTCGGCCGGGGCGGAGTGGGGCGGCATCTACCTCTTTTACGCCCTCTTCTTTCTGGTCGGCTTCGGCTGGTCCGGCGCCGAGTTCGGCAGCATCAACTACGTCATCGACGTCGCCCCCGCCCACCTGCGGGCGGTTTACGTCGGCTTCAACAATACCGTGAACGGCTTCGCGATGCTCGCGGCGGTGGGCGGCGGCTTTATCTTGAAATACTCGAGCTACGACGTGCTCTACGGCCTGGCCGCGGCCTTCGCCGTCCTCGCGTTGTGGTTTACGCGCCGCCTGCTCGAGCCCCGCGACGAGGGCGCGACGCCTTCCCTCGTCGTGGGCGGCACCCGCCTCGCCTAGCTAAGCCGCGCGGCCCAGCGCCAACCCCACCGCCAGCAGTATCCCCGTCGCGAAATGGACGAGTATCGTCAACGCGTTCGCCGGCAGTAGCTTGTACGGCTCGGCGTAGCTGCGCATTAAGACCGTTATGGCTTTAACGGCGAACGGAAGCGTGAGCAGGCCGAGCAGCGCCCACGTCGGCAGGCCGCCGACGGCGACGAAAGTAATAATCGCGGCGTACGTCAGCGCGATTATTATTATATAACCGTAACGCGCGCGTTTGGGCCCCAATAAAACAATAAGGGTCTTTTTATTAACTTGCCGGTCGGCCTCGTAATCGGGAAACTCGTTGATATAAAGCACCGCGGCGATGAGCAGCCCCACCGGGACCGACGCCATAAGCGCCGCCGGCGACAGGTGGCCGGCCTGCACGTAGTGGGCGCCGAGCACCGCCACCGGCCCGAAGTTCAACCCCACGAAGATCTCGCCCACGCCGCGGTAGCCGATGGCTACCGGGAGCGCCGTATACAGGAAGCCGGAGGCCACGCCGAACAGGCCCAGCCACAGGACGACGTTGCCGGGCGTTACGCGCCACAGGTACAGGCCGCAGGCGATGCCGACGGCGAAGCACGCCAGCGAGTATATGAACATCGCCCGCGGCGAGATGACGCCGTCCTGTATTACGCGCGAGCCCCCCGAGAACGGCGTCGGCGTCAGGTTGAGCCAGTCGTCGCGGGTGCGGTGGTCGTAGTAGTCGTTGGCGAGGTTGGTGCCGCCGTGCACCGCGACCAGGCCCACGAGCGTGAGCGCCGCGTGCCACCAGTTGACGGCGTAACCCTCGTAGAACGCGACGGCGACGCCGACCACCGCCGGCGCAACGGACGCGGTGAAGAACGGCGCCCTTATCGCTAATATCCATTTCTTCATAATATAGGCTTTGTACGCGGCGGGTGGCCGCGCGCGTAAGGATTTTAAATTAAAAACGAAGGCCGGGCAAGCGAAATCCCGAAATCGGGGCTACTTCCCGGCGTTGGAGGCGCAGTTTTAGTAGGTTACTAACAAATTATTGACAAAAAAGTCGTGGAATATTATGATTGGCCGCCATTTTGACGTGGCGCGTTTTTTTATCTGCGGCGCATGAAGTCTTTTTTACGTAAAATCGGCGGCCCCGGGCCGGCCATTATTTTCATATCGGCGTTGGCGTATCGCCTCGCGTACTTCCTCACCGTGCGCGACGACCCGCTCATGACGTACGTCGACGCCGTACCGGACGCGTCGTTGTACCACAATTGGGCCGTGAACATTATTAACGGCGTCGGCCCGACGACCGCCTACTACATCGGCCCCGCGTACGCTTTCTTCCTCGCGCTGATATACAAGCTCTTCGGCGTGCACCTTTACGCCGTAATATTAGTTCAGACGGTCCTGGGCGCGGCTACGGCGGTCCTGGTCTACGTCCTGGCGCGGCGCCTGTACGGCGCCCTGGCCGGCGCGGTCGCGGGGGGCATCTGGGTCTTCTATCTCCCCGCCGTCTTCTACGATACGCAAATTCTGCCGGCGTCGCTCATGCTCTTCCTGGTCACGGCGTCGCTGTTGTTGTTGGCGGTGGCGCTCGACTTCGGCCGGCGGTGGTTCGCGGCGGCCGTGGCCGCGGGGTTGCTCTTCGGCGCCGCGGCGTTGGCCCGGCCTAATTTGTTGCTGTTCGTACCGGCGTTGGCGTTATGGCCGCTCCTGCGACGGGGCGCGGCGTGGCGCGCGGTAGCCGTTTTTACAGTCCCCGTAGTGCTGGTCGTCGGCGCCGTTACGGTCCGTAATAAAGTGGCGGCCGACGAGTGGGTCGTGGTCTCGTCGCAGGGGGGCGTGAACTTTTTTATCGGCAACAACCGCGAGGCGCCGGGGTCGTTCATCGCGCCGCCGGGGACGATCGGGCGGCCGGAGGCGCTGAACGAAATCCAGACGCGCGCGCTGGCGGAGGCCGCGCTCGGGCGGCCGGTGACCGCGGCCGAGGCGTCGCGGTGGTGGCTCAAACGCGGCCTGAAATATTTGGTGCGGAACCCGGGCGACGCGGCGCTGCTCTACGGCCGTAAGGTTTCGCTCTTGACGAACAATTACGAGGTTACCTTGAACGCCGACTCCGGCTTCCGGCGCAACTTCTCTTTTCTGCACCGCATCCCCGTCCCGTACTTCGGCCTGGTGTTCGCGTTCGGCGCGGTGGGGCTGGCGCTGGGTTGGCGGGGCGAGCCGCCCGGCCGGCGGGCGTTGGCGATATACTCCCTCGCGACGGCGTTGTCGGTGGTGCTCTTTTTCGTCGTCGACTGGTACCGCCTCCCGCTGGCGCCGGTTTTGGCCGTCGCGGCGGGCAACGGCGTCGCCCTCATCCGGGAGGACGCGCGGCGCCGCCGGTGGAAATCGGCCGCTCTCGCGACGGCCGCCGCGGCTTTTCTGCTCGCCTTCTCCTGGTTCCCGGGCGTGGGTTGCGACCGCGACGCCATCGCGACGCAGTCGTACTTCAACTACGGCACCTACTACCTCGTCCAGGGCGACCTCGACGAAGCGGCGGCGCATTACCGGAAAGCCCTTACCTACAAAGACGATAACGCGTACGCCCTCGGCTATCTGGGCCTGGTTTACGAGCGGCAGGGTCGCGACGATCTCGCCCGGTACTACTACGTCAAGTCGCTCGAGATAGACCCGCTGGACGCGGAGACGAACTATTTCCTCGCCGGCAGCCTGGCGCGCCGCGGCAGGTATCACGTCGCCGTCCCTTTCCTCGAGACCGCGGTCGAAAGCTTCCCCGGTTACGCCGACGCCTGGCGCATGCTCGGCGAGTGTCACATCAAGCAGCGGAATTACGCCGCCGCGGCCGAGGCTTACCGGCGGTTGGTGAACCTTAAGCCGTACGACGGCGAGGCGCTCGCCCGCTACGCCGCGGTTTTGATGGAGACGGGGGACGTCGACGAGGGGTTGGCGGCCGCGCGTCGCGCCGTAGCGGTTGACCCGGACGTAACCGGCGCCCACCTCCTGCTCGGCAGATATTACCGCGGCCGGGGCGACGTCGCCGCCGCCGTCCGCGAGCTGGAGGCCGAGCGCCGCGTGTCGCCCCGTTCGCCTAACATATACGCGTACCTCGCCGAGTGTTATACCGCTCTGGGGGACGCCGCCGCGGCGGAAGAGGCCTACCGCCGGTACGCCGCGCTCGGCGGCGCCGGGGGAAGGCCGGACGCGCAAAAAGACGGAGATTTGAAAACCCTTACGAATTAAGTTATAATCCGTTTAAGATATGGTTAAGAATAAAGCCGCAACCGAGAGGGAGACCCGGCAGGCCGCCGCATCGGGGGCCGCGGCCGTCCTGGTCGTCGACGACCACCGCGCCGCGGCGGAGGGATTGGCCGAGCTACTGCGCTCGGACGGTTACGATACGTACGTGGCCTTCGACGTCGACGCCGGCCTGAAGATACTCGAAAACGAAGCCGTCGACGTCGTCATCGCCGATATGGTAATCCCCGGGATGGACGGCCTGGATTTTTTGATGTTGGGGCGCGAGAAGTGGCCGGCGGTCCCCTTCGTCATCCTCACCGGCTACGGGACCATCGAGACCGCGGTGGAGGCCACGCGGCGCGGCGCGTACGAGTACCTGACGAAGCCCATCGACCCCGAGCGGTTGGGCCGCGTCGTCGAGAAAGCTCTCGAGAGGCGCAAGCTCGAGCTTGAGAATCTGGAACTCAAGACGCGCCTGTTTGAGAAGTATTCCTTCGACCGCATCATAGGGCGCTCGAAGCCGATGCAGGGGATATACGACCTCATTACGCGCATAGCGCCCACCAACGCCACGGTTTTAATTTACGGCGAGAGCGGCACCGGCAAGGAGCTCATCGCGGACTCCATCCATTACAACAGCCGCCGCCGCGACGGGCCGTTGGTAAAGCTCAACTGTGCCGCGCTGGCCGAGGGCGTGCTGGAATCCGAGCTCTTCGGCCACGAGAAGGGAGCGTTCACGGGTGCCGTACGGCGGCACAGCGGACGGTTCGAATCCGCCGACGGCGGGACGCTTTTCCTCGACGAGGTGTCGCAGATCCCGCCGGCGACGCAGGTCAAGCTGCTGCGCGTTCTGGAGGACGGCGTCTTCCAGCGCGTGGGCGGCGCCGAGGATACCCAGGCCGACGTCCGCCTGATCGCCGCGACCAACGTCCAGCTCGAAGAAGAAGTGCGCGAAGGCCGCTTCCGCGAGGACCTCTACTACCGATTGAAGGTCGTTACCATAGACGTGCCGCTACTGCGCGAGCGGGCCGAGGATATCCCTCTCTTGGTAAACGCGTTCATCCGCGAGTTCAACGAGAAAAACCACCTCGACATCGAGGGCGTGGACGACGACGTGGTGTGGCTCTTCCGGGCGTACAATTGGCCCGGCAACGTCCGCGAGCTGCGGAACGTGGTGGAGAGCATGGCGGTGATGGCTCGCTCGAGCCGCCTGACGCGCGACGACATTCCGCCCAACGTGCGGCGGTCGGTGGAGGAGGCCAAGGCCGACGGCATCCGCGTGGGTATGAAGCTGGCCGACGCCGAGCGCTATATGATCGAGAATACGTTGAAGGAACTGGGCGGCAACCGCACCAAGGCCGCCAAGGTTCTGGGCATAGGTTTGCGCACGTTGCAGCGCAAACTCAAATCGTACGGGGTTAATTAATCATGGCAACCGCGACCGTAGTTGAAGGAAAAAAGCTCGCCGCGGCCTTAAAGGATAAAGTAAAGGCCGCCGTGGCCGAGGTCGCCGCGTCGCCCACGCTGGCGGTAGTGCTCGCCCGCGGCGAGGACGGCGCCGCGGCCTATACCCGTTCCCTCGCCCGGGCCGGCGAGGCCGTCGGCGTTAGCGTCGTCGTGCACGAGCTGACGCCGGAGGCCGGGGAAGCCGCGCGCGTTGTTGCCGACGCCAACGGCGACCCATCGGTCCACGGTATAATTCTTCAAAAGCCCTTCGCCGGTCGGGAGGCGGACGCCGAACTCGCGGACGGGATATCCGTCGCCAAGGACGTCGACGGCCAGGCCAGCGCGTCGCTGGGCCTCTTGTGGGCGGGGCGGCCGGCGTTCGTTCCGTCGACGGCGGCGGCGGCGTTGTACATCCTGGACGCGGACGGCGTCGAGCTCGTCGGCGCGGAGGCGACGGTGGTGGGGAGGTCGCCGGTAGTCGGCAAACCCGCCGCGGGCCTGCTGGTCGCGCGGCACGCCACGGTCACGATATGCCACACGCGGACGCGTGACCTGGCGGCGGCCTGCCGGCGCGCGGACGTGCTGGTCGTGGCCGCGGGGTCGGCCGGCCTGGTTACGGGGGAAATGATAAAGGCCGGCGCCGCGGTGGTGGATTGCGGCTACAATTTCCTGGAGGACGGCAGCGTCGTGGGCGACGTCGCGTTCCAGGAGGCGGCGGAGGTGGCGTCGCTGGTCACGCCCGCCAAGGGCGGCGTGGGGCCGGTAACGACGGCGCTGCTCCTGGCCAACGTTGCCCGGGCCGCCGGGGCGAAACTATCGTTATGAACGACGAACGCGAGTTCCCGCTTTTCGAGGCGCCCGTCGGCCCCGCCGTCTACACCGTGAGCGAGCTTACGGAAGAGGTGCGGGCGACGCTGGAGGGCGCGTTCGGCGCCGAGCTCGCGGTGCGGGGCGAGATATCGAACTTCAAACATCACGCGGCGCGGCACATGTACTTCTCGCTCAAAGACGACGCCGCGGTGCTGCGGTGCGTCTTCTTCCACCCGGCGAACACCAAGCTGCGTTTTACGCCGGAGAACGGCCTGGAGGTCGTCGCCCGCGGCCGGCTCAGCCTCTACCCGCCGCAGGGTTCGTACCAGCTCTACGTGTCGTCGCTCGCGCTGCGGGGCGAGGGCGAGCTTATGGCGGCGCTGGAGCGCCTTAAGAAAAAGCTCGCCGCGGAGGGGTTGTTCGACGAGGAACGGAAGAGGCCGCTGCCGCGTTTCCCGCGCCGGGTGGGCGTGGTTACGTCGCCCTCGGGGGCGGCGTTCCGGGATATCAGGAACGTACTGTCGCGGCGCTGGCCGGGTATCACCATTATACTGCGGCCTGCGAAGGTTCAGGGGGAAGGCTCCGCGGCCGACGTGGCGCAGGCCATAGCGGACTTCGACCGGGCCGGCGCGGCAGACGTCCTCATCGTGGGACGGGGCGGCGGCTCGCTCGAGGACCTGTGGGCGTTTAACGAGGAGGTCGCGGTCCGGGCGATAGCGGCGTCGCGCACGCCGACGATATCGGCGGTGGGGCACGAAGTGGACTGGACGCTGGCCGACTTCGCCGCGGACGTACGCGCGCCCACGCCCTCGGCGGCGGCCGAGCTCGCGGTGCGGGTGAAGGAGGACGTCCGGGACGAAGTGGCCCAGATGCGGCTCGAAGCGCTCGGCGCCGCTCGCGATTACGTCGCCGGCGGGCGCGAGGGAGTAGCCGCGGCCGTAAGGTCGTACGGCTTCCGCGCCGTTCCCGGCCGGTTGGACGAGAGGCGCCAGCGCGTCGACGAAGCGGCCGCCCGGGCTTCGCGGGCCGCGGGCCACGCCGTCGCCGGCTTCCGCGGCGGGTACGTAGAGGTATCCGGGGCCTTTCGCGCACTCTCGCCGGCGGCCACGCTGGAGCGCGGCTACAACGTCGCCGGCCGCGACGGAAGGACCGTCAAGCGCGCCGCCCAGGCCGGAGCGGGCGAGAGATTAACGTTACATTTCGCCGACGGCCGCCGCGCCGTGGACGTCGTCGACGGGGAGGCCGGATAAGTTGCCCAAAAAAGATAAACCGACGTTCGAGGACGACCTCGCGCGCCTATCGGAGATAGTGGCCGCGCTCGAGGAGGGTCCGGAGACGCTGGATGAGATGCTCGCGCTTTACGAAGAGGGCGTGGCGATAACCAAGCGGCTGGAAGAGGTGCTGGACCAGGCCGAGACCAAAATTAAGAAGCTGTCGCGCGACGTGGAGGGTGAGCCCGAACTCGAGGACCTCGACGAGGGAGACTGAGGCGTTGACCCGAGAAGAAATATTAGAAGCTATCGAGGCGCGGGCGCGCCGCGCGCGCGAGTACCTCGCCGCGGACGGCTTCCTCGCGACGGTGGCGCCGGCGCACCTGCGGGATGCCACGGCGGCGTACCTGAAGCGCGGCGGCAAGGGCCTTCGGCCCGCGGTCGTAATGTTTTGCTGCGGCGCGGCGGGGGGCGAGGAGGATTGGGCACTGGCCGCGGCGGCCGCGGCCGAGGTGACGCACAACTGGACCCTCATCCACGACGACGTCATCGACCGCGACGAGCTGCGCCGCGGCGGCCCGACGGTCCACAGCGAGCTCGCCGCGCGCGGGTCGGCGGAGTTGGGCCTGGCGGGCGAGGAAGCGGAGCACTACGGCTTGACGATTGCCATCTTGGCGGGGGATATGGGGCCGTGTTGGGCGGCGCATCTGCTGGCCCGACTTCCCGAGAACGGCGTGACGACGGCCGAGACGGCCTGGCACCTGGGGACCGAGCTCGCCGCGGCCGCGGTACCGGCGATCCTGGCGGGCGAGGCCGAGGACGTACGGTTGAGCCTGGCCCCGCTCGCGGAAGTAACGGTCGAGGCGGTGGAGGATATGCTCGCGAATAAGACCGGCGCGCTGTACGAGTGGTGCGCCCGGGCGGGGGCGACGGTGGGCGGCGCGTCGCCGGACGTAGTGGCGAAGCTGGGGGCTTTCGGCCGGTCGTGCGGGACCGCGTTTCAGCACGTCGACGATACGCTGCCCTATTTCGCCGACGAAGGCAAGACCGGCAAGGCTGCCGCTTCCGATTTGCGGGAGGGCAAACGAACCGCGGTCGTACTGGGCGCGTACGAGAACGCCGGCGCCGGCGAGCGGGAGTACGTCGAGGCGACGCTGGGCCGCGACGACGTATCCGATGAAGAGGTCGATATTTTAAAGGAGAAGCTGGCCGCGCTGGGCGGCGTTGCGTACGCCCGCCAAAGGGCGCGCCGGCATCACGAGAAAGCATTGCAGAAGTTGGACGGCGTCCCGGCGGGCGACTACCGCGATATGCTCGCCGCGTGGGCCGAGTTTCTACTTGCGCGGACGTACTGACGCCGGGCGCGCCGACGTCGGCCGGCAACCATCGTAAGGAACGGTAATGGCTGAGATTCTTCCTCATATAAATTCGCCTACGGACCTCAAGGACTTGACCGAAGACGAGCTCGGGCAGCTCGCGGACGAGTTGCGGGCTTTCATCATCGAGAACGTCTCGCGGACCGGCGGCCACCTGGCGCCCAGCCTGGGCGTCGTCGAGTTGACGGTGGCGCTGCATTACGTCTTAGACTCGCCGCGCGACAAGATAATATGGGACGTGGGGCACCAGGCGTACGGCCACAAGATCCTCACCGGACGCCGCGAGCGTTTCGATACCTTGCGGCAGCTCGGCGGCGTTTCGGGGTTCCCCAAGCGTTCGGAGTGCGAGTACGACGCGTACGGCGTGGGACACGCGTCGACGTCAATATCGGCGGCGCTGGGGATGGCCGTCGCTCGCGACCGCAACGGCGAGGACTTCCACGTCGTCGCCGTCATAGGCGACGGCGCGCTCTCGGGAGGCTGCGCGCTGGAGGGCCTCAACGTCGCCGGCCACCGCGAGGATACCGACTTCATCGTCATCCTCAACGACAACGAGATGTCCATATCGCCGTCGGTGGGCGCCATCGCCGACTACCTCGCGCGCGTCATGTTGTTCCCCCCGTACGACAAGTTCCGTTCCGACATGCAGGACCTCGTGAAATCGATTCCGGCCTGGGGCCGGTCGCTCTTCGGCGCGGCCCGCCGCCTGGAGGAGTCGATAAAAAACCTGCTCACGCCCGGGATGTTGTTCGAACAGCTGGGTTTCCGCTACGTCGGCCCCGTTAAAGGCCACGACATCCCCACGCTCGTTCGAACGCTGGAAGGGGTTAAGAAGCTCGACGGCCCGGTGCTGCTGCACGTCCTGACGCAAAAGGGGAAGGGTTACGTCCCCGCCGAGAACGACGCCACGACCTACCACGGCCACCCGCCGTTCGACGTCGCCACCGGCAAGCCGCGTAAAAAGGCCCAGGCCAAGCCCTATACCAAGGTGTTCGCCGAGACGCTGGTGGAGTTGGCGGAGGAGGATGAGAGCATCGTCGCGATAACCGCCGCGATGCCGGAGGGCACCGGCGTGAGCCTGTTCCGCGAGCGGTTCCCGGATCGCTTCGTCGACGTCGGCATCGCCGAGCAGACCGCGGTCCTGCTCGCCGCCGGTATGGCGTGCGAGGGGCTAAGGCCGGTGTGCGCCATCTACTCCACCTTCCTGCAGCGCGCGTACGACCAGGTGAACCACGACGTGTGCTTGCAGAAGCTGCCCGTTACGTTCGCGCTCGACCGCGGCGGCGTCGTGGGCGACGACGGCCCCACCCACCACGGCACCTTCGACCTGGCCTATATGCGTCACCTGCCCAACATGATCGTCAGCGCCGCCAAGGACGAAGCGGAACTGGCGCAGCTGTTGTACAGCGCCATTTACTACGACCTCGGGCCGTGGTCGGTACGGTACCCGCGCGGCACGGCCGTCGGCGTCGAGATGGGCGGCGAGCGGCGCGCGCTCGAGCCGGGTGCGGCCGAGCTGCTCCGCGAGGGCGACGACGTGCTGTTGCTCCCGGTGGGGCGCCTGGTCTATCCGGCGCTCGAGGCGGCGGAGCTGTTGGCGAAGGACGGCGTCGAGGCGGCCGTTATAAACGCGCGCTTCGTGAAGCCGCTGGACGAGGGCTTGATACTCGAGTGGGGCCGGCGGAGCGGCGCCGTCGTTACCGCGGAGGACGGCTGCCTGGCCGGCGGCTTCGGCTCGGCCGTGGCGGAATTGCTTATAGACCGCGGCCTGGCCGGCGAGATAAAGCTTGCCCGGCTCGGTTACCCGGACGAGTACGTCGAGCACGGGACGCCGCAGCAACTGTTGGATAAATACGATCTGAACGCCGCCGGTATAGCGGCCGCGGCCGGGGCTTTGTTGAAGCGGCGGTGAGGGTGGCGTTGGCGAAACGCAGGTTGGACGAGATATTGGTGGCGCGGGGCCTCGCCCCTTCGACCGCGAAAGCCGCCGGGTTGATTATGGCGGGGAAGGTGACGGTGGAAGGCCGGGTGGAGGCGAAGGCCGGGACGGCCGTCGACGAGCGGGCCGACGTTGCGGTCGCGGCCGGGCCGCGGTACGCGTCGCGCGGCGGCGAGAAGCTCGCCTTCTCGCTGGAACGCTTCGGCGTCGACGTCGAGGGAAAGGTATGTTTGGACGTCGGCGCGGCCACGGGGGGCTTCACCTCCTGCTTGCTGGAGCGAGGGGCGGCGCACGTCCACGCCGTCGACGTGGGGCGAGGCCTGCTGGCTTGGCCCCTTCGGCTCGAGCCGCGCGTAACCGTTTGGGAGAACGTTAACGCCCGCCGGTTGGACGGCGGCACGCTCGAGCCGGTGCCGAAGCTGCTCGTTATAGATGTATCGTTCATCGGCCTCGGGAAAATTCTAGAGCCGCTGGTGCCGACGCTGGCCGCGTTGGAGGAGATAATCGCGCTCGTCAAGCCGCAGTTCGAGGCGCCGCGGGACGCGGTGGAACCGGGGGGCGTCGTGCGCGACGCGGCCGTGCACGCCGGCGTTATTGCGAAGAACGCGAGGGTATTCGACGGGCTGGGGTTCGCCGCCGTCGGCGTCGCGGCGTCGCCGCTGCGGGGGCCGGCGGGCAACCGCGAGTTCCTCCTGCGCGGCGTGCGGGGCGTCGAGGGTCGCGACCTCGCGGTCGAGATCGCGGCCGTCGTCGCTTCGGAGAACGTTTAACGCAAACCGATGAGAGGCGTTTCCAAAGGAGGTATTTCCATGTTAAGACGTTCGTTAACTGCGGCGTTGGTTTTCCTGCTCGTCGCCGTCGCGGGGGCCTTCGCCGCCGACACCGCGGCGTACATCTACGGCCTGGTCGGCGTCTTCGCCGGGGACTACGACTCGGGGGACAGCCACATTTACGAGAAGCTTGTCGGGTACTACGATTACGACCTTACGCCGCCGATAGACCCCTGGCAGGAAGTAGAACTCTCGAGCACCGATTTCGCTGTTTCTCCTTTCGGTTTCGGCTTGAAGGGCGATACCTGGCGGGCGTCGTTCGTCGCGCTGTGGAATCGGCACAAAATCGACTCCATGGCGGAGACGCGCCAGGTAAACAACGCCTCGCTCACCGCTACCGGCGGGTACATCTTCAACCGCGGATATTTCGGGGACAAGATGTTGAAGCCGTATTTTGGTGGTTTCTGGCGCGGCAATTGGAGCAAGGCCGGGAACATGGAAAACGGCATCATCGCCAACGGCTTCGGCCCCGACGTGGGCATGGTAATGGAGTTCGACCTGAACCGGTCTTTCGCGCTGGTCACGTTCGGTTACCAGTATAAGATGTATATGTTGACCGGGCCTAAATCCGACACTCCGGGAGGCGACGACGAGCCGACGGACCCGCACTACAACTACGTATTCATACCGGATACGGACGAAGGCGTTCCGGGGAGCGGCTCCAGCTTCTACGTCAGCGCCAAGAGCTCACTCCAATTCCACCGGCGCGTGGGCGCCGAGGTGGAAATGCGGTACGACCTCGACCTGGGCGACTCGTTCGTGAACGGCCTGACCTTCGCCGCCGGCCCGAGCCTCTGGCTGTAGGCGACGCTTAAATCGCTACCCGGGCGGCGCCTTATCGCTCCGACTGCCGCGTGGGCGGTAGTCTACCTGATGCGTCCTAGAATGCCTTAGATGTTCGAACGATACCGCAACGCCGACCTTACGTCCGGGTCCATAATAAAGCCCATCCTCTGGCTCGCCGTTCCTACCGTCGCCGGGAACCTGCTCCAGAGCGCGTTCAATCTCGCCGATATGTACTTCGTAAGCCGGCTGGGGACCGCGGCCATCGCCGCGGTCTCCTTGGCCGGCCTTGCTATTTGGTTGGTGTGGACGACGATAATAGGTGTCGCCGTCGGCTCCCAGGCTTTGATTACGCGGTTCCACGGCGCGCGCGACGACGTGAGTTTGCGCCGGGCTATGGCGACGACGCTGGCGGCGGCCGCCGTCCTCGCCGTTTTAATGGCGTCGGCCGGGCCGCTTGTCGGGAAACCGCTCTTGCAGTTATTGGGCGCCGAAGCCCACGTCGTCGACCTGGCGTACGGATACATTACCATATTCTTCTTCGGAGGATTCACGTTCGTATTTATGGTGATGATCAACGCTATGCTGCGCGGCCTGGGCGATTCCGTTACGCCGACCGTTATCGTAGCCGGGGCCGTGACGTTGAACGTCCTCCTCGACCCGGTCTTCATCTTCGGCCTGGGCCCCGCGCCGGAGCTGGGGGTGCGCGGCGCGGCGCTGGCCACGGTGTTGGCGTACGCCGTCGGGTTGGCGGCGGCCGCGGCCGTGTTCACCCGCCGGCATCTGCCGTGGCGGTCGTTCGTTCCCTCGAATTTGAGCGGGAAGATGGCGTGGCAGATATTGACGATCGGCATACCGGCCAGCACGCAGATGTTGATACGGGCGGCGGCGGCGATGGTCCTGGTGGGTTTCGTGGCGGCGGCCGGGACCGCGGCCATCGCGGCCTACGGCATCGGCGGCCAGTTGACGGGCCTGATATTGATGCCCGGCTTCGCGCTGGCGATGTCGGCGGCTATCCTGGTGGGGCAGAACCTGGGTGCGGGCAAGAAGGAGCGGGCGGAGCGTACGGCGATGGCCTCGGTGGGGATATGCGCGGCGGTCGCGGCGGTGATGATAGTCGCGCTGCTGGCGCTCGCGCCGCGGTGGGTGGCGATATTCGACGATACTCCCCAGGTGGTCGAATTGGGCGCGCTCTACATATATATCTGCGCGCCCGCTTTTATATTCGTACCTTTGGGGATGGTGCTCTCGCGGTCGATGAGCGGCGCCGGCGTCTCGGTCCCGCCCCTCGTCGTGACGGCGGTGGTGTTGCTGGGGGTACGCATACCGATGGCGTACGTGTTTACGAAGGTCCTCGGGATGGGGGTGGCGGGGGTCTACTGGGCGATTACGATCCCGACCGTACTCGAGGGCTCTATTATGTACGTGGTATTCAGGACCGGCATTTGGAAGCACAGGAAACTTTAGGGCGCGGCGCGGCCCGCAAATATTAAAGCCCGGCTCGAGCCGGGCTGTTTTAATTCGTAGGGTTCTGTAGCGTTAGCGCAGCGGGCGCTTGAAGACCTCCTTCGCGGCCCGCGCCACGCGGCAATGCTCGTACGATGCCTTCCGTATGTCCCCCTCCTCCAACAGCGAAAAAGCCGGGCAGCGGAAGCAGTAGCGGTCGAGCTCGCACGTCGCGCACTCTTCGGCGGTTTCGTCCACGAGGGCGCGGACGCGCTCGACCTCCTCGCCGTGCCATATCTCGTCGAACGTCTTTTCGCGGATGTTTCCCAGATCGTACGGCAGCGAGACGCAAGGCCAAACGGTGCCGTAGGGGTCGATGGAGCAGTTGTTGAAGCCCGACATGCAGCTGAGCGCCCGGCCGTTGTAGCGGACCGGCGTCGAGATATCTTCGTCGCACGCGTCCGCTTCGCTGGGCGGCAGGCCCACCCAGTCCTTGACGGCTTGGAAATATTCCCGCAGCTGCTCGTCGGTCATCCGCAGCCGGAGCGGCTCCCGTCCGCCGTCGTTCGTAACCGAGACGTACGGCGAGTAGCGGAAGTCCGCGCCGAAGGACTTGGCGAGGTCGTGCAGGGTCCTCACCTCGTGGTAGTTGAAGTTCATGACGTTCATTTTAATTATGACGTTGACGCCGAGTTCGGCCAGACGGCGGCCCGCGGCCATGGCTTCTTCCCAGCTCCCCTCCCGCCCCACGAAGCGGTCGTGGAGCTCGGGCGTCGCGGCGTGTATCGATATCTCGACTGCGATGGGATGGAGGGAGGCGATATCGGCGGCCAGCCGCTCGTCGAGCAGCGTGCCGCCGGTAAAGACGCGGACGGCGAAATGTCGCTCGCGCGCCGCCGCCATAATGTCGACGAAGTCGGGACGGCAGAGCGATTCGCCGCCGGACAACGTAAGGAAAAGAGAGCCCGCCGCCGCGAGCTGGTCGAAGAGCGATACGTATTCGGCCAGCGTGAGCTCGTCGCCGCCCGGCCGTCCGTCCGTTACGTAGCAGTGTTCGCACGCCAGCGGACAGCGGCACGTCAAATTGCACATCGCGGCGACCGGGATCCGGTCGGCCGCCGCGGCGTAGATAAGTTTCCGGTAAAGGCTTTCTTTTTGTTCCAAGGCAGAAAAAACGCCGACGACTTCCGCCCTCGGCCAATTGGAGAGCGACGGCGGCTAGCCGTCGTCCCGGGTTAATATTCCCTTGGCCTCCAGTTCGGCCAGGAAAGATGCCAGGTCGGCCTCGATCTCGGCCGCCGGGGCTTCGTACTCATCTCGTAGTATGGCCCGGATTTCGGCTTCGCCTTTGCCCTCGTCGAGGAGTTCCATAATCCGTACGCCGACGCCTTTCACGTTGTGGAGGGTGCTGTCACCCGTCGTGAGGACGAAGTATTCGTCGCCGATTTTGCGGTAGGCGATTTCCTTCTTATTCAACGCGTACGTCATAGGTTGTCCGTCGCCGCGCCGTTTTTTACGAGGAGGGGATGGGGGGCCAGGTTAGCTCGGGGCATTCGGCATTTTGGATTTTATAGCCGAAATCGCAGAATCCCGCGTATTTGAAGCCGTCGGCGCAGTACCCGGGCGAGAGTACGTTGACGCCGCACGCCTGGGACGTCAACTTGAAGACCTGTTCGCTTCCCACGGAAGGCTTATAGTACTTCTTTTTCACTTCTTTCTTCCTTGGCTGGGCGCTGGTTCGCTACGGCCGGGTCGCTTTCTTCGGACGCAAACGGCGGATTATCTTTTTTGAAAAGGGATGTCCCCTCCATCGCAACTGAGAGCCCCGCCTGAAGCTCTACCCTTTCCGTCGGCGCGTCGGCCTATGGGCGTGCGGGGGAGGCTAGGACTTCTCTGCGGGATTGAGCGGGAAATCGCCGCACCACACGTCCTTGAGCTTCCAGGAGAGCACGCAAGCTCCGTACCGACGCAGCGTCTGGCAATCACCGGGGCAGGCTTGGTTAACGTCGCACGCTTGCGACGTCAGCGAGAACACGCGCTCACTCCCGACAGTAGGCTTCACGTACTTACTCTTCATCT
>CBFCYS010000038.1:0-18296 GCA_965602215.1 uncultured bacterium
ACCGCGGCGCCGATAAACCCTATAAAATACGCGCAACCGGCCGTTCCGCCGTCGGATACTTTAGCCATAACACATCTCTCCTTTCGGAAGTTACTCCATTATATAACAAACGCGGCGGCGGGCCGCAAGGGGAAAGCGCCGGCGAGCGGCGGAGTGCCTTGAACCGGCGTTGCCGCTATGCGATAATCCTCGCGTACGCTGGTTTCATAAACCCACAAGAGGAGGTAATCATGTTTAAGCTGCATAGCACCGAAGGCGGGGCCGTAACCTTGACGGCCTCTCCCTTCCTGAAAGTCGTCCTGAGCGTTATCGCCGCGGCGCTCTGCCTCATAGCGTTGCGCGGCCTCATCGGCCCCGAGTCCCTGTACGCGCAAGCGTGGCCCGAAGAAGTGGACGTCCACGTCAAATCCCTACCCGGCGACATAGGCGTAACGGTGTACCCCCAGTGGACCAGCGGTTTTCCAGTTAAAGTGGAAGGCTACGTTGAGGTTACGGAACATTAGAGGGTAACCGAGGTAGCGGCAAAACGACTTAATTTAACGGCGCGTCGCCCCGGCAGGGCCGAAAGAGCCGGGGCTTCCCCCGCCCCCCCGCCCCCCCGCCCCCCCGCCCCCCCCGTACGCTCCGCACGTCATCGCGTTATTTACAAAAACGCTTTTTTGTGTTACTAATAACGCCGAAGGAAACGTGTTTCTCTCTGCTCGGAGGCCCGTATGGTAAAACGTAAAGAAGCTACGCGCGTAAACCTATGGCGGCTGGGCGACGTCGACCGTCTCTTCGACCGCCTATATTCCATATCGCCGCCGCTGTCGTCGGGCGCGCCGCGCCACTGGATCCCGGACGCCGACGTCTTCGAGACCAAAAACGACCTCGTCGTGCGGATGGACCTCGCCGGCGTCAGCCGCGACGCCGTCAAGGTGCTGCTGGACGAGGATACGATAATTATCACCGGCATGCGCAAAGAGGAATACCACGAGGAATGCGAGTACTACCATCAGATAGAGGTGGAGTACGGATACTTCCGGCGCGTCATTCACCTCCCCCGCCCGGTCGACGGCGACAAATGCCGGGCGCTGTATCGCGACGGCTTCCTCTTCGTAGTCCTCCCCAAAGTCGAAAGGCCGGTTACGATTCATACCACGGTGGAGATACTTTAAAGAACGGTAAACGCCGGGCCCGGGCGCGGCCCGCTTTGTACTAAGGTGGTGCATTAAGTTGCCCAACGAAGAGAACGTCGAGGCGGTCGAGCTTCCCGAAGAGCTGCCCATACTGCCGCTCCGCGGGACGGTCATCTTCCCGTTCATGATCGTTCCCCTCGTCGTCGGCCGCAAGTCGAGCATTAAGCTCATCGACGACGCCGTGCGCGGCAACCGCATCATCGGCCTGGTCGCCCAGAAGGACCCCGAGACCGAGGACCCGGAGGCCGACGACATCTACGGCGTGGGGACCGGCGGGATGATCCTCAAGATGCTACGGATGCCGGACGGCTCGGCGCGGATAATGGTCCAGGGCATAACGCGCATCGCGGTAAAGAGTTTCGTCCAGACCGCGCCCTACTTCAAGGCCAAAATAGACCGCCTCGAAGACCCGCAGAAGAAGACCACCAAAATAGAAGCGCTCCAGCGTAACGCCCTCAACCTCTTCCAAAAAATAGTGGAACTCGCGCCCAACCTGCCGGAAGACGCGTACGTCGCGGCGATGAACGTCGACGACCCCGGCAAGCTGGCCGACTTCATCACCTCCAACGTCAACGTCGACCTGGCCGAGCGGCAGGAAATCCTGGAGGCGGTGAACATAACCGAACGGCTCGAAAAACTCACCTCCATCCTCAACCGCGAGGTGGACCTGCTCGAGCTGGGTTCCAAAATCCAATCCGAAGCCAAGAGCGAGATGGACAAGGCCCACCGCGACTACTACCTGCGCCAGCAGCTCAAAGCCATCCGCAAGGAACTGGGCGAAGAGGACCAGTACGCCGTCGAGCTCGACGAGCTGGAGGAGAAGCTGCTCGAGAAGCCGCTGCCGGACGAGGTCCGCGAGGAGGCGACGCGCGAGCTCACCCGCCTCAAGACCATCCCGCCCCAGGCGGCGGAATACGTCGTCGCCCGCACGTACCTCGACTGGATCCTGACCCTCCCCTGGCTCGAGGGCTCCGACGACAACCTGGACATCAAGCACGCCCGGGAGATCCTGGACGAGGACCACTACGACCTCGAAGAAGTCAAGGAGCGCATTTTAGAATACCTCTCGGTGCGCAAACTCAAAGAGGAGATGAAGGGCCCCATACTGTGCTTCGTCGGCCCCCCGGGCGTGGGCAAGACGTCGGTGGGCAAATCCATCGCCCGGGCCGTGGGCCGGAAGTTTATTCGCATGTCGCTGGGGGGAGTGCGCGACGAGGCCGAAATCCGCGGCCACCGCCGGACGTACGTCGGCGCGCTGCCGGGCCGGATAATACAGGGCATCCGGAAGGCCGGCGCCAACAACCCGGTCTTCATGCTGGACGAGGTGGACAAGCTCGGGATGGATTTCCGCGGCGACCCCGCCTCCGCATTATTGGAAGTCCTCGACCCCGAACAGAACTTCTCTTTCTCGGACCACTACCTCGACCTCCCGTTCGACCTCTCCAGGGTGATGTTCATAACCACCGCCAACATCCTCGACCCCATACCGCCGGCCCTCAAAGACCGTATGGAGGTAATCCGGCTGCCCGGCTACACCATGCCGGAAAAGCTAAACATCGCGAAGGAGTTTTTAATTCCGAAGCAGCTGGACGAACACGGCCTGGGAAAAAGGTCGTTGAAAATCGCCGACTCGGCGGTAAAGGAAATTATTAATCGTTACACGAGAGAGGCCGGCGTCCGCAACCTGGAGCGCGCCATCGCGACCATCTGCCGCAAGACGGCGCGGCGAATCGTCGAAGAGAAAACGGGCAAGATAACGGTCACGAAGAAGAACCTGGCGGACTACCTCAAAGCGCCGCCGTTCTACCCGGAGACGGCCGGACGCAAGAACGAGGTCGGCATCGCGACCGGCATGGCCTGGACCGCGGTGGGCGGCGTCATACTATTCATCGAAGCGCTGAAGATGCCGGGCAAAGGCGAGCTCATCCTGACGGGCCAGCTGGGCGACGTCATGCAGGAGTCGGCCCGCGCCGCGTACTCCTACGTCAAAGCCCACGCCGAGCAGCTGGGCATCGACGCCGAAGCGTTCGATAAGTGCAACATCCACATCCACGTGCCGGCGGGCGCCACCCCCAAGGACGGCCCCTCCGCCGGCGTCGCGATGGCGACGGCGCTGGCGTCGGTCCTGTCCGGTCTGCCGGTGCGGCACGACATGGCGATGACGGGCGAGATAACGCTGCGCGGCAAGTTAATGCCCATCGGCGGCGTCAAAGAGAAGCTGCTGGCCGCGGTCCGCGCCCACATCTCCAACGTGTTGTTCCCCGAGGAGAACGAGGGCGACGTCCTCGAGGTCGAAGAGGAACACCGCGACAAAGTACACGTAACGTACGCCAAGACCATCGACGACGTCCTGAAGGCCGCGCTCATCGGCTTCGACCGGCCCGAGAAAAGTAAAAAGGCTAAAAAGCCGGCGCGCAAAAAGCAGAAAAAAGTAAGGCGACCCGTCGCCGCGCCGCGGCCTCGGTAAACGCCTAAAACGTACCCGATAAAAAACGCCCCGCCTCCGCGGGGCTTTTCTTTCGAAAAAAACCGCGCTGGAGCGCGGCCACGCACGAAGCTTTATACCCGGCGCCGCCGGCGGCGGCGCCCGTGCTTCGCGCTACTTTTCCCCACTCTCCTCCGCGCCCTCCACCAGGTTCAATACCTCGAACAGTTCTATCCTCTCCTTCTTCCCCTTGAGCTCGTGCGACCCCATCGGCCTGACTTCCACGCGGCCCTTGATGCGGCGGTAGGCCGGCTCGGCCAGGATTATCTGGCCCCCCTGGGTGAAGGCCTGTATGCGTTGGGCGACGTTCACGGTATCGCCGATGACGGAGTAGTCCATACGCTCGCGGGAGCCGATATTGCCGACGATGGCTTCGCCGTAGTTTACGCCGATGCCGACAAGGACCGGTTCTTCGCCGCCTATCTCCCGGGCGAGGTTGAATTCGCGGAGCCGCTCGCGCATATCGATGGCGGCCCGTACCGCGTTCAGCGTGCTGTCCGGCTGCTCCATCGGCGCGCCGAAGATAGCCATCAGGCCGTCGCCCAGGAACTTGTCGAGCGTGCCCTCGTGCCTGAAAACCACGTCCGTCATATAAGTCAGGTAGACGTTAAGCATGGCCACTACTTGTTCCGGCGCCAACGCCTCGGCGATGCGGGTAAAACCGCGGATGTCGGCGAAGAGCACCGTTACCGTTTTCCGCTGGCCCTTGAGCGTCGATATGTACTTATCGGGGTCGTCGAGTATCAAACTCGCGACCTGGCGAGAGACGTAACGGCTGAACGCCTCCTTGATGAGCTCTTTCTCGCCGAGCGACTTCACCATTTCGTTGAACGCCCCCGTCAGGTGGCCCACCTCGTCGCGGGTGGTGATGGGAATCTCTATGGCGTAGCCGTTGCCCTTCTGGATTTCCCGGACGCCGGCCATCAAACGGTCGATGGGGCGCGTGATGAACCCGGCCAGTACGAACGATCCCAACACGGCGAGCAATACCGCCGCCGCCGAAATGGCGCCGATGGTAAACCTCGTTCGATTGACGGCCCGACTGACGCCCTCGCGCGATATGCCGACGTGCACCGCGCCGATGGATTTCTTGTCGGCGAGCATCACGGGCACGGCGACGTCGTACAGCGGCCCCCACTCGGCCGCGTCGTACGTCTGGCTGAGGAACGTATGCTTGCCCAGCGGCTCGACCCCGGGCGGAGACTCGTACGGCTTACCCAAAAACGGCGTGAAGTCGTCGTGGGCCGCGTCGCGGTAGCCGGCGATGCGGCCGTCTTCGCCGACGACTACGGCGTACACTACGTCGGCGTTATCCATGGCGCCGGTGGTGAACCGCGCGATGTAAAGGTCGTCCCCCTGCGACAGCGGGTCTTCGACGTTGGCGGCGAGGTTGCGAGCCAACGCCTCGCCGCGCATCTCTATTTCCCGCCGGAGCGCGGACTCCATCCGCCCCGTAATTAAAACCCCCGCGACGGCGGTAACGACCACCGTCAGCAGGACGACGAATAACGCGATTTTGAATTTAAGGGGCATAGTACAGGCCGGTTCTAAGCCGTTTTTATTTCAATACGGCCAGCTTCTTGGTAACGGTGGCCACCTCGCCGGTAGCGAGCGCCCGCGCCGTAAACTGGAAAATGTAAACGTCCGCGGCGATGCGCGAAACGTCCCACCGCAGACCCTTCTCGCCGGAATAGGCCGCGGCCCTCGTCTCGAGCTCGTCAACCAGCCGGCCGCGTATGTCGAAGATGCGCACTGTAATCTCGCTGTCCTGGGTGACTAAATAGTGGAAATACCCACCGTCGGCGCGGCACGGGTTCGGGTAGAAGTAAACGTACTCCGCCGGCAGGAACGACGGCGGCCTTATGAATATGGGCGCCGCAGTGGGCTCGCCCCAGTTGCCGGGTTTATCCATCGCGCGTACGTACGCGATAATCCGCTTCTGCCCCTGGCTAATCTCGCCTATCTCCGCCTCCGCCCATACCTCGGCCTTGGGCGTTCCGAACTCGCCTTCCATCGGCGTACCCTGACCCGCGGGTGCGGGGCTATTGCCGAAGGAGTACTCCGCCGCTACGATGGGAGAGTTGCCGACCTCGGTATCGTCCGCCGTCGCCGTGATCGTTACTTTCTCGGCGCCGAAGGTGGGGTTCGGCTCCACCGTAACGTTGTATACCTTCGGGCCTTCGGTTTCGCCGCCGCCCCCGGGCCCGACGCTGAAACTGAATTTATACTCGCCGCCGGGCTGGCCGTCGCCGTCCGGGTCGATTTCCCACTCGTCGGCGTCCCGGATCTCCCGGCGCGGTATGCTTTCCAGCTTGACCGTAATTTCGTCGTAAGGCTCGAAGTCCTCGTGGTAAACTTCGTAATCGGTGGTACCGGGGACTTCGGAACCGTACCAATTATATGAACGCCTTTGGCCGGTCAACGTAATGTTCTCGATACCTACGGTATCTCCGTCGATTTTCTTCGAAAAAACGAACCTTATCGGTACGTCGACGTTGTGGTTTTTGGTCCCGGCGGCGGGAGACGTCCCGGTTACCTTGGAGTAAGTTGAGTCCATTACGAGCCGCACCTTTTTGACTACCGGCGGGAACTTCTTACCGTCCGGAACGTCGAGGCGCACTTTGTATTGGATGTACCTCTTGTTGCTAAGTTGGGCCGGCAAGGGTTCGCCCGGCGTAACTTTAGTCCAGGCCGGCTCGCCCGGGCCGCCCCGCGCCGTTTGGAACTCGCCGAGGTCGGCGGCGGCGCGGAGCCAGAACGTCGCGCCGCCGGAGGCCATCTCGCCTTCGACCTCCAGCGTTTGATACTTTATAAGCTTATCGTAAGAGTCGTACACCGACGAATACAGAACGCCGCCGTCCTTGAACGCCTGGAACTTCCTGGCGTAGACGTAGCCGTCTTTTTCGTAACCGAAGAAGTTCCCCCAAAAATCTCCGGCCGGGTCGACGTGGACGGCGTCTCCGGCGGTCGCGCCGGCGTCGCCGACGACGACGCCCCAATTGGCCGGAGCGGGGTTCTGGCTGACGTAGAAGCGGTCGAAGGTATCACCCACCGCGCCAACCGCGCCGTCCTTGCCGAATTCGGCCACGGCCACGAACTCGGAAATCGACTCCGCTTCCGCCCCTCGGGGCGTTACGTCCTGCCACTGGACAAGGTCTTTGCTGCGGAAGAGCCTCGCCTCGCCCCCGGGCGAGCAGTTGCCGGCGGCCGCGTAATAATACGCGCCGACTTTGGCTATGTCTTTAATATCCCCCGTAGTCAACCCCGTTACGGGTCTCGGACTCCAACTACTCCCGTTCCATTCGTAAATTATACCGCGGGGGCCGGTCCCGGCCAGGACGCCCGTATCGGTAGCGCACAACGCGTGGACGTCCTTGGCGCCCGGAAACGTACCCAATAACGTCCACCGCGGTTCGCGATAGTAATACACCTGCGCCGAGCCGACGGTCGGACCCGAGTAACCCGCGTAAACCTCCGCAGCCGCGCTCTTCGCCCCGGGCGCCACGGCGGTGAAATCGTATACCGAACGGGGCGGGACCGACCCGTACTCCACGGCCGAAACCCAATAGGACGCGGGTACCGGCCCGTCGTAATAAAACAGGGGGGTCTTCGGCGTGCTAGTCTCCGTTATCATGGTCGCCGCGAATACGTAACCGGAAGTAGTTTTCGGCGCCCAGCATAAATCCAGCACGTCCCTGGCCTGGAAGCCGCCGCTCTCTTTGACCTGGGAAGGCTTCCAGTTGGCGCCTTCGCGGTCCTCGGCGTAATAAACCGCGCCGTTACCCCCGGCGCCGGTGCCGCCGTAAAGGATGCAGGTATTCCCGCCCGCGGAAGAGACGGCGAAGCGGCTGGCCGTGGACATCGGCAATTCGCGCCGCACGCCCCAGGAACCCGCGGCCCCCACGTACGGCGGCATGAAGTCGAGGTCTATAGTGCTGGCCTTGTCCCAGTAAGTATTTTCTTTCTCGGGGTCCCAATCCTTCGACTTTAGGCCGTCCCAACGTTCCTGTCCCCACTCCTTCGACTTACCGTCCGCGGTGGGAGCTTCGGCCGGCGTTCCTCCCGGCGACAAGGCCGCTTTATCGGCGGGCGTCCGGGCGGACTCAGGTCCCGACCGCTCGGCCCATTTGGCCTTCCGCGCATCGCCGTCGGGCGCCGCAACGCCCTGCCACGCGAATATGACGGCCAACGCCGACGCCGTTAACGCTTTTCTCAACACGAGTACATCACATCCGCTGCCGCGGTTCTTCCGAAGAAACGATACATTACTCGAGCTCTTTAAGTACGGCCTTTGCGCGTTTGATGTTGGTCTGCGCTTTTCGGTAGAGTGAGTCGTTCGCCGGTATCTGCTGCCAGTACGCTATGGCCGCCCGGTATTGGTTGTTGGTGTAAGCCTGAACACCATTCATATATATGCTGGTATAATCGACCGCGGCCTCTTTTTGCGCCGCCCGCTTGTTTCGGATTTTACTCATATACGAATTCGCGCGGGCGTTGCCGGGTTGCAGGTTCAAAGCGGCTATCATCTTGGCCTCGGCGCCGTTCAAATCGCCGCGTTCGTATAAAGAAACGCCGGCGCTAACGAACGTCTCGGCCTCGCGGGCCAGTACGGCGCGAGCTTCGTCGCGACCGGCTGCCGCCTCCGCGTCGCCCGGCGCCAGCCGCAACGCGCGGTCCCAATTGGACGACGCCGAAACCCAATCTCTCCCGTCGGCGTAGCGGCGCGCGGCCATCTTATAATCTTTGACCATACTGGCGACGCGCGCCTGCGCGCCTTCGAGGTTGGCGGCGGCCTCGGCGTTGCCCGGCTCCATCGCCAAGACCGACTCCCACCTGGCGATGGCGACCGTATACTCGCCCCGGCTGTACGCGGCCCGGGCCTGCTCGAGCAGCCTCGCCACTTCCTCTTTTTGGCGCGCTTCCTCTTTGGCCAGCTCCTCTTCGGCGCGGGCAAGGCCGACTACGGCGGTTTCGTCCGTCGGGTCTATCTTCCGCGCCAGGGAGTATTCGAGCGCGGCCTCGCTGTACTTGCCGGCGGCGAAGAACGCCTCCGCCTTCTCGACGTGTTCGGCGACGCGTTGCTCGTTAAGACGGTCGCGCGCCTCTTCCAACTTCGCCGCCGCTTCCGCGTTCTCCGGGTCCCAAACCAATATCAGGTCCCAGGTGTCCACCGCCCCCTGGTAATTGCCGGCGCGGTAATAACTCTCCGCCTTGGCGGACAAGGAAGCGATGACCACCCGGCGCTGGCGCTCGAACTCGGCCTCGACCTCCTCCGTAATGCGGCGCCGCTCCCGGCCGAAAGCGTACGTGAAGCCCGCGCGGTACGTCGTGCCCAGGTCGCCGTAGGGCGCCACCGCGAAGTCAAAGGAAAAGCCCGCCACGTTCACGCCCAACCCGCCGGTCAGGCCCGTGTTCCCCAGGGTATCCAAACCGTAGACGTAGCCGACTCTTCCCGAAATGAACTCGAAGGGGGAATACTCGACGCCGCCTTTGTACAACAAATCGTCCTTGAACGGTTTCTCGGCCGCGCCGGTCAGTATCACTTTGCGGTCGTACAACCGGTACCCGAAGCCTACCTCCGCCGTCATGGGGAGCGGGCTCGATTCCTCCTCGAACGTCACGGGAGGCCCCAGGTTCCGCGCCGCCAACCCCGCGCTCAACGAAGGCCGCGGCGCCCAATACACGCCGACGTCGCCCGCCACGCCGGTGGCGGAAACGTTGTGTATTCTCTGGTTAATTACTTTGGCGGTGGCGCCCATCGCCAGGACGTCGCTCAGCGGGTACGCATAACTCACGTCGACCGCGACGTCGGTGGCGCCGAAAGTACCCTCCGGCTCTTCGGACGGGTTATCGGGGTCGGTCCGCAGCTCGAATCCGCCGACGGTCAACGCCCGTACCCCCCCTCCCAACGTCCCCCTCGAAAGCGGGTAAGCGAACGCGACGTACTCGTAACGTAAGCCCTGGAGCCATTCGGCGTGCGTGGCCGATACCTCGGCCGCGTCAAGGTTCGCCACCCCCGCCGGGTTGTACGGCAACGCGTTGACGCCTTCGGCGAGGCCAATGTACGCCTCGCCCATCGCCGACGGACGGCCGCCTACGCCGAGGGTTAAAAACGTCGCCGTGGTCTCGCCGCTCTTCGCCGCCGCAAATGACGCGGCGCACACGACAAGAAGCAACAGCCGAAATGCGCTCTTGAGGCCCATACGGATTATAACGCGCCGAAGTAATAAACTTCGGACCACGAAATACTAAAGGTATATTAACGATTTACGGCTTTGTAGTCAAGTTAAATAACCGACTCGCCGTACCTCGTAAACCGGCGCTTGACCGGACGGCGTTAGGCCAGCTCGGCCGCCAGGGTCCCGAGAGCTCGCTCTAGTAGCGGAAAATCGTCCTCCGGGATGCTCCGCATATCAACGTACACGGCGTCGCCGGCCGCGCGAGCCAGGACCGGCGGCTCGAGGCGCCGCAACGCGCCGCTCAGCGCGTGCGGCGAAAGGCCGGCGTGCCTGAGGACGACGACGGAAGTCGGCAACCGGACGTACGGCAGCGTCCCGCCGCCGACGTACGACTCCGCCCGGGCGGTGGATATTTCCAAACCGGCGACGCCGGCCTTCCGAGAATCACCGGCCCCGCCGGCCTTCCGGAAATAACCGGCCGCGGCGTCGGCCATTTTATCCAAATCCTCCGCCGACCGCGTAAGCAAACGATACGTCGGGACTTCGTCCAACGAATTGCCGTCGAGGTACGTCTCGAGCACGGCGCCGAGCAAGGCGTACGTCTCTTTACCGACCCGCAACGCGCGATACAAGCTATCGCGCCGCAGCTCGCCGACGGCCGCGGCCTTCCCCACCACGACGCCGGCCTGCGGGCCGCCCAACAACTTATCCCCCGAGAAACATACGACGTCGACGCCGGCGTCCAGCAAATTCTCTACCGACGGCTCGTCGGGAGAGACCAGGTCCGGGTACAACGACGTGCTGAGCAACCCGCTGCCCAAATCGTACAGCACCTGCCTGTCGTACGAAGAGGCCAAGGCCACCACTTCGTCGGCGCGCGGCTCTTCGAACCGGCCGCGATAGTAGAAATTGCTGCGGTGGGCCAGCACGACGAGCGACGCGCCGGCGTCGAGCGCGCGCTTAAAATCGTCGAGGCGCGTCACGTTGGCCGTGCCGACCGGCATTAGTTCGACGCCGCCGGACGCCATAACGTCGGGGAGGCGGAAGGCGCCGCCGATTTCGACGAGTTGGCCCCGGCTGGCCGCCGCGGGCCGGCCGTGGCCGAGGGCGTGGAGGGCGAGCAATACCGCGCCGGCGTTGTTGTTCACCGCCAACGCGTCTTCGGCCCCGGTCAACTCGCGCAGCGGCCCCGCGATAAGCGTGTTGCGTTGGCCGCGCTCGCCGCTCTCCAAATCCACCTCGAGGTTGCAGTAACCCTCCAGGATTCGGGATACGCGCCCGAGGACGGCGGGCCCGAACGGCGCGCGGCCCGCGCCCGTATGCAAGATCACGCCGGTGGCGTTGATGACCCGCTTAATAAGCATTACGGCGAAGTATAATAAGCCATATTTATAATGTCAAATTAATACTCGTTCAGAACTATTGATAAATGGGCCCGTTAATATTAAATTCTAAGGTGATGCGTAGAGAGCTACTCGCCGTGGTGGGCCTGACGTGTACCGGGAAGGCCACGCTCGCGTTGGCGCTGGCCGACGCGCTGGGCGGCCCCGACGCCGTCTCGATAATCGTGTGCGACTCCACGAAGGTGTACCGGGGCGCCGACGTGGGGACGGCCAAGTTGACCGGCGCGGCGCGGCGCGGCTACGAATTCCTTATGGTCGACGTCGTCGACGCCGGAACCCTCTATAGCGCGGGGCGCTACATGAGGGAGGGGCGCGCCGCGTGCGAGGAAACGTGGGCCCGCGGCAGGTTGGCCCTGGTCGTCGGCGGCAGCGGCCTTTACTTCCGCGCCCTGGTCGACGGCATCTCCGAAGCCCCCGCAGCGGACGCCGACGTGCGAGCCTCGCTGCAAGCGCGCCGGGCCGCGGGCGAAGACCTGCATAAACGGCTGGGCGAAGTGGACGCCGAGGCCGCGGCGCGGATATCCCCCGCGGATGAAAAACGAATCACCCGCGCGCTCGAGGTTTACGAGCTGACCGGCGTCCCGCTGGCCGAGATTCATTCCCGGGGAGCGAGGCCGCTGGAGGCCGAACGCGTCGCGGCCGTCGCGTTGGACGCGTCGCGGCCATGGCTGGCCGAACGCGTCGAGGAACGCACGCGACGCATGTTCGCCCGAGGGCTTCGGGCAGAAACCGCCCGCCTGATGGCCGAAGTCGAAGACCCGGCGGCGCCTCCCCTCAACGCCATCGGCTACCGCCAGGCGGTTCAACTCCTCGAAGGCGAGCTCGACGAACAAACGGCATTTACGGATATAGTCCGCGGAACGCTCCGCCTGGCGAAGCGGCAGCGGACGTGGTTTAAAAAAGAAAAACGGGCTACGCATTTAAACGCCGCCGAGGGCCCCGAGCGGTTAACGGAATATGTCCTAAGGCTTTGGGAAGCGCTGTTGCAAAATTAAAGTATTTATGATAAAATATAGTATGTTTATCCATAGAGGAGGTTTAACCGTGAAATATTTACACGTCATCATCGTCTTAGCATTGGCATTCGGCGTCGCGGCCGCCTTCGTAGGATGTAAGAAGCGAGAAGAAGTCCCCACCGCCGAAACCGCGGCGGAAACGGCGGCCGAGACCGTCGCCAAGGCAGAGGTAACTTGCCCCGCGCCCGGCGAAGACCTCATCTGCGAAGAGTGCAAAGAACTCTTTATGTCGGACGAGGACTACGCGGCCCATATGGAAACGAAACACCCCGAAAAATGGGCCATGATGAAAGACGAGTTCTGGGAAATGCGCGAGACCGAGGGAGGCAATTAAAAGGGGAGTTACCGGGTTAACGTACACCCGTGGCGTCCTGACGCCGCAGCTTGACGCCGCCGGAGGAGCTTTCGGTACCGGTAGGCGGGCCGGATGTTAATACGGGGGCTAAAGTAATAGTATGCCCATTTACGAATTTGAATGCGACGAATGCGGTGCTGTTTTCGAGGTGCTCTGCCGTAGCGCCGACGGCCCCAATTGCCGGTGTCCCGACTGCGCCTCGGAAAAGTGCCGTCGCTTAATATCTCGGGTGGTGACTAGGACGGCGAAACCCCGCGCCGGCGATGCGTGCAGTTTTAAAACAGGTTGAGGGCACTAATCCGCGCGGCGGTAAGCCGCGACCGGTAAAGGCCCTCCAAAGGATTCCAAAGCCGCTCGCCTTAAATTTCTTAAAGCAACCGGGGCAAAAAAAGCGCCTTAAGTAACGCGGCCCAAGCCGCGCGAACAGGGAGTTTGTATTCTCGGCCGCCTTTTCCGGGAAGTGCGATACGCCTTAAGAAACCGCTTCCCACGACTCGCCCGATTTCGATAAACCTCATCGGAGCAACCCTTTTATGAACGACGAAAAATCCGAAAAGTACCAAAACCCGAGCGACGAGCGATTGGCGGAAATCCTCAAGGCCCATAAGAACGTCGCCGTCGCGGGCCTAACGCCCAAACAGGAATCGCCGGCCAATCGCGTCGCGCGGTTCCTAAAACGCCACGGCTTCCGGATCTACCCGGTCAACCCGCGGTACGAATCGGTGCTGGGCGAAATCGCGTGGCCATATATCAGAAACATCTCCGAGCCGGTCGACATCATAGACGTATTCCGCAGACCCGAACACCTGGGGGGCGTACTAGAAGACGCCGTTAAGGTGGGGGCGAAAGTCATCTGGCTCCAACTCGGGATATTCGACGAGGAGTTCGCGGCCGAGGCGCAAAAAGCAGGCCTCGAAGTCGTCATGGACCGCTGCATGAAGAAGGAATACGAACGGCTGGTATTACTGCGGAGGGTTAAGTAAGGATGGCCGTAGAAGAACACGAACTCGCCATTGTGGGCGGCGGCCCCGCGGGCCTGACCGCCGGCATTTACGCGGCCCGCAGCCGCGTTGACGCGATACTGCTGGAGGCCAAGCCGCTGACCGGCGGCCAGATTTTACTGACCGACGTCATCGAGAATTACCCCGGCTTCCCCGAGCCGCTGTCCGGCGCCGAGTTGATGGAAAAAATGCGGAAGCAGGCGGAACGCTTCGGCCTGCAATTCGCCACCGCCGAGGCAACCAACGTCCGCGCCGTGGAACGAAAATACCTTTTGGAGACCGCGAAGGCGGATTACCTGGCGAAAGCGGTGGTCGTCGCGACCGGAACCGAAAACCGCAAACTCGGCGTGCCGGGCGAGGAGGAGTTCTGGGGGATGGGCGTGACGACGTGCGCGACGTGCGACGGACCGCTCTACCGCGATAGGCCGGTAGCGGTGATAGGCGGCGGCGACAGCGCCGTAAAAGAGGCCGTGTACCTCACCAAGTTCGCCGGCAAGGTCTACGTCATCCACCGCCGGGACAGGCTACGCGCCGAAAAAATCATCCAGGAGCATGCCTTCGCCCAGGAAAAGATCGAGTTCGTCTGGAACACGGTCGTAACCGAGATGGTGGGCGCGGGCGACGGCTTAACCGGCGTGAAGGTTAAGAACGTCAAAACGGGAAACGAGCGCGAGCTGGCCGTGGATTGCGTCTTCCTCTACGCCGGCGTACTGCCGAACACCGCGTTCGTAAGGGACCTGGTGGAGCTCGACGACGCCGGCCTTATCGTAACGGACGAGGACATGCGGACCAGCGCGCCCGGCATCTTCGCCGCCGGCGACTGCCGCTCGAAGACGCTCAAACAGGTCGCCACCGCGGTGGGCGAAGGCGCCGCGGCCGCGTTCTCGGCTCAGGAATACGTCACCGGTGGGCCCTATGCCGGCAGCGGCTAAAGTACTGTTGGGAGCGATAGCGGGCGGCGCGCTGGGGGTCGGTTGGTACTACCTGACGCGTTGCGCCGGCTCGGTTTGACCGTCGAGCTCGAGCCCGTGGCTCACGGGCGGCCTGGGAGTGGTAATCGGGGTGCTGTTCGCGGCGTTGGCCGGACGGTGATATGCTCAAACTCGGTATAGCGGCGTTGCTGGGGGCGGCGGGTTTCGCCGCCGGTTATTATTTCCATCACCTCATGCTGGCGCCGGCGAGTTGCGTGACTTGAGCCAGCGAAGGTTCGCCCTGGGTTACCGGGGCCATCGTCGCCGCCGTGGGCGTCTTCGTCGCTTTTACTATTAAAACTAAATAGGATTCTAAAAAGAAGCCGGCCTCGGGGCCGGCGTTTTTCATACACTCTATCCCCGGTCTCTCAAATTTCCACCGCGTACCGCCCCGCCTCCAACACCACCATCCGGTCCCAAGGACCGAGCCGTTCCTCCGCGGCCTTTATAACGGCGCGCGTGCTTATATCCAGGCCGAAGAGCGCCGCGGCGAAGGCGTCCGCCTCAGCCTGGTTGCCGCCGGCGACGATTACGCCCAACCCCTCGACGTCGTCGTAGCGGTCGCCCCAGGCCGCTTCGTGCGCGCCGCCCTCGCGGACGTAGACGGCGTGGTGTATCGCCTCGCACGCGCCGACGACGCGGAAGTGCGCGCCGTACAATCGGCAGACGTCCGTTATGGCCTCCGGGAGGCGCTCGTGGTACGCCATCCGGTTTGGCTCCGGGATGAGGCCGAACATATTTTTGAGGGATAGGCTGAAGCCGACGGCGCCCGACGCCGGGTCGGTAACCTTTACGCGGGCGAGGCTGATGAACGGGCGGCCGCGCCAGGCCAACAGCTTCTCGGGGAGCGCGCCGTACAACTCGTCGAAGACTAGCGGCGTCCCGGCGCCCTCCAGCGCGGCGCGGACGTCGGCCTCGGGGACCGCGCGCCCCTCCCACACCTCGTCCGTGACGTTCACGTACGTCACGTCGTCGCGGCCGAGGACGGCGTCCAGGCCGAAGCGGGCGAAGTACGCCGCCTCCTGCTCCCGTATCCAATCTAAATTCTCGCGGCCGTTTTCGGCGGTTACCTCGCGCGAGCCGTCGTTGCGCATCGCGGCGTGACCCTCGATTATAATCTTTTCGCCGTCGACGGCGTCGCAGACCAGCGCCAACGTCGCGGCGTCGGTGAATTGGCCGGGGTACGGGCTGAACCAGTTGGCCTTTATCAGCACCGGCCCCTCGGCCGCGCCGAGCATCCGGAAGATATCGCGCATCGGCCCCGCGGCGCGTACGCCGCGCGCGAAATAGAGGTCCTCCTTAACCTCGTAGACGCGCAGGCCTTCGTAGACCGGCACCGCTAACGCTCCTTCTTCTTCTTGGAGGCGCCGCGTTCCCCGGCCTCTTTTTTCTTCGGTTCCTCTTCGGCCGGCTTTTCGAGGTCGGCCGGTTCGGCTTCGGCCTTCGCGGCCGGCCTTTCTTCGCCTTCCGCGGCCGCGGCCTCTTCGGCGCCCTCTTCCTTCTCCGCCGTCGCTTCGGCCCCCGCCGTCGGATCCACGGCAGCCGCGGCTTCCGCTTCCGGCGCGGGTTCCTTCTCCCCGGCGACCGGCTCGCGCTTGCCCTCGTCGACGTAATTCAGCTGCAGCTCCGTAATCAGGCCGGTGATGACGCGGCTTTCGCGCTCCGTCAAGTTCCCCTCGGTCTTTTTGCGGAACATGGCGAGGACATCTATCGTACCGCGGGCGGCGTCCAGGTCCCGTTCGACTTTCCCCGTGAACGGGTTCGCTATCTTACCCATCTGCTGCATCGCCGCGGCGTGGAACGAGTATATTATCGAGAGGAACAGCGCTTCGTCTCTGTCGATACTATTTTCGTCGGCCATGGGTATCTCCCTTTATCGCAACGGTTAACGTTACTTCAATAAATCGCCCACTATGTCAAAATCGCCGGGCGGCGGGATTATATATATTCCGCGGCAGGCGTCGCGCACCCGGGCTAAAAGCTCGCGCGCGACGGCCAGGCCCTCGGCGCGTTCCGCCCCTTTTCCTTTCGCCGCCGCGGCCTCCATTCGCTCGAGCGCCGCCGGCGGCACTTCGATGCCCGGGACCTCGTAGTGGAGGAACTGCGCGTGACGGAAAGATTTGAAGGGCAGTAGGCCGAGTATAACCGGCACCGGCGGCTCGCCGTAGCGTTCCAGGAAATCGAGCCACACCGCCGCGTCGTAGAAGGGTTGCGTCATCGCGAAGTCGGCCCCGGCCGCCACTTTCTCCTCGAAGCGCCCGTGCTCGCGGTCGACGTCGCCGGCACCCGGGTTCAACGCCACGCCCACCGTAACGTCGAAAGTTTCGCCGACGGCCTTGCCGGAGAGGTCGACGCCGGAGCGCAGCGTATCCACCAGGCGCACCAGGCCCGTGGAGTCGAGGTCGAAGACCGACTTGGCCTTCGGGTAATCCCCCACCTCCGACGGGTCGCCGGTCAAAGCGAGGATGACGTCTATACCCAACGCCGCGGCGCCGACGAGTTCGGATTGGAGGCCCAGCAGGTTCCGGTCGCGGCACGTGAAGTGAAGCACGGCCTCCAGGCCCACCTCCTCGCGGATTATGTGGGCCAGCGCGACCGACGACATCCGGACCCGCGCCAGCGGATTGTCGGCGACGTTTACGGCGTCTACGCCGAAGTCCCGAAGCTTCGCGGCCGCCTCCAACGCCCTCGCGTAATCGGGGCCGCGGGGCGGGTCGAGCTCCGCGGTAACGACGAATTGCCGGCCGAGTTTATTCCCGAAGCGCTCGCCCGGGGGCCGCGTATCCGGCGCGTGGGTAAGCGCCTCCGTCACCGTGACGGCCGGGGCCGGCGCGTGCCGGCGGGCGGGCCGCACGCCGGCGAGCGCGTTCGCCACCGCTCCCACGTGCCGCGGCGTCGTACCGCAACAGCCGCCGACGACGTTCACGCCCAGCTCGGCGAACAGCCGCGCGTACTCCCCGAAATATTCGGGCGTGGCGCCGTAGACGGCGCGGCCGCCGACGGTGGCCGGGTACCCGGCGTTCGGCATAACGCTTAAATACCACTCCGCCGTCGGCGGGTCCGAGAGGACCCGCTCCGCTATAATATCGTACGTCTCCTTGGGGCCGAGGTTGCAATTCAGGCCCACGACGTCGGCCCCGGCGGCCACGAGGGTTTTAAAAGCAGCTACGACGTCGTCGCCGAACTTCGTCGTCCCGTCGGGCAGGACCGTCAACGAGACGACGGCCGGGAGGTCCGTCAGATCCCGCCATACGGCGAGCGCGACCTCGGCTTCCGCCAGCGACGACATCGTCTCGACGACGGCGAGGTCGACGCCGCCCTCCAGCAGGCCCGTCATCTGGTCGGCGAAGAACCCGCGGCCCTCGTCCTCGGTCAAGTAGCCGAAGGGTTTCATCACGGCCCCCAACGGCCCCACCGAACCGGCGACGAACGCGTCGGCGCCGGCGGCCTCGCGCGCGACGGCCGCCGCCCGGGCGTTCAACTCGACGACGCGGCCGTCGAGGTTGAAGCGACCCAACTTCACGCCGTTGGCGGCGAAGGAGTTGGTCTCGAGGAGGCGCGCCCCCGCGGCCAGGTACTCGCGGTGCACCGCGGCTACCACGTCCGGTCGGGTTGCGTTCAGCTCCTCCGGGCAGCGGCCGGCTTCCACTCCTTTGGAATACAGATACGTCCCCGTCGCGCCGTCGGCGACGACCACGTTCTCGCCCA
>CBFCYS010000039.1:0-17882 GCA_965602215.1 uncultured bacterium
GCCTGGAAAGGCGAACTCGTCGACCCGCGCGACGCCGGCCTCCCCTATCCCCGGGTGGAGGTCCCGGCGGCGTTCACTATTGATGACGACCTTGTCTCACACGTCCACGACGCCGACGCCGAGATCGGCCGGGGCCCCAACATCGGCGAGCCGCCGGCCAACATCCCGCTTCCCGACGAGCTCGGCGCCGAGGTGACGCTGAGGGTAGGCGATAAGATAACGACCGACCACATAATGCCGGCCGGGCCGCGGCTCAAATACCGCTCCAACGTGGAGGCGTACTCGCAATTCGTCTTCGAGGGCGTGGACGAGAACTTCGCCGCCCGGGCCAAGGAGAACGCGGCGCGGGGATTGCACAACGTCGTCGTCGCCGGCGAGAGCTACGGCCAGGGCTCGAGCCGGGAACACGCCGCGCTGTGCCCGATGTACCTGGGCGTGAAAGCGGTGCTCGCGAAATCCTTCGAACGCATCCACGCCGCGAACCTGGTCAACTTCGGCATCCTGCCGCTTACGTTCCGCGACGCCGACGATTACGAAAAGATAGCGGCCGGCGACCGGCTCCGTTTTGAGAATCTCGGCTCGGAACTCCGGGCCGGAAAACCGCTCCCGGTTATAAACGAAACCAAAGGCTACGCGCTCGAGGCGACGCACGACTTGAGCGAGCGGCAGATAGCGATCGTCAAAGCCGGCGGCCTGCTCAACTACCAACGTTCCCAATCGTAGGAGAGGCGATGTTCGAAAAGGTTACGATCCCCGAAGAAGGGCACAAAATCGAAATCGCGGGCGACGCGCTGCGCGTGCCCGACGACCCCATAATCCCGTTCATCGAGGGCGACGGCATCGGCCCCGACATCTGGGCGGCGACGCGGCACGTCGTGGACGCCGCGACGGAGAAGAAGTACGGCGGCGACCGCAAAATAGTATGGATGGAAATATTCGCCGGCGACAAGGCCCAGCAGGTCTACGGCGAGGGCGTCGTAATGCCCGACGACACGCTCCGGGCCATCCCCGAATACGTCGTCGCCATCAAGGGCCCGCTTACCACACCGATAGGCGGCGGCTTCCGCAGCCTCAACGTGACGATGCGCCAGAAGCTCGACTTGTACGCGTGCGTGCGGCCGGTGCGGTGGATACCGGGCGTGCCGAGCCCGGTCAAACACCCCGAGAAGTTGGACGTCGTGATATTCCGCGAGAACACGGAGGACGTATACGCCGGCATCGAGTGGCGCGAGGGTACGCCGGAAGCCGCCCGGGTGCTGGCCTTTTTAAACGAGGAAATGGGCCGCGACATCAGGCTCGACTCCGGCGTGGGCGTCAAACCCATCAGCGCAACCGGGACCAGGAACATCACCCGCAAAGCGCTCCGCTACGCCCGCGACCGGAAACTGCCCAGCGTCACCTTCGTCCACAAGGGCAACATTATGAAGTTCACCGAGGGCGCGTTCAAGGATTGGGGCTACGAGCTCGCCCGCGAGGAGTTCGGCGACGCCACCGTCTCCGAGGCCGAGCTGTGGGAGAAGTACGACGGGAAAGTCCCCGCGGGCAAGATAGTGGTGAAGGACCGCATCGCCGACTCCATGTTCCAACAGGTCCTGCTGCGGCCGGACGAGTACAGCGTCCTGGTTACACCCAACCTCAACGGCGACTACTTGTCGGACGCCGCGGCCGCGCAGGTCGGCGGCCTGGGAATGGCGCCGGGCGCGAATATGGGCGACTTCGTGGCGCTGTTCGAAGCGACCCACGGCACGGCTCCCAAGTACGCCGGCCAGGACAAGGTGAACCCGTCGTCCCTAATCCTCTCGGGCGTCATGATGCTGGAGTATCTGGGATGGCAGGAAGCGGCGGATGCCGTCGTGGACGCGATGACCAAGACGATACAGGAGAAAGTGGTCACGTACGACCTCGCGCGCCAGATGGAGGGCGCGCGCAAGGTGAAGGCCAGCGAGTACGCGGCGCGCATCGCGGAGAACATAAGTTAGCGGGCCGGGCGCCGCACGCCGCGGCCCCGGCCGCGGCTTTTCTATTGCCGGTCAACCACGGCCTTGTTAATATTGGTTAGCTACTTAAGCCCGGTTCGCGGTCGCCGGGCCGAAGCCTGGAAAGGGGAGGGATAACCGGCGCCGGGCCGCGGCTCGGTCCGTTTCGCGCGTCGCGCCCGGGCGCCGGACGCGGGTTTTCGGCAAGGAGGAAGAATGGCTTTCTATTATCAAATAAGACTCAGCGGCGGCGCGGAGATTGACCTCCACCTGGCGTCCAAGATATTGGCCGAGGCGCTCGCCGTTTACGAGGATAAAAACGTCGTGCAGCACATCACGTACGGCCCCGAAGCGCGCGGGGCCGCGGTGCGGACGGACCTCGTCGTCAGCGACCAGGAGATCTACCGGCCGAAGGCGAAAGAGGTGGACCTGCTGGTCGCGCTCACCCAGGAGGCCGTCGACCGCTACACCGGCGACGTCAACAAGCAGGGGTATTTGCTGGTGGACCACGACGCCGTGCGTCGGCCGCCCGAAGGGTCGTTCCGCGTCTACCGGCTGCCCTTCGTAGCGGGCGCGCGGGAACTAGGCGACGCGCGGCTGGCGAACATCGTCGTGTTGGGCGCGGTCGCGGCGCTGTCGCCCGCCCACAACCGCCGGGCGGTGGAAGACGCGCTACTGGCCCGCGTTCCGCCCGGGACGGAAGACCCCCACCGCGCGGCGTTCGATTTCGGTTTCAAGAAGATGAAAGAACTGCTCTGATCATGCCTCGCCGCTACGATAGATTGTGCGACCTGGCCGGCGAGTTCAGCAACTACACGGCGAAGTACTTGCAGCAGATCGGCGCGGTCATCGCCGAACTCGCCACCAGCCTCGAGCAGGCCGGCCTGCGCGACGAAGTACACCTGTGGCAGCCGGCCTGGAACGTCGAGCGCGAGATGGACATCGTATCCCACGTCGCGCCCGAGGGGCAGGAACGCATCCGCTACCTCGGCTGCTACTACGGCCTCCAATACCTGCGTATGAACATCCAGGCGATCGAGGCGCTGCGCGCCGGCGTCGTCCCGGGCGCGAGCCGCGCAGAGGTCTACCGCGAATTCCTGATGAATACCGGAGCCAACTACTCGCAGTTGGTCGTCACGTTCGTACGGAAGGTGCTGGATATCCTGGTGGGGGCCGAGGAGTTGCCGCCGTTCGTTATTTGCGGCGTGGGCACCCTCACCGACCAGGACGACGTCGACATCGCCGTCGTGGTGGAGAATGACGATAACCGGGAAGGCCTCAACCGCATTCTGGGCCGCCTCAGCTCCGTGATGCTGCGGTACGCCACGCGCTTCCACTTCTACCTCTCCGAGAACGTCTCGCCGGAAAGCTTCGCCACGTCGCTTTCGGAGTACCGCGAGTACGCGGAAACCCGTCCGGGAAACTACATCATTGTCTCGGAGCTATTGAACGCCGAGCCGCTTTACGGCGACCGCGCGCTCTTCGAACGGCTGCGGAAAGAGATAATCGAGCGCTATTACGCCGACAGCGGCGCCGATAAAATTTACCACGAGGGCTTCGTCCGCGGCGCGCTGGGCGACGTCGTAGCGCTCGTCCACCGCGACTACGAGAGCGACCGCGTCGTCCCCAAGGAGGACGCGCTGCGCGTCATCAAGAGCCTGGTTCACATCAAGCGCACCATCCACGGCCTCCGCGAGCCTAACATATGGCACAACCTGAAGCGCCTCTCCGACATCGAACCCTGGAACGCCGAGAAGAACGACGTCCTCGAGGAAGACCTCATCTTCTTCGAAGTGTTCCGCTACCTCTACCAACTCCTCGTCGTTCAGGACGAGGTGATAATACTCGACACGCCGGTCATGGCCGAAAACCTGGCCCGCGTGGCCGCGGCCATGGGTTACCGCCGGCGCGGCGCCGTGGGCCCGGAGGAGACGTTGTTGGTCCACTACTACGACTCGGTGGACAAAGTACGCGCGGTGGCGGAGGATCTGGCCCAAGAGGTGGAAGAGAACCTGCGCGGCTCATCGGTTTTCTTGGAGCTGGCGTCGACGGCGTCCGAGCCGCAGGGACAAATCTTAAAACGGATGTTGAAAATGATACGGTTCCTGGTGCGAACCGCCTTCTGGGACGACGTCTTCGAACTACTCGTGGCTTCCGACAAGAAGCTCCTCCGCGCGCTGGTCGCCGACTTCAACGCCCTCCCGCCGGAAAAGCGCGAACGGCGCATCAACGAGCTCGTCGGCCTCGTTAAGCGCAACGCCGAACTCTTTATTAAACTGCTGGTCCTGCTGGGCGAAAACCGCGACGAGGTGGACGCGGGCGAGCTGTTCGACGGCATGGGCGCGGCTTTCCTCCGCGAGTTCGAGACCTTCTACAACCCCGCACGCGAAGCGGCCCGCATCTTCGCCACCCACCCGGTCCTCCTGAATCGCTACCTGGCCGAAGTCGACTACGACACGGCCAAGCGGTTCATGGAACTCGTATCGCGCGAGGTGAGGGTCCCCTCCTTCAAGCCGGCGGCGGCGGCGCTACGCGGCTTGTGCCGGCTGCGGTATTACGGCTCGGCGTACCTGCGCCGCTACTTGCAGGCCGTCCTGAAGAAGTATCCGGATTGCCTGTACCTGCTCGACGACCTGGACGCGATGGCCGATAAGTCGCAGGGCATATTGGCCGAGGCCGCCATCGTCCCCTCGCCCGCGGCGAAGAAAGAACTGCTGGGCGACTACTACGACCTCGAGCTACTGCGGACCGGATTGATGACGCTGAACGGCGCCGCCATCGAAGAGACCAACGCCCAGTACACCGAGTTCTCGGACGAATATCTCAACTACCTCTTCGACGCCTGCCGCGAGGAGCTGGCCGAGGAGTACGGCCGCTGGGTCACCTCGTTCGACCTGATGGCAATCTACGCCGCCGGCGGCCACGCCCGCGAGTGGGCTTTCAACGACGACTACGACCTCATCGTGCTGATAGACACCGACGACGAGAAGCTCCAGGAGCTGGGCGGCGCCGTCATCTCGGCCATGAGCTCCGAAATCTGCAAACGCGGCATGATGACCCACTTCCGCTTCCTGGAACACTTCGGCAGCTACGTCATCCCGGTGAGCCAGCTCGAGGCGTTTTTCCGCCGCGATAACGAGACCGACTTCATCGAGAAATCGCAGCTCCTCGAGTCGCGGCTCGTCGTCGGCACCTCCACCTTCGATGAAGATACTTACGAACGCATCATCAAGCCGGTAATCTTCAACCACGCCGACGAGTACATCGCCGATATGAAGCGCGAGATGGCGTCGCGGCAGCAAGCGGTGGGCGACGTATACCTTCCCAACAACGTCAAGGAGTGCGTCGGCGGCCTGCGCGACATCGTTATGGCCATCCTCATCTGCAAAGCGCGTTTCGGCATCCGCGACCCCATCACCGCCCGCATCCTGGACGGCATCGGCAGGGTATACCCGCAGGCCGGCCTGGAGCTTCGGTCGCTGTACAACTCCATGTGCTTTCTCAAAAACCTGCGCGACGTCTACCGCCTCACCGTGTGCCTGGACGACAACCTGGACTTCGAGCACGCCGACGTGGTGGGCGAGATCCTCGGCTTCGAAGGGGAAGCGCCGGGAGAGCGCGGACGGCAAGTCAAGGACGCGTTCGAGCGCACTACCGCCAAAGTGGCGAGCGAAATACAGTCGGTGCTATCGAAAGTCACGTAAAGCAACGTAGCGATAGAGGAAGGCCAAAAGAAAAGCCGCCCGACGGGCGGCCTTTAAATTTACATGCCGGCCTTTCCGCTACACGTTGGCGGCGGAGTACTTCTCCAGCGCCGGCGCCTTGACTTTGTGGCGGTGGAGGCCGACGTCTTCCAGCGTCAGGCCCTGCGCCAACCCCAACAATTGGAAATAGTAAACGGCGGGGGTCTTGAGGCTCTCGTCGTCGTGCTCCCGGGCGAGGCGGAGCTGGCCCAGGTCGAACTCGTTGAAGCACGACGGACACACCACCCCCAGGACGTCCGCCTTCGCGGCGGCCACCGACTTCAGCAGCTCGTACATCATCTCCGACGGCGCCGTCTCGTGCTTGCAGGCCTTGCCGCAGCACAGGATCCACTCGTCGTGGCGGACGGGCGTAGCGCCGAGCGCGGCCACCAGGTCATCCAGGATGTGCGGGTCGTCGGGGTCGTCGACCTTCATGATGTGCGACGGCTTGAGGAGGTGGCAGCCGTAGTGGATGGCGACGCGCAAGTCCTTCAGCGGCCGCACCACCGACGCCGCCACCGCTTCGATGCCCACCTCGTCGCGAATGACGGTCGCGACGTGCCGTATGGTCGACGTACCGCGGTACTCCTTGCCCACGCGCGCGAGCCGCTCGTTGACCTGGTCTTTCACGTTTTTATTGGCGTTTAGCTGCTGGTACGTCTCCGACAGCGTCGCGGTGCAGCCCGAGCAGATGGTGAAGAGGTTGAGGCCCGCCTCCTCCGCTACGGCCAGATTGCGCGCCGCGACCGTGAGCCACGCCATCTTGTCGTACGACTTGAAGTAGATGGGGTCCGGGCAGCAGGTGAACCCCGGCAGGTCGACGATCTCGATGCCGAGCTTGGGCAGCGTCTTGCGGATCGCGGCCTCCATCTGCGGGTACCGCACCGGGATGAGGCAGCCGGGGAAGAAGGCGAATTTTTTAGGTTGAGCGTCCGTCATAAGTCTCGCCCTACTGCGCTACTCCAATATCTTCTTCAGCTCGTCGGTGTCGACGGCCTCGAGCGGCGGCAGCCCCAGCTCCTCGCGGAGCTTCTTGGTCATCGCCGTCACCGGCGCGGTCCGGCCGGTCTCCAAAACCGTGTCGACCAGGTCGCCCACTTGCGCCTTCTCCGGGTAGATGCCCTGCCGCGCCATGAGGTTTTTAATGGCGATGATTATCTCAACCGGCTTCACGTTCTGCGGACAACGTTCGTAGCAGTTGTAGCAATTGGTACATTGCCATACCGGCGAGTTCGGCCCCACCAGTTCTTCGGCGAAGCCGTAGAGGACCTTGAGCATAATTTCGCGCGGGTTGAAGCCCTCGACGTAGCGCGTGCTCGGACAGTCGCCGACGCACGCGCCGCACTGGTAGCAATAGTTGACGAGGTTGCCGTCGACTATTTTCTCGAGGCGCTTCTTAAACTCGAAATTGATCGTGACCGTCGGCCCGTCTTTACTTTCCTTTTTGTCCTTCTTTGGCGGCATCGGCCTTCCTCGGCTTTTCGGGGCGGACGCTGTTGGAGCGGCACTTGGGGCACGAGCGTTCGACGTCGTCGTCGGGCGCGTACTTCTCGACGTACTCGTGGCCGCACTTAAGACACTTGAACTTCGTCTCTTGACTCATCCGCTTCCGCCTTCTTTTTACGCTTGGCCTCGCGCGCGAGCTTCTTCTCCCACTCCTCGGCTAGGACCTTCTTGGCGTGCTCGATCTCCTCGGCCGTGACCTGCCCGCGCAACTCCTCCACGCCGCGCATGACGCGGGCGAACTTCTGGCCCTCGGCGGCGCTTATCCACTCCAGCTGCAATCGCTCGGGGCGGATGCCCATCTTCTCCAGTTTGTCCCACAATCGGTAAACGCGCTTGACGGTCTGGCGGTTGGCGTCAATGTAGTGGCAGTCGGCGAAGTGGCAGCCGGAGACCAGCACGATGGGCGCGCCCTTCATGAACGCGTAGAGTACGAAGTCTTCCGTAACGCGGGCGGAGCACATCGTACGGACGAGCCGCGCCGTGGGCGGGTACTGCAAGCGCGAGATGCCGGCGTTGTCGGCGCCGGCGTACGAGCACCAGTTGCAGGCGAAGGTGAACACCTTGTCGGCCGCGTCCTCCTCGAGCAGCGCGTCGATTTGCGCGTAGTACTGGTCGTCGGTGAAGTGGCCCATCGTAACCGCGCCCTGGTTGCACGTAGCGGCGCAGTTGCCGCAGCCCATACACATCGCCGAAATTATCCGGGCGGTCTTCTTCTCCTTATCTACCTCGACCGCGTTGAAGGGGCACACCTGGGCGCACAGGCCGCAGCCGGTGCAGCGCGCCGGGTCGATGGCAGCCGTGATGGCCTCGGCCGTTACGTGGCCGGCGTTGAGGATGGTCATGGCCCGGGCCACGGCCGCGGAAGCCTGCGTCACCGAGTCCTTGACGTCCTTGGGGGATTCGGCGCAGCCGCAGATGTAGACGCCGCGCGTCGGCGTATCCACCGGCTTGAGCTTGGGGTGGGCCTCCATGTAGAAGCCATCGCCGGTGGTGGAGAGCGAGAAGAGTTTCTTTATAAGGTAGCTATCCTGCCGCGGGATAACGCCCACCGAGAGGACGACCATGTCGAACCCGTACTCGCGCACCTCGCCGGTGAGCGTGTTCTCGGCGGTGAGGAAGAGGTTCTTGGTCTCCGGGTCCTGGCGGATTTCGCCCGGCAGGCCGCGGATGTACTTGACGCCCTCCTCCCGCGAACGCATGTACAGGTCCTCGAAACCCTTGCCGAAGGCGCGGATGTCCATGTAGAACACCGTGCACTCGCAGTCCGGGTAGTGGTCCTGCAACAAGAGCGTATCCTTGATCGTGTTCATGCAGCAGATGTTGGAGCAGTAGCGGTTGCCCTTGTCGCCGGCGTTGTTGCGCGAGCCCACGCACTGTATAAACGCGATGCGCTCGGGCACGCCGTGGTCCGAGGGCCTGACGAAGTGGCCCTCCGTCGCGCCGCCGGCGCAGATTAGCCGCTCGAACTCCATCGACGTGATGACGTTTTCGTAGCGGGTGTAGCAGTACTCGTCCATCTCGGTGGGGTCGTAGACGTCCATTCCGGTGGCGACGACGACCACGCCCACCTCCAGCTCGACTACTTCGTCCTTCATGTCGTAGTCGATGCAGACCTTCTCGCAGACCTCCTCGCACTTGCCGCACGCGATGGGGTTGGTCCCCAGGCAGGCCTCCATGTCGATTATGTACGACGCCGGCACCGCCTGCGGGAACGGCAGGTACACCGCCTTGCGCGACGACAGGCCCATCTGGAACCCGTCCGGGACGACGACCGGGCACACCGCGGCGCACTCGGCGCAGGAGTTGCAATCCTCATCCCGCACGTAGCGCGCCTTCTTGCGCACCTTGGCCTTGAAGTTGCCGACGTACCCTTCTACTTCCTCAACTTCGCTGTAAGCCATCAACTCGACCCTGGGATGCCTACCGACATCCATCATTTTAGGACCGAGTATTCATATCGAACAGTCCATCGTCGGGTACGTCTTGTCGAGCGCGGCCATGATGCCGCCGATGGACGGCTCCTTCTCCACCAGGTAAACCTGGTAGCCGGCGTCCGCCAGGTCGAGCGCGGCCTGGATGCCGGCGACGCCGCCGCCTACTACCAGCGCGGCCTGCGTAACCGGGAGGCGCGTCTCCTTGCGAGCTTGCAGCTGTCCCGCCCGCGCCACGGCGCTCTTGACCAGGTCCTTGGCCTTCGCCGTCGCGCCGTCTTTGTCGCCGGCGTGCACCCACGAGCAGTGCTCGCGCAGGTTGGCCATCTCCATCAGGTACGGGTTCAGGCCCTCGCTCGCGACGCACGCGCGGAAGGTCGGCTCGTGCATGAGCGGCGTGCAGGAGGCTACGACGACACGGTTCAGGTTGTGCTCGCGCATGGCGTTCTTAATCTCGTTCTGGCCCGGGTCGGCGCAGGTGTAGCGGTTGCGGACAACCGCAACTACGTTGGGCAGCGTCTTCGCGTACTCGGTTACCGCTTCGGTATCCACCGTGCCGGCGATGTTCAGGCCGCAGTCGCACACGAAAACGCCGATGCGCAACTCCTCGCCCGTCGCGACCGCCGCTTTCTTTTCCTCGTTGGACATAAATCGTCACCCCCTTTCGCAGGGGTAGGGATTACTCCTCGTTGTCCTTGGCTTCGGTTTTCTTTTTATCGTTCGCTAACCGCGACGCCACCGCGGAGGCGAGGTCGCGTATCTCCATTTTAATCTCGTCGCCCAGGTTGGGGTCGTTCATCGCGCAGCGGAAGTGAATCTCGCACTTGGGGCAGGCCGTGACGAGCGTCGTCGCCCCCGTGGCCCGGGCTTCGCGCAAGCGCTCGAGCTGGACCTCTTTCGAGAAGCGGTCGCAGTTGAGCCAGCCGTTGCCGGCGCAACATACCGCACCCTTCCCCGAGCGCGGCATCTCCGCCAGCTCGATGCCCGCGGCCGCCAATGCTTCCCGCGGCGCCTCGACCACCTTCGCGAAGCGCGCCAGCCGGCACGGGTCCTGGAACGTGACCTTCTCGGCCTCGCCCGCGTCGAAGCTAAGCTCGCCGGCGTGTTCGGCCAGGAACTCGCTGAGGTGTTTGACTTCGAACGGAAGGCCGGCGACGACCCCCGGGTAGTCGGCCTTGAACGTATAGTAGCACTCCGGGCAATTGAAGAGGACCGTCTTCACGCCCTTCGCCTTCAGCAGTTCTACGTTCTTGCGGGCGAGCTTCTCGAAATGTTCGACGTCGCCGCCCCATAATAAATCGTGGCCGCAGCACCGCTCGTCGGGGAGCAGGACCGGCTCGATGCCGAGGGCGTTGAGGACCTTTACCGCGCCCTTGACGCCGGCGAGGGTGTCGACCTCGAGCTCGGTGAAGAAGGCGTCGAAGTACGGCGCGCACCCCACGAAGAGCGCCACGTCGCCCTCGAGGGCGGTTTTGAGGTCCTTCGTCACCCAGGCCAGCCGGTCTTGATTCAACTCCGCCGCGGTCATGAGCTTCATCAGCGACTGCATCGCGCCGCCGTGGCTGCAGTTGCCGGCGAACTCGGCGCCGTACGTCGCCCGCCGCAGCTCGCGGATGAGGTCGACGAAGCGCACCCCCGAAGGGCAACGCGCGTCGCAGGCCATACACGTCAGGCAAATCGAAAGCTCGCCCGGGCTCGGCAGCCGGCCGCCGGCCAGCGCCTGGCTGATAAGCCGCCGCGGCGAGTACGAGCGGTTGTAGCGCGCGACGACGCACGTCGCCGTGCACTTCCCGCACTCCAGGCACAGGAAGGCGTTCGCTTCTTTTAACGTTTTCTCGTCTACGGGCGTGGTCGCCTCCATAACGTTTTATCTCACTTGGCCAGAGCCGCGGCGTCGGCGTAGGCCTCGGCCTCGCGCGGCAGCGCGCGTTCCCGCGGAACGAGTTTGGACGGCCCCAACGCGCGGACCTGCTCCACGAACTCGTCGATGACGCGGCCGAACTTGACGCCCTCCGCGGCGCTTATCCACTCCAGCCTTATGCGCCCCTCTTCCAGGCCGAGTATTTTGAGGAGCGCCTTCGTCTTCTCGAACTGCTCCACCGCGCGCTCGTTGCCGAAGATGTAGTGACAGTCGCCGAAATGGCACCCCGAAACAAGCACGCCGTCGGCGCCGAGCTCGAACGCCCGCAGCACGAACGCCGGGTGCACCCGGCCCGAACACATCACCCGGATTATTCTGAAATGGGGCGAGTACTGTATGCGGGAAATACCCGCGGTATCGGCGCCGGCGTACGAGCACCAGTTGCAAGCGAAGACGACGACGCGCGGCGTGAAGTCCTCGCGGGCCTTGGCCTTGGTTTCACGGGCTTTGCGGGGGGCGGCGGCCTTTTTGGTTTTGGCCTTGGCCTTCGCCGCGGCGCGCGGCTTCTTGGACGGCGCCTTGGCCTTGGCCTTGGTTTTACTCTTCTCTTCGGTCGCAGCCGTTTTAGTTTTACTCTTGGCCGACGTCATTTACCCTTTTCGCCTTGCAGCGCGGTCTCGAGCATGGTGTGGATTTGGAGGTCGGTGAAATGGCGGGCTATTATGGCGCCGGTGGGGCACCACACGGCGCACGTCCCGCAACCCTTGCACAATGCCTCGTTGATGCGTGCGACGTAGACCCCGGATTCGAGTTGGACGAGCTCGGGCGCGTTGAACTCGCAGATCTCGGCGCACTGGCCGCAGCCGCGGCACAGGTCCTGGTTGACCTCGGCGATCGTAGGCTCGAGCTTCACGCTGTCCCGCGCCAGCAGCCGGGCCACCTTGGCCGCGGCGGCCGAAGCCTGCGACAGCGAGTCCGCGATGTCCTTGGGCGCCTGGAGGCAGCCGACGATGAAGACGCCGTCGGTCGTCGTCTCCACCGGCCCGAGCTCCGGGTGGCGCTCCATGAGGAACTTGTCGTCGCCCCGCGGTATTTTGAATATAGACTGCAGAATGGTCGTATCCGGCTCGCGCGGGACCATACCGGTGGAGAGAACGACGAGGTCCGCCGGCGCGCGCACCCGCGCCCTTAGCAGGAGGTCGTAAGCCTCCACCGCTTCCGCGGCCTTGGGCCCCACGACTTCGGGCCGTTCGTCCTCGGCGACCTTCACGAAGAGGACGCCCTTGCCCCGGGCGTTGCGGTACATCTCTTCGGCGCCGTCGCTCACGGTCCGGATGTCTTTGTAGAAGACCGTCACGTTGGCGCCGTGTTCGCGCAGCGCCAGCGCCTGCTTTATCGCCGACGGGCAGCAGTAGCGCGAGCAGCCGGGGTTGCCGTCCTCGCACCGCGAGCCGACACACTGGATGAAGGCTACGTTCTCGGGCTGTTTGCCGTCGACGACGGCCCGGCCGTCGTGGGCGGCGAAGTTCTGCTCCAACTCCAAAATGGTGATTACGTTCGGGAACTCGCCGTAACCGTACTCGCCCTCGGGTTCGTATAAGTCGGCGCCGGTGGCGAGGACGATGGCGCCCGCGCGGACTTTCTTGGTGGCCCCCTTCTTCTTACCGGAGGCGTCGGCGAGCTCGACGTCGAAGTTGCCGACGAAGCCGTCGACCCGCGCCACTTCGGTATTGAGCATGACCTCGACGCCGGCCTCCTCGAGGTGCGCTATCTTCTCGCCGATGAGCTTCTCGGCGTCGCGGCCCGAGGGGTAGAGCTTGGTCAACGACGGCTTGTTCAGCCGGCCGCCGAGCTTATCCGTCTTCTCCACCAGAATGGTCTTGAACCCCTGGCGGGCTATCTCGAGCGCGGCCTGCAGGCCGGCGATACCGCCGCCCACCACCAGCGCCGCCCGTTCCATCGGAACGTCTATCATGTGCAGCGGCTCGAGCCGCCGGGCGCGGGCCACCGCCATGGATATCTGGTCGCGGGCGCGCGCCAGCGCGGCCTCGGGCTGGCCTACGTGCACCCACGAGCACTGGTCGCGTATGTTCACCATCTCGAAGAGGTAGGCGTTGAGGCCCACCGCCTCGCACGCTTTGCGGAACACCGGCTCGTGGGTCCGCGGCGTACACGCGGCGACGACCAGGCGGTTGAGTTTATGCTCGGCAATGGCGTCTTGTACGGCGCGTTGGCTGGTATCGGAACAGGCGAACAACTCGTCGGCGGCGTAGACGACGCCGTCCAGGCCGCGGGCGTGCTCGACCAGGTTGCCGATGTCCAATAGGCCCGCGATGTTCGCGCCGCAGTGGCAGACGAAGACGCCGACGCGCGGCTCCCCCGAGGTGTCGACGGCCTCGATCTCGAGCTCCTCGTCCGGGACGCGGTGCGCCGCGACGTGCTTGGCCGCCAGCGCCGCCGCCCCCGAGGCCTGGGCCACGCAGTCCGGGATGACCTGGGGGCCGCCGGCCGAGCCGCACAGGTAAACGCCGTCGCGCGTGGTGTCGAGGTAGAAGGAATCCGGGTCGCGTTTGCGGAAGAAGCCGTAGCGGTCGAGCTCGACGCCGAGGGCCTCGGCCAGGTCGCGCGCCGTCTCGTTGGGACGGGCGGCCACCGAGAGCACGACCAGGTCCGCCTCCAACTTCACCTGCTTGCCGCTCAGCGTATCCTCGGCGTAGACGATAAGGTCGCCGTCGTCGTCGCCCACTATCTTCGCCGGCCGGCCGCGGACGTAATGAATTTCGTCCACCTCGCGGGAGCGCCCCACGAACTGGTCGAACCCTTTGCCGAACGCCCGCAGGTCGGTGTAGAGGATGGTCATGGAGACGACGTTGGGGTCGTGGATCTTCGCGAGCATGGCGTCCTTGACGGCGTTCATACAGCAGAAGCGGGAACAGAAATGCTGGCCCCCCTCGCCGCGCGCGCCCACGCATTGCACGAAGACGATGCGTTGGGGCGGCTTCCGGTCCGTGGGCCGGACGATGTGGCCCCGCGTGGGCCCGGACGCGCTGAGCATCCGCTCGAACTCGAGCGAGGTCATCACGTTCTCGTAGACGCCGTACCCGTAGTTTCGCATCACCCGGGGGTCGAACTCGTCGAAGCCGGTGGCGACGATGACCGCGCCCACGTCAACGTCGACGTCGCGGACGCGCTGGTCGAAGTCTACAGCGTCGCGGGGGCAGGCGTCGGCGCAATTGCTGCACGCCAGAAACGCCTCCTCGTTCAGGCAGACGTCGCGGTCTATCATATAGACGGCGGGGACCGCCTGGGGGAACGGCCGGAACACGGCCTTGCGGGCGCCCATGCCGTGCTCGTAGACGTTGGGCGCGACCATGGGACACACCGCCTCGCAATCGCCGCACCCCACGCACTCGTTCTCGTCCACGTAGCGGGGGTAGCGCCGTACGGTGGCGACGAAGTCTCCCGGTTCGCCCCGCAGGCCCACCAATTCCGAAAGCGTTAGCAGCTCGACGTTAGGATGCCTACCGACATCCATCATTTTAGGGCCGAGAATTCATATCGAGCAGTCCATCGTGGGGAAGGTCTTGTCGAGCTGGCTCATCCGGCCGCCGATACTGGGGCCGCGTTCCACCAGGTAGACCTTTACTCGGGCATCGGCCAGGTCCAGTGCCGCCTGGATGCCGGCGATGCCGCCGCCCAACACGAGGACGCCCTTGGCCTTACTCGGCTCCGTTTCGAGCGCGGGCTCCGGCTTGGGTCCCTTTTCCTTTTCCTTCTTCGAAGGCATCGTAACCAAGGTCGAAAGCTTTTAAATTAAGGTCGATCGTCCCCTTGGGCACGGAGGTCTTTATGGCCTCCACCATCGCCCCTTTGGGGACGGCCTGCGTTACCGCCGCAAAGAAGCCCAGCATTACGATGTTCGTAACTATTTTGCGGCCGAGGTCGGTCTCGGCCATCCGCTGGGCTTTTATGGGGTAAACCTTGATGCCCTTTTTAACGTCGCCCGGGTCGACGAGGTCTTCGTCGTATATCAGGACGCCGTCGGCCTTCAGCTCGCCGACGAATTTGGAATAACCTTCCTGGGACATCGCGACCAGGACGTCCGATTTCCGGATATACGGATACAGGATCTCTTTGTCGTCGACGAGGACCTGCGTCGAGCAGGCCGAGCCGCGGGCCTCCGGGCCGTAGGCCTGCGACATGGTGGCGTTCTTCTCGTCGTAAATGGAGGCGGCCTTGCCGACGATAACGCCGGATAATATAACGCCCTGGCCGCCGAAACCGGTAATGCGTATCTCGCGCCTCATCGCTCGCTCGCCCCCTGGAGGACCTTACCGCGGTAGTATTTGTCCCCTAACTTTTCGCCGAGGTGCCGGTCCTGATACTCCAGCCAAGTGGGCCGGTCGCGCTCGACGAATTTGCCGCATATTATGGGGCCGCCGAAGACGATGTCGGTATCGGCGGTGTCCGCGCCGTGCTCGATGACCGTGTTGTCGTGATAGTACTTCATGATGTCGAGGCCGGTGCCGAGGCGGTTCCGGCGGGCGTACAGCGTAGAACACGGCGTTATAATCTCGACGAAACAGAAACCCGGTTTGACCAGTATCTCCGCGAAAGCCTTGGTCAGCCGGCGGACGTGGAGCGCGGTCCAGCGCGCGACGTAGTTGGCGCCGCAGGCCGCGGCGAGGTGGCACAGGTTGAACGGCGGGTCGGCGTTGCCGTAGGGGGTGGTGGAGGTCAACGCGGTAAGGGGCGTCGTGGGCGCCGCCTGGCCGCCGGTCATGCCGTAGATGAAGTTGTTGACGCAGATGACCTTGAGGTCCATGTTGCGGCGGGCGGCGTGGATGAAGTGGTTGCCGCCGATGGCGGAGAGATCGCCGTCGCCCGAGAAGACGATGACGGTGAGCTCCGGATTGGCGAGCTTCAGGCCGGTGGCGAACGGGATAGGCCGGCCGTGGGTGGTGTGGAAGCTGTCGAGGCGAACGTACCCCGCGACGCGGCCGGTGCAGCCGATGCCGGAGACGATGGATACCTTGTCGAGGTCCGTATCCAACTTCTCGAGAGCCGCGACCAGCGCCTTCACGGCCGTCCCGATGCCGCAGGTGCTACACCAGATGTGCGGCATACGGTCCATACGCAAGAACGGCGCGATGGGGTGTTCTTCCGCGCTTACGGCGGCTATGACCGCTTCCGGTACTCCCTTCGGGCTCATTTTACCTTGGCCCCCTTCTCGATAATTGCTAGTATATCCTCCGGGTCGTGTACGCCGCCGCCAGCGTGGGGCGAGAGCAGCGTTTCGCACCGCCCCGCGGCGCAGCGCTGGACTTCGTAGAAAATTTGACCCAGGTTTATTTCGACGACCACGTACGACTTTATCTTCTGGGCGAGCTCCGCTATGCGTTTTTCGGGGAAAGGCCAGATAGCGCGAAGCCGCAAGAAGCCCACCTTGATCCCCTTCTCCCGGGCGAGGTCAATAGCCATCCGCGAGACGCGCGCGCTGATGCCGAAGGAGAGCACGACCACGTCCGCGCCGTCGGTATCCTCCTCGTCGAACTCGATGATGTCGTCGGCGTTTTCGCGAATCTTCGCCAACAGCCGCGGCACCAGCCATTCCTGGCACCGCACGCTCATATCGGGGTAGCCGCGTTCGTCGTGGGTCAAGCCCGTAACGTGGAAGCGGTACCCCATACCGGCTATCGCCATGTCCGGAACCAGGTCGTCGCCGTAGGCGAACGGCAGATATTCGTCCTTGGCGGCGTTGGTCAGGCGGCGGGGCTCGATCTCGATGGCATCCGCGGGCGGTATGACCACTTTTTCCACCATATGCCCCACGCACTCGTCGAGGAGCACGATGACCGGCGTCCGGTATCGCTCGGCCATGTTGAACGCTTTAATGGTGAAGTCGAACGCCTCCTGCGGCGACTGCGGCGAGTACGCGATAATCTCGTAGTCGCCGTGCGAGCCCCAGCGCGCCTGCATCACGTCGGCCTGACCCACCATCGTCGGGAGGCCGGTGGACGGGCCGCCGCGCTGGACGTTGGCGATGACGCACGGCGTCTCAAGCATGACGGCGAGGCCGATGTTCTCCATCATCAGGCTGATGCCCGGGCCGGAGGTAACCGTCATGCTCCGCGCCCCGCCCCACGCCGCGCCGATGATGGCGGTTATGGACGCTATCTCGTCCTCCATCTGAATAAACATGCCGCCGACTTCGGGAAAACGTTCACTAATGTGTTCGGCACATTCCGTGGAAGGCGTAATGGGGTAGCCGCCGAAGAAACGGCATCCCGCCGCTATGGCCCCCTCCGCGACGGCGCGGTCGCCGTCGAGGTACAAAGTGCCGGTCCTAACGCCGATAGGGTCCGCTTTCACGAGCTTTTTCCCCCTTCCGCCGGTACCGGCTCTTCCTCTACCGTTAAGCAATATATGGCGAACTCCGGGCATATCATCTCGCACAAGTCACAGTTCACGCAATTTTCGGGTTTAACGGCTTTCGGCGGGTGGTAGCCTTTGGAGTTGAACTCGTCGCTCATCTCCAAGACGTCGCGGGGGCAATACTCCACGCAGAACTCGCAACCCTTACACCGCTCCACGATTATGTGCAGCTCGCCGCGCGGGACTTTCATCTTGTCGGCGTCGAGCGGCGTCCGCCAGAACCTCATAACAACCACTCCTCGGGACGCGCCGGCTGTTTCGCCCGGGCCCGGCCGCGCCCAAAAAAAACCCGCTCTCGGGCCCTCCGCGAAGACGGTCGAAGATTTCCGGCCCGCCGGATAATACGATTTCCGCCGCCGGTATCGTAAAAACCGGTTAAACTTGGCCGGGCCGTCAGTTGGTCGGAGTTTGCGGAAGGCCCAACGAGCAG
>CBFCYS010000040.1:0-17793 GCA_965602215.1 uncultured bacterium
GCCTCGCGCAAGTGCGCCTGAAAGACGACGAAACGTTCGCGGGAGAATTTCATAACCGTTACGATATCCATTATACCTTATATACGTATCGAACCCAAGGGAATGTTGCTTCATTTCTCGAAGCGGCGGACTTAAAGTCCGCCGCTAATTTCGCAGGGGGTAACGGCAGGCTATTTCCTGCCGCTACGGCTTTTTACTTCCGCCAGCGGCCGCGAAATTATATAATACCGTAATGAAAATCGACGCCGTACTCGCCGAGCTGCAGCTTACCAAGGGCGACGCCATCCGCCACGTCGAGCACGTCCCGGCGCGCGAGGCGCGCTACGGCGAGCTCGAGCCGCCGCTGGCGCCGCCGCTGGCCGAAGCGCTGCGCCACCTGGGCATCGCCCGTCTCTACAGCCACCAGGCCGAGTACGTCGAGGCCGCCCGCGCGGGCCACAACGTCGTCGCCGTCACGCCCACCGCCTCCGGCAAGACGTACTGCTTCCTGTTGCCGGTGCTCGAGCGCTTCTACGACGAGGGCGGCGGCGCCGCACTCTTCCTCTACCCCACCAAAGCGCTGAGCCAGGACCAGCTCCGCAACCTTAACCGCTTCCTGGCGCTCGCGCCGCCGGTGGCGAGCCGCGTCGCGCCCGGCGTCTACGACGGCGATACGCCCGCGGCCGCGCGCCGCAAGCTCCGCGACGGCGCCAACCTCCTCATCACCAACCCGGACATGCTGCACACCGGCATCCTCCCCCACCACGCGCGGTGGAGCCGGTTCTTCTCGTCGCTGCGCTACGTCGTCGTCGACGAGCTCCACGCCTACCGCGGCATCTTCGGCTCCCACGTCGCCAACGTCCTGCGGCGGCTCCGGCGCGTCGCCGCCCACTACGGCGCGGCGCCGCAGTTCCTGCTGACCTCGGCCACCATCGCCAACCCCAAGGAGCACGCCGAACGGCTGGTGGGCGACGACGTGACGTTGATAGACGAGTCCGGCGCGCCGCAGGGCGACCGCTACTTCATCATCCTGAACCCGCCGCTCGCCGACCGGGGCCTGGGCCTGCGCCGCTCGGCCAACGTCGAGGCGTCGGAGATATTGCAGGCGCTGGTGAAGGAGGGGGTCCAGTCGGTGACCTTCGCCCGGGCGCGCGTCGTCGCCGAGCTCATCTATAAATACGCCCGCGAGGCGCTGGGGCCGAAGTACGACGACAAGCTCCGGAGCTACCGGGGCGGCTACCTCCCCGAGGAGCGCCGCGAGATCGAGCGGCAGCTCTTCGGCGGCAGCTTGCTGGGCGTCACCGCCACCAACGCGCTCGAGCTCGGCATCGACGTCGGCGGCATGGACGCCGCGGTCGTCGTCGGCTTCCCGGGGTCCATCGCGTCGCTGCGGCAGCAGTCCGGCCGGGCGGGCCGCCGCGCCGAAGCGTCGCTCGCGGTCCTCATCGCCTACGACGACCCGGTGGACCAGTACCTCGCCCGCCACCCGCAGTACGTCTTCGGCCGCTCGCCCGAGGCCGCGATCATCGACCCGGAGAACGTCTACATCCTCTCGGGCCACCTCCGCTGCGCCGCGGCGGAGCTGCCGCTCACCGCCGACGACCTGGCGTCCTTCGGCTCGAGCGCCGCCGACGTGGCCGAACTCGTCGCCGACGATGGCGACATGGCCGCCAAGGGCGGCAAGTACTGGTGGCTCTCGAGCGACTACCCGGCGGCAGGCGTCAACCTGCGTTCTTCGTCGGACAACACCGTAACGATAATGGACGCGGGTCGCGAGAACGCCGCCGTCGGCACGCTGGACTACGAGAGCGCGCTGGAGCAGCTCTACGCCGAGGCCATATACCTGCAGCAGGGCGAGACCTACTTCGTGCGCGAGCTGGACCTGGGCCAGAAGGTCGCGTTCGTGGAGCGGCGCGACGTCGACTACTACACGCAGGCCATGGTGGAGGCGACGCTGCGCGTCCTCAAGACGCTCGAATCCCACGAGAACGCGGCCGGCGCCTTCGGCCTGACGGAGGCGCTCGTAACGTGGCGGACCGTCGGATTCAAGAAGATAAAGTTCCACTCGCTGGAGTCCATCGGCTGGTCGCCGCTGGAGCTGCCGGCCGTGGAGCTCCCGACGGTGGCGGTCTACGTCGCGCCCGGGCCGGAAATTATGGGCGACGTCTCGCGGATGGGATATAATCCGTTCGAGGGGTTGGTCGGCCTGAAGAACGTGCTGCAGGCCGTTGTCCCGCTGTTCGCGATGTGCGACCCGCGCGACCTGCGCGGCGTGGTGGACTCGTCGAACCTCGGGACGCCAGCGGCGTTCATATACGACGTTTACCCCGGCGGCCTGGGCTACGCCGAGCACGCCTACCGCCGCCTGGACGAAGTCCTCCGGAGCTGCGAAGAGCTCATCGCCGGCTGCGAGTGCGAGAACGGCTGCCCGAGTTGCGTGGGCGTCGCGACGTTCACCCCCAACCAGGTCCGCGACCCGGACCTCCGCCGCGGCCACTACCTTCCCCACAAGGGGGCCGCCCTCGCGCTGGTACGCGCGCTGTTGACGTGAGCGACATTAAATCATATTATCTACCCTGGGCGACATGGGTCGCCGTGTTGGTGTTCTTCGCGCTCGTCGCGTTGCCGGAGGCGCCGCAGCCCCGCGCCCTCAACATAGACAAAGTGCGACACGCCGCGGCCTACGCGCTGCTGGGCGCGCTCGCCGCCCGGGCCATAGCGGGAGCGGCGCGCCGCGGCGGAACGTTCGCCTTCGTCGTCTCCTTCTTCACCGTACTCCTGGTCGGGAGCGGGACGGAGATTATCCAGGCCTTCGTCCCGGGCCGCAGCGCGGACATCGTCGACCTGGGCGCGGACCTGGCGGGCGGGATATTCGGCGCGTCGGCGTACCTCTGGGCGTTCGCCGGCCGCCCCGCCGAAACGGACAACGGAATTTGATAAGGCACACTTTCAGGGTACTGAACGGCGTAGGGCCCCGTACCGAGCGCCGCATCCGGCGCGAGGGGATCTCGAGCTGGGACGACTTCCTGGCTCGCGGCGGCGTAACGTTCACGTCGGCGTGGCGCAACGAGCTGTGGGCCAAGGAGCTGGTACGGTGGCGCGACGCGCTGGGCCGGCGCGACGAAAAGTTCTTCCACCACCGGTTGTCCCGGAACGAGCACTGGCGCTTGTTCGACGTCTTCGGCGACGGCGTGGCGTGTCTGGATATCGAGACCACGGGCCAGGCGCCGCCCTACGACGAGACGACGGTGGTCGGCGTCTACCGGCCCGGGCGGGGCCTGACCCAGCTCGTCGCAGGCCGCGACCTCTCCGGCGACGCGGTGGACGCCGCGCTGGAGGGCGTCAAGCTCCTCGTCACGTTCTTCGGCGCGAACTTCGACGTGCCGTTCCTCAAACGCGAGTTCTCGTACCTCCAACTCGATTTCCCCCACTACGACATTTGCTTCGCCGCGAAGCGGCTCGGCATCCAAGGAGGCCTGAAAAAGGTCGAGAAGCTATTCGGTATCGCCCGCGAGGGCGACGTCGACGGCCTCGACGGCTACGACGCCGTAAAGCTCTGGCAAGCCCACTGCCGCGGCGCGAACGGCGCGCTCGACAAATTGCTGCGCTACAACGCCGCCGACACTAAAAACCTCGCACCCCTCGGCGCCATTCTATACGAACGGCTCTGCGCCCGGGAAAACGATTTCAACGCAAAGGTAACGCCAACATAGGAGGACCGAAGTGAGATACGCGATACTGTTACTGGCCGCGGCCGCGGTTCTAGCTGCCGCGTTCGCCGGCGGCGGCTGCCGCGGTTGCGCGAAAAACGCCGACCTCGACGTTATCCCGGGGATGAAGGACTCGGGCATCCCCGACCCGCACGCCGCCAAAGAACACGAAAAGGAGCTCGAGCAGCTCAATAAGGACATCGCGGCTTTGACGAGGGAAATGGCGACGATCGCGATGGACCCGAACATGAGCCCGGCGGAAAAAGAAAAGCGCATGGCGAAGATCGAGAAAGAGATGGAGGTAAAGGGCGAGCGCCTCAAGGAAATCGCCGAGGACATCTCGAACCGCGACCTGTAATCGCGCTCGCGAAGATAGTCCGGAATCGTCATCCCAGGCCGAACGCCGCCCGGCAACCCGGGCGGTTCGCCTTGTTGGCCTTTACCGCGACGGCGGTTTGGGGTATAATCGCCAAAACGGAGTCGATATGCAACGAACCCACACTTGCGGCGAACTGAACGAAAATAACGTCGGCGCCGAGGCGACGCTGTGCGGCTGGGTCTGGAAGAGCCGCGACCTGGGCGGCCTGTCCTTCGTCGACCTGCGCGACCGCTACGGCTTCACGCAGCTCGTCGTCGACCCGGCGGTCGGTAAGGGACTGCACAAGGCCGCCTCGAAACTTAAGGGAGAGGACGTCGTCCGCGTCGTCGGCGACGTGCGCCTCCGGCCGGAGGGGATGCGCCGCGACGACGTTCCGACGGGCGCGGTCGAGCTCCGCGTGCGCAAGTTGGAGGTCCTGGCTCGAGCCAAGACTCCCCCCTTCAACCTGGCGGAAGAAGAGCTCGACGTGCACGAGGAGCTCCGGCTCGAGTACCGCTACCTGGACCTCCGGCGGCCGCAGATGCAGCGCAACCTCGCCGTCCGCCACCGCGCCGTCAAGGCCATCCGCGACTACCTGTCCGCGCGCGGCTTCGTCGAGGTCGAGACGCCGGTATTGATGCGGTCGACGCCGGAGGGCGCGCGCGACTACCTCGTCCCCAGCCGCGTCCACCGCGGCAAATTCTACGCGCTGCCGCAGTCGCCGCAGATGTACAAGCAACTGTTGATGGCCGCGGGGATGGACCGCTACTTCCAGATAGCGCGCTGCTTCCGCGACGAGGACCAGCGCGCCGACCGCCAGCCCGAGTTCACCCAGCTCGACGTCGAGATGTCGTTCGCGGACGAGGAGGACATCTTCGGCGTTACGGAGGGCGTCTTCGCCGCGTCCTTCCGCGAGGGCGTCGGCGTCGAGCTCGCGACGCCCTGGCCCCGGCTCACGTGGCGCGAGGCGATGTCGCGCTACGGCCGCGACAAACCCGATACGCGCTTCGGCCTCCTCCTCGAGGACGCGACGGATATATTCGCGAAAACTTCCTCCGAGATATTTTGTAAAATCGTCGACGCCGGCGGTAGCGTCTTCGCCCTCCGAGTACCCGGGCGTTTGAGCCGCAAGCAAATAGACGAGCTGGAGGCCGCGGCTCGAGCCGACGGCGCCGGCGGCCTGGCCTCGTTCAAGGTCGGCCCGGGGGGCGCGCTTTCCGGCGCGCTGGCGAAGTTCTTCGGCGACGACGCCGCGGCGGCGCTGCTCGCGAAAACCGGCGCCGGGGAAGGCGACGCCGTCGTCGCGTGCGGCGGCCCCTTCGAAACCGCCGCCGTCGCGATGGGGTCCGTACGGCTCATGCTGGCCGAGTCGTTGAACGTCGAAAAAGAGGAGGGCTTCCACTTCCTGTGGGTTACGGACTTCCCGCTCTTCGACCGCGACCCCGCGACGGGCGCGCCGGTGCCGTCGCACCACCCGTTTACCGCGCCCCGGCTCGAGGACGTGGACAGGTTGGAGGCCGCGCCCTTCGACGTACTGTCGCGGGCGTACGACGTCGTCGTCAACGGCGTCGAGCTCGGCTCGGGCAGCGTCCGTATTCACGACGCCGCGCTGCAGCGGCGGGTATTCAAGGCGTTCGGCTATACCGACGAGGAAATAGAAAGCCTCTTCGGCTTCTTCCTGCGCGCGCTGGAGTACGGCACGCCGCCCCACGCCGGCATCGCGCCCGGCCTCGACCGATGGGTCATGGTGATGTGCGGCGAGGAATCGATTCGCGAGGTCATCGCGTTCCCCAAGACGCTGCGGGCGTCGTCGCCGATGGACGGCTCGCCGGCGCCGGTAGCACGCCGGCAGCTCGACGAACTCGGCCTGTCTCTCAAAGAAGAACCGGAAGGCAAGCAGTAATATGAACGAGGAACGACGCCCCGAAATCCTGTGGGTCGACGACGAGATCGACCTCCTGAAATCGCAGATCCAATTCCTGGAGAATCGCGGCTACCGCGTGACGACGCTCACCAACGGCCCGGACGCCGTGGCGTTGGTGAAGAAGCGCTCCTTCAACGCCGTCCTGCTGGACGAGATAATGGTGGGGATGGACGGCATCGAGACCCTGCACGAGCTTAAAACCGTGGACGCGTCGCTGCCGGTTATTATGGTCACGAAATCGACCGAAGAGACGTTGATGGACGACGCCTACTTCGGCGAGATCGACGACTTCCTGGTGAAGCCGGTGAACCCGCACCAGATACTCTCATCCCTAAAAAAAATCCTCGACATCGACCGGCTCCGGCGCGACCGCTTCGTGGGGTCGTGGGGAGAATATTACAACCGCGCCCAACACGTTATAAACGACCCGGCCGCCACGTTCCCGGATTGGGCGGGCCTTTACCTGGATATTTGCCGCGCCCAACGCGAGATTGGCGATTTGGAACTCCGAGCGTTGGCGCCCCTCCAAAACGAGTTGGTCGCGGAGGCGGACAAGACGTTCGCCGCGTTCGCGTGCGAGAACTACCCGTCGTGGGTGGCGAGAGAGGAAGGCGCGCCGCCCCTTTCGTGGAACGTCCTCGACGAATTCGCTTTCCCGCAAATCGCGGCCGGGCGCTCGGTTTACTTCATCGTCGTGGACTGCCTTCGCCTGGACCAATGGTTATTGCTCGAGGAACGCGTCGGCCAGCTGTACCGCATCGAGCGGTCGTTGTACTGCGGCGCCGTGCCGTCCTCCACCTTGTACGCGCGCAACGCCCTCTTCGCCGGGAAGAATCCGGCGGATATCGCGGCCACGTACAGGGAGGCTTTCCGGGAAGAGAGCGACCTGGGCGAATCGCTGAATCGTCACGAAGATCAGTTTCTCACCGACCATGCCGCGCGCCACGCGCCCAAGGCCAAAAAGATCCGCTACTATAAATTCGCCAATCGCGAGCAGGAGAAGAAAGCACGGAAAATAATCGACACGCTGTCGGCGCGCCCCTTCACGGCCTTCGTCTTCAACTTCATCGACACCGTTACGCACGAGTCGGGCCGGGGCGGCACGTTCGACGCGCTCGCCCCCACGGCCGAAGCGCTCCCCCGCCTCGCTCTCACCTGGTACCTCGGCTCGCCGCTCGAGCAGCTGCTGCGTAAAATCGCCGAGGATAAAAACGCCGTAGTGGTGCTCACCTCGGACCACGGCTCGACGCTCACCGACACGCCGGCCGTGGTATACGCCGACAAGGACGCGACCAAAACGCCGCGGTACTGGGTAGGCCGGGACCTCCGCCCCGAGGGCGAGGGGGCCTTCCTGGTCCGCCACCCCGAGGACTTCGGCCTCCCCAACGACTACCTGGCGAAGACGTACGTGCTGGCGCAGGGCAACCACCACCTCGTATTCTCCCATCACCTGCGCGAATACCACCGGCGCTTCGAAGGGGGTTTCTACCACGGCGGCGTATCGCTGCCGGAGCTGATTTTGCCGGTCGCGACCATGACGCCGAAGTAAAATGAGTGCCGGATTCGAGGATGAAGTACTTGCGTGGTGCCGGCGGGAGGGCATATTGCCCCCCGGCGCCTCGGCGCTCGTCGCCGCCTCCGGCGGCCCGGACTCGACGGCGCTGCTCTACGCCCTAAACGCGTTGGCGGCCGCCGAGCGGTGGCGGCTGGGCGTCGCCCACCTCGACCACGCGCTGCGGCCCGAAAGCGCCGACGACGCCGCGTTCGCACGCGGGCAGGCCTCGTCGCTGGGCCTACCGTTCTTCGGCGCGCGCGTAGACGTGCGGTCCCATCCCGCCGGCGTAGGCCGTTCAACCGAAGAGGCCGCGCGCCTCGCGCGGCGCTCGTTCCTTACGCACGCCGCCCGCGAGTTCGGCGCCGACGCCGTCGCGTTGGGCCATACCCTCGACGACCAGGCCGAGACGGTCCTCTTGAACCTGACGCGGGGCGCGGGGACGCTGGGCCTGGCCGCGATGCCCCCCGCCACCGGTATTTTCGTCCGGCCGCTGCTGGCGCGCAACCGCGCCGACGTCCTGGCCTACCTCGGCGAGCTGGGCGTCCCGTGGCGCGAGGACCCGACCAACCGCGACCCCTCTTTTCTTCGAAATTGGTTCCGCCTCGAGGTCCTGCCGACGCTGGAGGCGCGCGTGCCCGGCGTACGGGCGTCGTTCGCGGCGCTCGCGGCCTCGGCTCGAGCGGACGAAGCGGCGCTGGAGCGAAGGACCGCGGCGCTGCTGTCCCGCCTGATAGCAGGCCGCGCCGAGGGTCGAATTAACGTCACGCCGGCGTTCCCGGCGGCGCTGCCCGAGGCGTTACGGGGCCGCGCGGTGCGGCAGCTTTACGGCGAGCTCGCCGGCTCGAGGCGCGGCCTGGAACGCAAACACGTCGCGGCGACGCTGGCGCTGGCGGACGGGGGCGCCGTCGACCTGCCGAGGGGAGTCAAGGCGCGGCGTACGGCCGACGGCATGCACTTCGAGCGAACGAGAACCGGGCCGGCGCTTCGGCATTGGTCGGCGGAGGTGGCGTTCCCCGGGCGGACGCTGGTAGCGCCGGCGGGCGTCGAAATCGACGCGGCGCTCGCGCGGGCGCCGGCGGAGCTGCGAGGCCGCGGCCTGGACGAGGTCTGGCTCGACGAACGGTTCGCCGCAACGCCGCTGCTCGTTCGGGCCCGGCGCGACGGCGACCGCGTACGGCCCGCCGGCCTGGGCGGCACGAAAAAACTGCAAGACGTCTTCGTAGACGCGAAAGTGCCGGCGGAGGAAAGGCGGCGTTGGCCGGTGGTTTACGGGGTTTCGGGGATTCTGTGGGTGCCGGGACTCGTATTGGCGGAGGGGGCCGCGGCCGCGCCCGGCGAGCCGGCGGTCCACGTGCGATGGCTGCGGCGGGCGGGCCCCGTCGCCGGCCGGGAAAGGACGCGCTATGGATTACAAAAAGGACATAGATAAGGTCCTGTACGACCGGGACATCCTGGCGGAGCGCGTCGCCGAAGTGGGGCGGCAGGTAAAGGCCGATTACGCCGGCAAGGACCTGGTCGTCGTCGGCGTCCTCAAGGGGGCGTTCGTCTTCGTCGCCGACCTCATCCGCGCCATAGACCTCCCGATGACGGTCGACTTCGCCGAAATCGTGAGCTACGGCGAGGGGGTGGAGACCACCGAGGAGGTCGTCATGACGAAGGACGTGGCCGTGAACGTCAAAGGCCGCGACGTTTTAATTATCGAGGATATCGTCGACACCGGCCTGACCACCGCGTTCCTGGCGGACCACCTCCGCATCCGCGAGCCGAGCAGCATCCAGATATGCGCGCTGCTCTACAAGCCGGCGATGCAGCGCGTCGAGGTCCCGCTCCGGTACGTGTGCTTCGAGGTGGGCGACGTCTTCGCCGTCGGCTACGGCCTGGACTACGCCGGCCGGTACCGCAACCTCCCGGAAATAGTGACGCTAAAGGAGCCGGCGCGGGAGGAATAAAGAAACGTCGTCGGCGGTCGGGTCAACGTCGGTATAATACGCGACGGCGGCGGCGAGTAATGCCATTATAGAATGACAAAAAAGCCGCCCCGGGGAGCGGCTTTTCATAATAACGGTAACGCGGAATACGTTTTAAACTTGCTTTAAATTCGTTTTTATGTTAAAAAATACGTCTTGCCGCGCCCGCGTAGCGGGGCGTTTTATCTATGCAGCTTAAAATCGGACGAGTCGACCTGTTAAAGGGATTCCTTCGTTTCGTACGCCTCGTGGCCGCGGCGCTCGTCGCGATACTATTGGGATACCTCGTCCTCGTCGTGGGCTTCGGCCGCCTGTTCGTGGCCGGCGGCGAATCGGTCGCGGTGCCCGAGATTATAGGCCACAACGTCGACGAGGCCGAGATGATGCTCGCCGACGCCGGCCTGGTGATGAAAGAAACCGGCGTCGCCAAGGACTCGTCGCTGCCCGAGGGCTTCGTCGTCCAGCAGGACCCGGAACCGGGCATCAAGGTACGCAAGGGGCGGACCGTTAAAGTGCGCGTGAGCGCCGGCCTGGCCGAGGTCCACGTCCCCAACGTCGTCGGCCGGACGCTGCGCCAGGCGGAGCTGGTCCTCACGCGCATCGGCCTTAACATCGGCGAGGTTACGGACGTCCACGACGACACGGTCCCCAAGGACCACGTCATCGACCAGACGCCGAAGGCGCGCGAGAAGGTCAACCGCGGCACCAAGGTAAACCTGCTGGTCAGCCTGGGCTCGGAAGAGGTCACTATTCTGATGCCGGCCAACCTCGTCGGCCTAACGGTGGACGAGGCCGCCAAGACGCTGAAGGAATACGAGCTCGCCGTGGGCAGCGTTACTACCGAGCCGTCGACGACCGTCCCCGCCGGCCGGATAATGCGCCAGGCGCCCGACATCGGCGAGCAGGTGAAGAAGGGCGAGGCGGTGGACCTCATCATCTCGAGCGGGCCGCCCGCGCCTTAAAACCATGGCGAAGCGTAAAGCGGAACTCGCGCCGTCGCTCCTGTCGGCGGACTTCGGTCGGATGGCCGAGGCGACGCGGCTCGTCCGCGACGCGGGCCTGAGGTACGTCCACCTCGACGTGATGGACGGCGAGTTCGTCCCCAACATATCCTTCGGCGCCAAGATGGTGGCCGACCTGAGGGACGACGCCGGCGACCTGGTGATGATCGCGCACCTGATGGTGGAGAAACCGGAACGGTACGTCGACGACTTCGCCGCCGCGGGCGCGGACGTTATAACGGTGCACGCGGAGGCCACGCCGCATCTCCACCGCGCGCTGCAGCAGGTGAAGGCGGCCGGCAAGCAGGCGGGGGCCGCGGTCAACCCGGCGACGCCGCTCGCGGCCTTCGAGGACGTGTTGGGCCTGGCCGATTTCGTGTTGATAATGACGGTTAACCCCGGGTTCGGCGGCCAGACGTTCGTCGAGGGCGGCCTGGCCAAGATAGCGCGGGCGCGGGAGATGGCCGACGCCTCGGGCCGCGAGGTAATAATTGAGGTTGACGGCGGCGTGAAAAGTGATAATATTAGGCTGGTGGCGGACGCCGGCGCGGACGTTATCGTCGCCGGGAGCGCGGTATTCGGCGCTCCGGACCCCGCCGCGGCCATAGCGGAACTTAAATCGACACTCGACTCTTAGGGCCGAAAGCATATCGGCTCGGAGGTGGAACCACTTGGCTGTTCGCATTAGACTTCGACGCACGGGCGCAAAGAACGCGCCGCGATATCGGTTGGTCGTGACCGACGGCCGCGCCAAGCGCGACGGCCGCTTCATCGAGACGCTGGGCTACTACGACCCCACGGCCGACCCGGCGGTCTCCGAGGTGAACGAGGAACGAACGCTGTACTGGCTTTCGGTGGGCGCGACGCCTTCCGAGACGGTAAAAGGCCTCCTCTCAAAGGCCGGCGTACTGAAGAAATTTGCAGAAAAGAAGACGACCGGCGAATAGGCCGATTAAATATTTAACCAAGGCTTTAGACCAGATCAGTTCCGATTCGTTTTCATTTCGATTTCCGATTTCAGCCCTAAACCCCAAACCTGAGCTCGAGGCACAGGAGGTGCCGAGATGAAAGACCTGATCGAATACATCGCGAAGAATTTGGTCGAGAAGCCGGAGTCGGTAGTGGTCCACGAGGTCGCAGGTGAGAAGACGACGATAATCGAGGTCTCAGTTGACCGCGAGGACATCGGCCGGATAATCGGAAAGAAAGGCAGGACGGCCCGGGCGCTGAGGACAATATTGAACGCCGCGGCGATGAAGCAGAACAAGCGCGCGGCGCTCGAGATATTGGAATAGCGCCCGATGGGCGGCGCAGTCGCCATCGCCTTCATCCGTCGACCCCACGCCCTTAAGGGCGAGGTCGTCGTTACAGATTTCACGGATGGGTTTTTCGTACCGGGGCCCGGGCTGGCGGTAATCCTGCTCGGGCCGACGTGCCAAGTGGCGACGACGGTCGAGGGCTGGCGGCCCAAGGGCGACGCCTTCCTGGCGAAGTTCGCCGGCATCGACGACCTCACCGCGGCCGAAGAATACAGAGATTGGAAGGTCGCGGTGCCCGCCGAGGCCCTACCCGAAACGCCCGCCGACGTATACTACGAGTTCGAACTCGTCGGCCTGCCCGTAGAAACCACGACCGGCGAAACCGCGGGCACCGTGGTCGCCGTTTACAGCGCCGGCCCGCACGACGTGCTGGTAATCGAGGCCGGAGATAGAAAGTACGACGTGCCCCTCGTCCGGGCCCACGTCGCGGAAGTTCAGCGGGGGGGTAAAATCGTCATCGTGCCCCACCGCGAGGGATAGCATGGCGCCGACGCTCGCCTTCGACATCGTTACGATATTCCCGACCTTCTTCGACGGCGCGCTGGCCGTCGGCGTGTTGGGCAAGGCGCTCGAGCGGGGATTGGTAGCGGCCCGCGTCCACGACCTGCGCAACTACAGCGACGACGCCTATCGCTCGGTGGACGACTACCCGTACGGCGGCGGCGTCGGCATGGTGATGAAGCCGGAGCCGTTCTTCCGCGCGGTGGAGGACGTGGAGGCGCAGTTCGGCCGCGGTTGGCGGGTCTTCCTCACGCCCCAGGGCAAGCCGCTGACGCAGACGCGTTGCCAGGCGCTCGCCGAAAGGGAACATTTAATCCTGCTCTGCGGCCGGTACAAAGGCGTCGACGAGCGCGTCCGCGAGGGCCTGGCCGACGAGGAAATCTCGCTCGGCGACTTCGTCCTCTCGGGCGGCGAAATAGCGGCGCTGGCGGTGGTGGACGCCGCGGCCCGGCTGGTCCCCGGCGTCCTGGGGGACGAGGATTCCGCCGCCACCGACTCGTTCGCCACCGGCCTGCTGGACCACCCGCACTACACCAGGCCGCGGGAGTTCCGGGAGATGGCGGTCCCGGACGTCCTGCTCTCGGGAAACCACGGCGAGGTCGAGAAATGGCGTCGCGAGCAGGCGTTGAAGAGAACCCGCGACGTCCGGCCCGAGCTGCTGGAAGGCGAAGATTAAGGAAGGCCGGCGAACGGCCGTGGCCCCGAAAAGCGAACCGAAGGGCAAATTGTACGTCGCGCTGGTCCACTGGCCGGTGTACAACCGGGATGGGGAAACGGTCGCCACGTCGGTGACGCCGCTGGACCTACACGACCTGGGCCGCATCGCGCTGACGTACGGCGTCGAGGGGTATTACGTCACGAACCCGTACGATTCGCAGCAGCGCCTGGTGGACGAAATAATTTACCACTGGCGCGAGGGGGTGGGCGCCGAGCACAGCCCGCAGCGGCAGCGGGCGCTCGCGGCCGCGAAAATGGTCCCGACCGTGGAAGCGGCCTTCGACGACGTGGCCGCCGCGGAAGGCGGGGAGCCGTTCGTCGTCGCCACCACGGCCCGGTCCGCGCGAGACGCTTTGCCGGCCGAAGAGCTGTGGACGGCGGCGGGCGGGAGGCCGGTGCTGCTGCTGTTCGGTACCGGCTACGGCCTGACGGAAGATATATTGCTCGCCGCGGACGCGGTGCTCGAGCCGCTCGCGGGAAGCGGCGACTTCAACCACCTGCCGGTTCGGGCCGCGATCGCCATATACGTCGACCGCATACTCAGTTGAAATCGAAACTCTAGCCAAAGATAATAATCAACGCCGGCTATTATATTTAACCACCAGTAAACGCAACGAGGTGTCCGAAATGCATCCCGCCGTTCGCGAAATAGAGAAGACGGCGCTTAAAGATAAGGTCCCGGACTTCAACGTAGGCGATACCGTCCGCGTGGAAGCCGAGATCGTCGAAGGCGACCGAACGCGAACCCAACCTTTCGAAGGCATCGTCATCGCCCGCAAGGGCGCCGGCCCGCGCGAAACCTTTACGGTCCGGCGTATAGCCTCCGGCGTGGGCGTGGAGCGGACCTTCCCCCTGCACTCGCCCCGGGTAAAGAGCTTGAAGGTAGTGCGCCGCGGTAAAGTGCGCCGGTCCAAGCTCTACTACTTGCGCCGCAAAGTCGGCAAGAAAGCGCGCGTGAAGGAAGGCCGCATGCGCCGCGCCGAGCCCAAAGCCGCGAAGGAAAAGGCGCCGGAGGACGAGACGACCTCCGAAGATTCGCCCTAAATTATGGCGGAAAACGCGCCGACGCTTTTCGGGCCCTCCTCGCCCGACGGGCCGCTCACGCTGGAAGAATTCGAGCGGCGCTTCTGGGAGGAGGGTTTGGCATGCGTGGCCGGCGTGGACGAAGCCGGCCGCGGCGCGCTGGCGGGGCCGGTGGTGGCCGCGGCGGTCGTCTTGCCGCCGGGGTTCGACTGCGCCGGCATCCGCGACTCCAAGCAGCTCGACGCCGGCCTGCGCGACGAGCTTTACGCGACGCTGGCCGAGGGCGCCTCGAGCTGGGCCGTGGGCGTGGCGTCGTCCAAAGTCATCGACGACGTAAACATCCTGAACGCCGCGCTGCTCGCGATGAGGAAAGCGTGCGTCCGCCTCGCGCCCGCGCCCGATTTACTGCTGGTGGACGGCAACCGGCCCGTGCCGATGACGGTGCGGCAAAAGACCATCGTACGGGGCGACGCGTGCTGCGTCTCCATCGCCGCGGCTTCCATAATGGCCAAGGTCCACCGCGACCGCCTGATGACGCTGTTGGACGATAAATACCCGGGATACGGCTTCGCGGTCCACAAGGGTTACGGCACCGCAAGCCACCTCAAGGCGCTGGCGGAGCTCGGGCCGTCCCCGGCCCACCGACGCAGCTTCGCTCCCGTGGCCCGTCACCTCGGCGACGCCGACGACCTCTTCCGGCAATGACGAGCGACGGCAAGCGCCGGGCCGCGGCCCGTCGAACGCTCGGCCGCGCGGGCGAGGACGCCGCGGCCGATTTTTTGCGCCGGCGCGGCTTCGACATCGTCGCCCGCAACTACTACACCCCCTTCGGCGAGCTCGACGTCGTCGCGCTGAAGGAAGGCCGCCTCGTCTTCGCGGAGGTGAAAACCGCCCGGGCGGGCGCGAGCGTGGACCCTCGCTCCCAATTCACGCGCCGGAAGGTGTCGCGCGTATACCGGGCCGCGCTCCACTTCCTGGAAAAGGAACGCCCGGCGGAAGAGCCGGACTTCCGCTTCGATTTCCTGGTCGCCGTGAAGAAGAGAGGCGACTACGAAATAGAACACTACGAGGCCGTGGCACTGGACGACTTCCTTCCGCCGGAAGAGTTGGGTTAATTAAACCCGTTATGGCACAAGCCCCGCTGGAGGCTCATGGTTACGAAATCGGAGATAGCAACCGCCTTCGCCCCCTGCCGCATAGCTTTCGCCGGCGGCGGGACGGACCTTCCCGCGTACGCGGAGCGTTACGGCGGCGCGGTGCTCTCGGCCGCGGTGAGCCTGGGCGCGCGCGTGCGGGTGCGCCCCCTCGACATCCGCACCGTATCGCTCGTCTTAGACGACTTCGAAATCCGGGCGGACTACGGCGACCCGGCCGAAATCCTGAAGGACCCTCGAGCCGAGGTCGCGCTGGTAGGCCGAACCCTCGCCGAGCTCCGCCCCGCCGGGGGCGTGGAAATGGCCGTCCGAACGGGCCTGCCGCCCGGCTCGGGCCTGGGGGCCTCGGGGGCAGTCGCCGTCGCCGTCACGTACGCCCTCCACCTGTTCGCCGGGCGCCGCCCCGCCAGGGAAGAGGTGGCCGAGGCCGCGTCCTTCATAGAGATAGAAAAGCTGGGCCGGCCCATAGGCCGCCAGGACCAGTACGCCGCGGCCTTCGGCGGCCTGAACTATTTCTATTTCGAAAATAATAACGTGCGGCGCGAAGCCGTAAACCTTTCCGCGTCAAAACGGCGAGAATTCGAACGCTATTTTATGTTATTCTTTTCGGGCCGCCGCCGGGACTCCGCCGAAGTCCTCAGCGGCCAGCGGGCCCGCGTCGCCGCGGGCGACCGCCAAACCGTCGAGGCCCTTCACCGCATGAAGGAACTCGCCGGCGAGATGCGTACCGCCGCCGCGGACGGGGAGTGGCCCCGCTTCGGCGAGCTTATGCACGAGGCGTGGCTGGCCAAGAAAGAGGTCTCGGCCGAAATAGCGGACGAGAAGACGGCCGCGGCCTGCGCCCGGGCCCGCGAGCTCGGCGCCTGGGCGGTCAAGGTTACCGGCGCGGGGGCCGGCGGCTTCTACCTGGTAATGGCTCCGGCCGCCGCCCACGACGCCGTCGCGGCGTACCTCGAAGGAGAGGGATTCGAACGCTACGACTTCGCGTTCGACTACGACGGCGTCCGCGCCCTGGACGAACAAGGTTAGGCCCGTATGTCGCGAGTCGAAACAGAAATAGACGAATATTCGGCGGCGGTGTCGCCGGTGGTCCGTGAGGTGGTATTGGGCCACGTCATCTTCACGCTGCTGCGCGACCGCATGGGCGGCGCCAAGGTGGACGGTAAGGGGAACACCCTCTAGGGCAAGCCGACGGTGGAAACCCTCTTCGGAGCGGAAGGCCGGTACCCGGCCAGCGTCATCAAACTCGAGCTCGCGTCGTGGGACGCGCCGATAGAATTCGCGGAACTGCTGCAGGCGCTCGCCGTCCTCCACAACCGCGTTCTCGTTCTGCGAAAATGCAAGGGCGTCGTCAAGAAAGGGCAGCTCCTCCACCCGGCGCTGTACCTGCCGGCCGACGAATTGTTGATTATAAAAAGCTTCCCCGCCGACGGCCGGCCGTTCGAGTTCTACGCCTACCCCACCATCGCGCGCACCGTCGCGACGTTTCTCGCGGAGGTCGCGGCCTCGTCTCCCGCCGACGTCCCCTTCAAAACGCTCATATCCCTCTTTAAAAACGAACTGGAAATCCTCAAGAAGCGCCGCTACCGCGAGGACCAGATCCGCCGTTTGTTGAAACTCGACGTCCTGCGAGAGGGCCTGAAAGGCGCGCGCGTTTCGCTGGAGGAACCGGCCGAGGAGACGGCGCAGTGACGGCCCGCTTCGAGCTCGTCGCCGACTACGACCCCGCCGGCGACCAGCCGCAGGCGGTGGAGCGGCTGGCCGCGGGCATCCGCGCCGGCCAAAAGCACCAGACGCTGCTGGGCGTGACCGGCTCGGGCAAGACTTTCACCATGGCCAACGTCATCGCCGACGTCGGCCTCCCCACCCTCGTCATCAGCCACAACAAAACGCTCGCCGCGCAGCTCTACGGCGAGTTCCTCCAATTCTTCCCGCGCAACGCCGTCGAGTACTTCATATCCTACTACGACTACTACCAGCCGGAAGCGTACCTCCCGGCGCAGGATATCTACGTCGAGAAAGACGCCGACATCAACGAGGAGATAGAGCGCTTGCGGCTGCGCGCCACGGCCTCGCTGCTGGCCCGCGACGACGTGGTCATCGTCGCCTCCGTCTCGTGCATTTACAGCCTGGGCTCGCCCGAAGAGTTCCGCAAGTTCCACCTTTTTATAGAACGGGGCCAGCGGCTCGATATAGGCCGGCTGACGCGCGACCTGGCCGCCATCCGCTACGAGCGCGACAACGTCGAGTTCAAGCCGGGGACCTTCCGCGTCCGCGGCGACGTGGTGGACGTCTTCCCCGCGTACGAGGACGAGGCGCTGCGCGTGGAGTTCGAAGGCGACGTGGTCGGCAACGTCTGGCGCCTCGAGCCCATCGCGGTACGCAAGCTGCAGCCCCTCGAGCGCGTCGCAATATACCCGGCCAAGCACTTCGTCACCGCCCGGGATAAAATAGAACGCGGCCTGGAGGACGTCGAGGCCGAGCTGGAGGAACGGCTGGCGTGGTTTAGGAAGCGCGATAAAATCGTGGAGGCGCAGCGGCTGGAGACGCGGACCCGGCACGACGTGGAGCTCCTGCGCGAAATA
>CBFCYS010000041.1:0-17318 GCA_965602215.1 uncultured bacterium
GGTCGCCGTCGCGAAGTGCAAGGAGCTCATCCGGAACGTACCGCAGATGGACCTGGACGAGGCGGGGCCGTACACCGCGGAGATGATCGCGAAGATGCGCACGTCCGAGGAGGGCCAGGAGGGGATGGCGGCCTTCCTCGAGAAGCGCAAGCCCAAGTGGGCGGAGTGATGAAGGCGAACGCCCGGAGTAAACCGAAGGGGTAGGAGGATAAGATAATGGCGAGAGAAGCTACGTTATTCGAAGAAGCAAATGGAAGTGTAGTCGAGGGTTATCACCTTGTTCGTGCGCGTAATATAAATATCCCTCCGAATTGGATTGATAGAGCCACTAGTTCGAGGAAACGAAGGGAAAAAGCGCTAGGTAAAGTACTCCACGAAGGATCGCTTGACGCTATCCCGATTCTTAAGGAATGGGAAACCGCGTACCGGAAAGAATGTTTTTATTACGGGTTAAGGGCGCTATTGGAATTACAAAGGGGTAAAAAAACCGACCTGTAAATCTTTGGTACGCGTGCGGTAATTTTAAGCGTGTTTTCCAAAATCCTCATCGCCAACCGCGGCGAAATAGCCTGCCGCGTTATCCGCGCCTGCCGCGAGCTCGGCGTCCGCGCCGTGGCCGTATACTCGGAGGCCGACCGCGCGGCGCTGCACGTCGCCCGGGCGGACGAGGCGTACTGCATCGGCCCCGCGCCGCCGCTCGAGTCCTATTTAAATATAGATAAAATCGTCGAGACGGCGAAGCAAGCGAAGTGCGAGGCGGTCCACCCCGGTTACGGCTTCCTGGCCGAGAACGCGGCCTTCGCCGACGCCTGCGCCGAGGCGGGGCTGGTCTTCATCGGCCCGAGCGGCGACACCCTCCGCCTGGCCGGCGACAAGCTCGGCGCCCGCAAGACGATGACCGAGGCCGGCGTCCCCATCATCCCCGGGATGAACGCCGCGGCCGGCTTAGACGAAGAGGTCCTGGCCGAGGCCGGGAAGCTCGGTTACCCCGTAATGGTCAAGGCCGCGGGGGGCGGCGGCGGCAAGGGGATGCGCGTCGTACGCGACGAAGGCGAGCTGGCGGAGTGCCTGGCCGCGGCGCGCCGCGAGGCCAAAGGGGCTTTCGGCGACGATACCGTGTATCTCGAGAAATGCATCGTGAAACCGCGCCACGTCGAGTTCCAAATACTGGCGGACGCGCGCGGCAACGTCGTCCACCTCTTCGAGCGCGAGTGCTCCATCCAGAGGCGCCACCAGAAGATCGTCGAGGAGTCGCCGTCGCCGGCGCTGGACGCCAAGCTACGGAAGAAGATGGGCGAGACGGCCTGCGAGGTCGCCCGCGCCGTGGGTTACACCAACGCCGGGACCGTCGAGTTCCTGCTCGACGCGGACAAGAATTTCTATTTCCTCGAGGTCAACGCCCGCGTCCAGGTCGAACATCCGGTTACGGAGTTGGTAACCGGCGTCGACGTCGTGAAGACGCAGCTCGCGATAGCCGCGGGGGAGGACCTGCCTTTCGCGCAGAAGGATTTGAGCCAACGCGGCCACGCCGTCGAGTGCCGCATCTACGCCGAGGACCCGGCGGCCAACTTCCTCCCCTCGGCCGGCAAGATATTGTTCCTACGCGAGCCGCGCGGCCCGGGTGTCCGGTTGGACGGCGGCATCTACGGGGGATACGACGTGCCGGTCTATTACGACCCGATACTGGCGAAGCTGATAACGTGGGGCGCGGACCGGGAAGAGGCGCGTCGGCGAATGGCCGAAGCGTTGCGGGAATATGTTATAATTGGCATCGGAACGACGATACCGTTCTTGCGCGACGTTATCGACCACCCGGCCTACGTCGCCGGCGAGACCAATACCGGCTTCGTGGCCGACCACTTCGACGGTTGGCGGGAAGAAGTGCCCGAGGGTTTGATGGAGAAGGCGCTGGCCGCGGCGGCGGTGGCCGAGATGGCCGCGGGGCCCGCGGGGCGTTTTTCCGATGACGGGCGGGCCGCGGCGGCGGGGGGGCCGACGCCGTGGCAAACCGTCGGGCCCTGGGAGATAGGCCGGGGGTCGTGATTACTTAGCGATGGAGTACGAATTCCAATCCGGCGACTGCGAATACGCGGTGACGGTTGAGAAGAGCGGCAACGGCTTCCGCGTTACCGTCGACGGCCGCTCGATGGAGGTCGACCTGGTCGCCGCGGAGCCGGGTTGTTATTCGTTCGTGGCGGACGGCGAGGCAACGGACGTCGTCGTCGTGCGCGACGGCTCGAGGCGCTACGTCGCGGTGGGCGGGCACTTTTTTATACTCGAGGAGGGGGGAGGCCGGGAGCAGGGGGCCGCCGCCGCGGTGGAGGACGTCGTCGCCGGCATCCAGACGATTCGCGCGCCGATGCCCGGCAAAGTCGTCAAAGTCGCCGCCGCGGAGGGGGACGCCGTCGAGAAGGGGCGGACCGTCGTCGTCGTCGAGGCGATGAAGATGGAGCACGCCCTCACGGCCGCGGGGCCGGGCATCGTGAAGAAGATATCGTGTCAAGAAGGGCAAAACGTCGACGCCGACCAGCCGTTGGCCGAAGTGGAGATCGAGGGCAACGGCTAGGTTCGGCTTTATTTATAGATAACGCTTGAAAGAGGATGAAAATGGATTTCAACTTGAACGACGAACAGAAGATGATGCGCCAGGTGGCCGCGGAAATAGCGGACGAGCAGCTCGCGCCCAAGGCCGAGGAGATGGAGGAGAACCGGGAGATCCCGGCGGAGCTCCTCGCGTTCCTCGCCGAGCAGGGGTATTTCGGCCTGTTCCTCCCCGAGCAATATGGCGGCGCCGAGCTCGACTTCGCCACGTACGCGCTGACGATCGAGGAGTTCTCGCGCGGGTCGCCGGCGGTGGCGCTGGTGGTATCGGTGCAGAACGCGCTGGTGGGTAAGCCTATCCTGACGTACGGCACCGAAGGCCAGAAGGAGAAGTACCTGGCCCGGGTGGCCTCCGGCGAGTTGCTGGGCGCGTTCTCGATTACGGAAGAGGATGCCGGCTCGGACGCGGCCAACGTCCAAACGACCGCGGCGAAGAAGGACGGCAGCTACGTCCTCAACGGCCGCAAGCTCTACGTCACCAACGCCGGGTTCGCGGGCCTGTTCCTGGTCGTGGCCCGCACCGATGCGGAGGCCGGCGCGAAGGGGCTGTCCTGTTTCCTCGTCGAGCGCGACACGCCCGGCTTCACGGTCGGCGACCGCTTCGACGGCATGGGGATGCGCGCGCTGGACGTCCGCCGCCTCGAGTTCAAGGACTGCGAGGTGCCCGCCGACGCCCTCCTGGGCGCCGAAGGCGACGGCCTCAAAATCGCCCTCGCCAGCCTGGACGGCAGCCGCATCGGCGTGGGGGCGCAGGCTGTCGGCATAGGCCAGCAGGCGTTCAACGAGGCCAAGAAGTACGCGGGAGAACGCGAGCAGTTCGGCCGTCCCATCATTAAGTTCCAGGCGATTCAGTTCTACCTGGCGGAGATGGCCGTCCGCATCGAGGCCGCCCGCCTGCTGACCCGGCAGGCCGCGGCCAGGGCCGACGCCGGCGAGAGCTTCACGACCGAGGCCGCGATGGCGAAGCTCTACGCCTCCGAAACCGCCAACTTCTGCGCCAACCTCGGCGTCCAAATTCACGGCGGCTACGGCTATATGAAGGATTACGTCGTCGAGCGGTTCTTCCGCGACGCTTGCGTAACGGAGATATACGAGGGGACCTCCGAAGTGCAGAAGTTGGTAATCGCCGGCAAGCTTCTGAAAGGATAAATGCATGCTGGATTATATTGAATACGAGGATTTCCGAGCCGAGCTAAAGGCCAAGGTCGACGAGATAATCGCGCCTCACGCCGCCGCCATAGACGCCGACGACCACATCCCCAACGAGGTCATGGATGCCGTCGCGAAAACCGGGTGGTGGGGCGCCCTCGCGCCCGCCGAATACGGCGGCCTGGGATGGGACACGGTGCGGTACGCCATTATGGTGGAGGAAGCCTCCCGGGCTTCGGGGTCGGTAGGCGTTATGCTCGCGGTCCAGGGCTCGCTTATTATTTACCCGCTGTTGAAATACGGTACGGAAGAGCAGTTAAAGGAATATATGCCCAGGTTCGTCTCCGGCGAGGTAATGGGCTCCTTCGGCCTGACCGAGCCGGGCGCCGGTTCCGACGCCGGCAACACCAAGACCGCCGCGGTCCTCGAAGGCGACGAGTGGGTCATCAACGGCCAGAAGTGTTTTATAACCAATACCAAGCGCGACTGGCCCGCCGTCAATTTCGCGACCGTACGCACCGACCCCGACAAATCGAAGGGGGTCCGCGGCGTCAGCTCCATAATCGTTTCCGCGGACGCCCCGGGATTCAACTACGGCCGCAAGGAAAACAAGATGGGCCTCCGCGGCTCCGACACGTCGGAAATCTTCTTCGAGAATTGCCGCGTCCCGAAGGAGAATTTATTGGGCGAGCTCAACGGCGGGTTCAAGATATTTATGGTCGCGCTCGACGCGGGCCGTATAAGCATCGGCGCCATGGCGCTCGGCCTGGGTCAGGGCGCGCTCGACCTCGCCGTCAAGCACGCGGAGAACCGCGTCCAGTTCGGCAAGCCCATCGGTACCAAGCAGGCCATACAGTGGAAAATAGCGGAGATGGCGACCAAAATCCGGGCGGCGCGCTTTTTGGTATATTCCGCCGCCGCGCTCAAGGATGCCGGCCTACCTTATACCAAAGAGGCCGCGATGGCGAAGTACTACGCCTCGCAGGTGGGCCGCGAGACGGCCTACGACGCCGTTCAGATTCACGGCGCGTTGGGGTACGATAAATCCTACCCGCTGGAGCGCATCTACCGCGACGTCAAACTCGACGAAATCGGCGAGGGGACGAGCGAGATTCAAAAAATCGTCATAAGCCGGAACATTTTACAGCTTAAAAAGAAAAAATAACCGACGCGCCGGCGCGGTTTCCCGATTGCGCCGCCGACAGCATCTATGTTATAATATACACAGGAGTATTGGATGGAAGAGAAAGGATTTACGATCTGGTTCACCGGCCTGTCGGGAGCAGGCAAAACCACCGTCTCGAAGCTGGTCGAAGCAGAACTCCGACGTCGCGGCCGCAAGGTGGAAGTGCTCGACGGGGACGTCGTTCGTACTAACCTCTCCAAGGGCTTAGGTTTCTCCAAAGAAGACCGCGACATCAACATACGCCGCATCGGCTTCGTGTGCCACATCCTGAGCCGCAACGGCGTCGCCGCCCTGGCCGCGGCCATCTCGCCCTACCGCGAGATACGCGACGAAAACCGCAAGCTCATCGGCGAGTTCGTCGAGGTTTTCTGTAAATGCCCGCTCGACGTCCTGGTGGAACGCGACGTTAAGGGTTTGTACAAGAAAGCGATCGCGGGCGAGATAAAGAACTTCACCGGCGTCTCGGACCCGTACGAGGAACCGACGACGCCGGAGGTCGTTTGCAACACCGACGTCGAAGCGGCCGAGGAGAGCGCGGCCAAGGTAATCGCCAAGCTGGAAGAGCTCGGCTACCTCGCGGCGCCGGGCACTGAGGGAGTATATTCTGAAGAGGAGGAGGAGAAAGTCCGCAAGCGCCTGGAAGCGCTCGGCTATATGTGATGATTGATGACGAATACGTTGACCTTCACGTCCACACCACGTTTTCCGACGGTTCATTGACCCCGGCGGAAGTCGTGTGGTTGGCCGTCGACGTCGGCCTGGCGGCGATAGCCATCACCGACCACGACGGCGTGGACGGCAACGCCGAGGCATTCGCCGAGGGCGCCCAACAGGGCCTGGAGGTTATACCCGGCGTGGAGATGAGCTGCGATTTCACGCCCACTAACGTCCACGTCGTGGGCCTGTTTATCGACCCCACCAACGCGGCGCTGACCGAAGCGCTCGTCGACGTGCGGGAGTACCGCAAGCGCCGCAACCCTAAAATATTGGCGAAGCTCGCCGATCTCGGGATGCATATCGAGCTCGAAGAAGTCGCGGCCAAGGCCGGCGGTAGGACCATCGGCCGGCCCCACGTCGCGGAAATGATGGTGGAGAAGGGGTACGTCGCCAGTTTCCAGGAGGCGTTCGACAGGTACCTCGCCCACAACAAGCCGGCGTACGTAGGCCGGCGGCGCATCTCCGCGGAGGAGGGCATTGAGCTGATTCACGGCGCCGGCGGCCTGGCGTTCCTGGCGCACCCCGGCGTCTACGCGTTGCCGCCCCGCATATTGGAGAACATGGTGTACAAGCTTGCCCGCGCCGGCCTGGACGGCGTCGAGGTGAAGTATTCGGACCACTTGCCGACCGATTCCGGGTTCTTCGGGCGGCTGGTCGACGAGTACGACTTGCTGGCCAGCGGCGGCACCGATTTCCACGGCGCGGCCAAGCCCGGCGTGGAGCTCGGCATAGGGCGGGGCGACCTCAAGGTCCCGTACGAGTTCGTCGCCAGGATGAAGGCGCGGCTGGGGGTTCGAGCGCGGCGCGCGGCGATGAGGTAAATAAAACCGGCCTGCGGGCCGGTTTTTTCGTCAAACCGATTACGGACATATGGCCTAAAAGAAGTACGTGAGGCCAAAAAAGCCGAGGATGATAAATATTACGAATATAATAACGACGAGGACTACCGCGACGCCGGCCCCGATCAGTAGGTACTTCCCCACGGTCTTGAAGCTTCTAAGGATCCTGTCCCGCGCTTCGGTCCTCCGCTCGAAGGCGGTGGTAAATTCCGAGTCGTATTTGGTCCGGATTTTTCCGGCGTATTCTTCCGCGACGTTCCTAAACGGATAGTTGAAAGTTATATACGTGACGCCCGGTTTGCGCTTCGCCTTCGGCGGGACCGCCTGTTTCTCGGCCACGGCCACCGTGGCTATCCAGCACTCCAGCTCGTCCGTCCCCTTCTCCTCCCAATAGGCCAGCAGGTCCAAAAGGGCGCGCAAGTTCTTCTCGTCGTTCGCTCCCTCTTTCGTTACCCGGGCGAAGAGGTCGACGGCCAACGCGCCGACGCGGTCGCCGAGCGTCTTTTGGAACGCGGCCTTGTCGTCGCCGTCGTAGTATTCCAACGCCATATCCACGCACGACAGGACTTCGCCCGTCTCGAGCTGCTGGTTGTCGCTCAGCCTGGCGTACGCGCCGGCTATGCCCTTCCCGACCCAGGCCTGGTATTCGGTGGCGTCGGTTTCGAGGATGCGGTTGAAATATTCGTACGCCCGGCCGTAGTCGCCCTCCTCCACCGCCGCGAGAGCTTGTTCGTAGAACTTGCGGAGGTCGACCGATTTCCCCGCCACGAGCTCGCGCGCCAGGAACGAGGTCCCGCAGTATTCGCAGGCGTATGCGCCCTTCTCGGCCGCGCGGAGCACGCCGCCGCATTTGGGACAGCGGGCCGCGACCAGTAGCGCCTCCGGTTTAAAGTTGCTTTCGTTAGCCATAGTCGTTTCCTTGAGCGTGCGGGGTTTCCGCGTTCCGGCGTTTCCTGGATGACTAGCTTGCCGAACCGAGTATATAGAAGAATAGGAAACAAGTCATGCAGAGGACCGTGATTACGCCTACGATGGCGATCACGATCAACGCGGTGCGGCCCGATTTGCGGCTCGGCTCGGCCGCCTTTTCTTCGGGCGCTTCGCCCTTCGCTTCGGCCTTGGCCTTGGCCTTAGCCTTAGCCTTAGCCTCGGTTGCGGCTTTGGCGTCGGCCGCGGCTTTATCGCGGATCCTTTTCTTATACTTTTCGGCGACGTGCGCGAGAGGCCGCGTCCCCTCCGGCGTAGCCGTTTCCTCCGCCAACCTGACGATGGCGTTCCGGGCGGCGACCTCGTCCGAGCCGGAGGTCTCCCAGAAGTAGAGCAACTCGAGGAGGCCTTTGACGTTGGCCTCGTTGTCGGCGCCCCGTTGGATGGCGTGGTCGTAGAGCTCGAGGGCGGCGGCGCCCAGCCTGTCGGCGGCCTTCCGTTCGAACGCCTCGCGGCCGTCTCCCCGGTAGAGCTCGAGCGCCTTCTCGAGCCGGAGCAGCAGTTCGTCGGCGTCGACGCGCCCCTTCTCCGTCAACTCCTGGTACGCGCCGGCGAGCCCTTTCTCGAGCCAGGCCTCGTGTTCGCCGGGGTGCTCGTCCGTTATCCGGTCGAAGCTTTCGTAGGCCGCGGCGAAGTCGCCGCGGGCGAACGCGTCGCGGCCGCGCTCGTAAAGCTCGGCTAGCGGGTCGGTCGGTTTTACTTCGCCGGGGCCGTCGACGTCGAGCGAGGCGCCGCAGTATACGCACGTCGTCTTGCCCTCCGCCTGCGGCTCGAGCGCCGCCCCGCATTTGGGACAAGTCCGCGGCGGCGGCGTACCCGAAGGGGTGGCACCTTTACGTTTAGCCATGAGCACGCATCTCCTTGGCGGGGGCGATACGAAAAGGGCGGCCTGAACTAAGGCCGCCGGCATTATAATACCCCGTTAATCCGCTGTCAAAAACAATCGACGCTAAACCTCCGTCTTCAAAACTCCCTTCAACGCGAACGCGGCCACGAGCGAGACGACGAAGAACGTTAAGACCCAGTGGACGCCGAGGCCGAAGAGTTCGTTTTCGCGTTCCGGGTACTTCACTTCTATCTCCTTCACGTCGCTCGAGAGCGGCCGCTCTCCCGGGTTCATAAGCTGCGACCATAGGCCGGAGACGCGCCGCGCGCTGACGCCGCCTACGCCCGCCGCGCCTACGACCAACTCCTTGCCGTACGTCCCGCCCTTCGTTTTTAACGACAATTCGTACGTGCCGGGTTTCGTAGGCCTAACGCGCCAGTCGGCCTCGCGCTTGTACGGTATGCGCAGCGCCGGCGTCTCGACGACGACCCCGGGCGGCGCCGTGAGCGTTACGTCGTCGTCGAGGGCGCCGTCGAACACGGCCTTCACGACCACGGCCTCGCCCGGCTGCGCCGGCGCCGGGCCGTAGCGCAGGTTGAGCTGGACCATTATAAGCACCACTATCGGGAGAATGAAGACGATGGGGACGACGGCGTAGCGGAGGTAGGTCAGGTTGGTGCGCAGCACTTTCTTTTGGCTCTCGACGACGACGCGGGCGTCGTCCCGGAACAGCCGCATCGCGAGCAGGTGCGCCCGGATGAGGTCGCGGGTGCGGCGGATGGCGCGCTGGTTAGACGTCGCCTTGAAGACGAGCAGCATCGCGACGCCGGTCAGCGCCGATACCAATAGCAGGCCGCCCGCGGGCCACCTTTGGAACGGCCACGCCAGCGCGTCGAAGAGCCGCGTTAACGCCAGGTTAAAGTACCACACGTTTTACGAGATGTATCCCAGGCCCTGAAGCCTCTTTTTAATTTCTTCCTCGTCTTCGGCGCCGCCCTCTATAGCCGACAGCTCCTTCTCGATGACGTGGGTCACGAACTCCTCCGGCGTCGCGTAGCCCGCCGTCTCCGCCACCTTCTTGACGCGGTCCCACAGCTCGCCTTCGATTTTTATCTTCGCCATTAAAACCCGTTTCCTCCTATCCTAGTATATGCCGCCCGGTCATTTCGGGCTCCGGCGCGAGGCCGAACTCTTTGAGTATCGTGGGCGCGAGGTCTTTAAGCGCGGGCGCCTTGGCGGCCACCGGTTTATTGCAGAACAGCACGCCGGGGACGTGGCCCGGGTCGACGCAGTGGTCCGCGGCCCACTTATCCTCCCGCACCTTGCATATCCGTTCCGGGAATTCGGCTACGGCGGAGTCGTCGGCCAGGCGGTACCCGGGCGCGAAGCCGACGATGAGCTCCGGCGCCGAGGCCGCCGCCGGCCCGCGGTACGAATCGCGACTTACGTACGCTTTGACGATAACGCGGTCGCCGGTCTCTTCGTCGTTATAGGCCTCCAGTTTGGCGGCTATCTCGCGCGAGAGGCCGTCGGCGTCGCCGGGCTCGACGATGCCGTGCGGCTCGCGGCCGCGGACGTTGGCGTACAGGCCGTTCAGGCCGAAGCCGTACGCCGACGTGCGCGCCCAATCGATGTTGTCCAGGAACTCCGTCTCGGCGCGTCGCGTCGGGTCCGCCAGCGCCAGGTAGCCGTTGTCCAGCAGCCAGGTGTTGAGGTTGAACTCGCGGTAGAAAGGCGCGAAGCCGTGGTCGGAGATGATGAAGAACGTCGTCTTGTCGTCGACTTTGGCGAGGACTCGCGCCAGCGCGCCGTCCATTTCGCGGTAAAAGTGTTCCACCGCGCCCTTGACCTCGGGCGACGCGTCGGGTTGGTACAGCGGGTGGTCGGGGTCCATCGTCCGCCACATCATATGGGTATTCTGGTCGATGCTCGAGAAGTAGAAGTAGAAGAGGCCGTCGTCGAAGTCGGCCAGCGTTTCGTCGAGACAGGCCAGCCGTTCGTCCAGGACGATCCCGGCCTGGCCCAGGTACTCCTCCTCCTCGAAGACGCCGTGCGACAGGGCTTTGGTCTCTTCCGGGAACCCCTGGGTATAGTAGCGGCCGGCGCGGCGCGCTACCTGCGCCGCGTAGCCGCCGGGCGTGCTTATGGGCAGCGCCGGCTCGAGCGGGTCGACGTTCACCGGCGAGACGTAGAGCTTAAAATGCGGCCGAACCTCTTTTAAATAAAGTCGGACCATACCCGCGGTGTCCGCCAGCGGCCCCGCTAGTTTGAAGTGGACCGGGCGCCATTCGCTCCACTCGCCTTTGCGGAGCACTACCTCGTCGCCGTCCCACGCCACCTTCGCGACGTCGCGCGACGGGTCGCGGTGGACCGTGAAGCGGAGCTTCGCCGGGGGCGAGCCCTCGCGGAAGGTGTTGGGCGGCCCGACCAGCTCCGCGGTGAAGGTGTTATCCCACAGCCGGACCGGGTAGCACTCGCCGCCGGTGAACTCGTCGGCGTTGGCGGGAGGGTCGTCGGTGTAATAGGAGAAGGTGCCGTAGGTGCCGCGTATGTCCGGCGTTCCCATGCCCGATACCGTCCGGGCGTCCGTCTCGACCGGCGGGAAGTTCGACGGGCACTTGAAGACCGTCGCCGGGACGTCGTGGCGGCCGAGGATTTCCCACAGGCAGGGGCCGCGGCGCAGGTTTTCGACCTTGCCGCCCGAGAGCGGTATTACCAGCCGGCCGAGCTTAATCGTGCGGGAGGGGGGAAGCGCCCGGGAGATGGAGAGGAAGGGGTAGAGGGTGTGCGGGTCGCGGTGTATAAAGTCGAAGATGCCGTGGACGCCCGGCCCCGCGCCGGTGATGAAGTCGGACCACGCCACCGGGCTCTGCGGCGGAAGGCTCGTCCCGAGCGGCATAAAGGTGTTCTTCTCGATGAACTTCGCGAAGGTGGGCATCCCGCCCCGGGCGACGAAGCGCCGCACCAGCTTCGGGTCCATACCGTCGATGGCGAGGACGATGACCTTGCGGCCGACAGGCTTGGCCTTGCCGGCGCACGCCTCGAGTAGCGGCGCGAGGCCTCCCGCCGCGGCTACCGCGGCGCCGGTCCCGGACGCCTTTAAAAAATCACGCCTTTTCATTATCTTTCTTCTCGATTTCTTCGGGCCCCGGCGGGAGTTCCAACTCGAGCGGCCGCCCCTCCATATACGGGGGCGGGGCCACGCCGAAGAGCTCCAGCACCGTGGGCGCGATATCTACGATACTCGGTTTTTCCGTCGTTACCCGGGCGTTGGTGAAGAATACCCCCGGCACGAGCTCGGCGGCGACGCAGTGGTCGCCGGACCAGGCCTTGACGTTGTCTTCGAAGACGTCGCCGGCGGTGCCGCCGGTGGCCGAGTCCCAGCTCGCGCGGTATCCGGCGTCGTAGCCGACGACGAGCTCCGGGCCGCCGTCGAGGTAAGGGCCGTGGTATATCTCGCCCAGGTTGTACATGTTGCTCACGGCGACGCGGCCCCGGGCGTCGTCGCGCAAGCCTTTCAGTTTTTCGGCAATTTCCTTTTTAAGCGCCGGTACCTCGTCGCGCGGCACGATGCCTTGCTTCTCGCGGCCGGCGACGTTGACGTAGATGCCGGCCAGGCCCAGCGCGTACGCCCGCGTCCGGCTCCAGTCGACGCCCTCCAGCCACTTGCCGCCCGCGGCGCCGTCCTTCAGCGTCAAATAGCCCTCGCGGGCCAGCCAGGCGTTCACGTTCACGCCGCGCGCGAACGAGGTGAAGCCGTGGTCGGACATCACTATCAGCAAGTCCCCCGGGGCGAGTTTGGCCTCCGTCGCGCCGACGAGTTCGTCCATCTTCACGTACATGTCTTCCACCGCGCCGGCGTACTTCTCCGTGTCGCGGCCGCGGTTGGCCGGGTGGTCCGGCGTCAGGTAGCGGAAGAACATGTGCTGGATGCGGTCGGACGTGTCGAAGACGCAGGCGACGACGCCCTGCTTCGTCCGCTCCAGCGCGTCGAAGAACATGCGCTCGCGCTCGTCGTGGTAGCGCCAGGCCTGCTCCAGGAACTGGCCCTCGTCGATGACGCCCTCGTTGAGCGCCCAGGTGTCCTCGGCCAGGCCCAGCGTGGCGTAGCGGCCCAACAGCTTCGACAGGTAAACGGCGTAGATGTAGGGGTGGGAGATGGGGAGCGCCGGCTTGTCCGGGTCGACGTTGATGGGCGTGACGTACATCTCGAAGGGCTTAAGCGACTTCACCAGGAAGCGGGCGATGCCGCGTACGCGCACGCCCAACCCTGCGCGGAACGCCACCGGCGTCCAGTCCGAGTACGCGCCGACTTTCAGTTTTACGCGGGCGCCGTCGAGCGACATTTCGACCTCGCCGTCGCGTTTCCCGGGCCGGACTTTAACGGGCAAGCGGAGCTGGCCGCCGTTCTTCTTAATCGGGTTGTCGGGCCCGAGCAGGTGCGACGACACCTCGCGGCCGTTGCGTTCCACCTGTATGCACTGGCCGCCCTCGCTCACGCCGGCGTCGCCCTCCTCATAATAATAGGAGAAGGTGCCCTGCGTGCCCAGCAGGTCCGGTACGCACATCGCCGAGAGCGACACGCCGTGGAACTTCTCGGGCGGGAAGGTGATGGGGACGCGGATGACGTTGGAGAAGACGCCGTGGTCCCCCAGTATCTTCCAGAAGGGTTTGCTCTTGCGAAGCAGCCTTATCGACGGCTTGCCGAGCGGTATGCGGTATGGGCCGACGTTGAGGAACCGGCGCGGCGGCCCGATGTGCGCCGACGAGAGGTCGGGCAGGTACGTCGCGCGGTCGCGCGTGAGGAAGTCGAAGATGTTGTGGCGCGCGGGCGACGTCCCGGTCTGGAACGAGGACCACGCCACCGGCGACACCGCCGGGACCGTCGTCGCGAGCGGTTTGAAGGTGCCCTCCTCGGCCAGTCGGGAAAGGTGGGGCAGCTTACCGTCGGCCATCATCTTGCCGGCGATTTCGGGCGAGAGGCCGTCGAGGCCGAGTATTACGACCCGGCCTACGCGGGCCTTCGCCATCGCGCGCCGTCGCCGAATACCCCGCACCAGGCGGCGGAAGGGCAGCGTCAGGAACGCGAAGAGCGCCAGCACCAGGCTCGCGAAGACGGCGAAGAAGGACGTGACGACGGCGAAGCCGGCGCCCGGGCCCACGTAGCCGAAGGCCGCCGGCGCCAACGCCAACGCGCCTCCTAAAATGATTGTTATTTTCGCTCGCGAGAACATACGGGGGGCACTAATAATTGGCCAACACCAGCTCCGCCAGGTCGGTAATTTTTACGTCGGCGGGGGGTGGCTCGGCCGACCAGAAGACGGCGTCGTCGTAGGTGTGCATCCCGGTCAGGTTGGTCTCGGCGAAGACCTCGGCCTTGCCGAGGTGCGCCTTCAGGTCGAAGCCGGGGTGCGCCACCGCGACCATATCGGGGCCGCTCGCGGCGTACGGGCCGTCGTAAATTTCGTCGCGGTGGAATATTCTTCTTATTACCGGGCGGCCGTTGTAGCTCAGCGCCAGCAGGCCCTCTTTTATCTCGGCCAGCACGGCGGGTACGTCGCCGGGGCGCACGCCGCCGCGGGGGTACTTGCCGGCGACGTTGACGTAGATGCGGTTGGGGTCGAGGGCGAAGGCGCGGGTCCCGGCCGCCAGCGCGGCCAGGGAGTCGTTCTTGCCGCCGTCGAAGGAGAGGAACCCCTCCTGCCCAAGCCAGGTGTTCAGGAACACTTCGCGTTCGACGCCGCAGAAGCCGTGGTCGGACAGCAGGTAGAACGCGGCTCCGGCGTCGCGGGCGCGGCCGGACATTTCGCCGACGAAGCGGTCCACCTCGCGGTAGAACTCGAGGCAGAAGCCGTGGCGCGGGTGCGCCTCCTCCATCAGCGCGTCCCACAGGTAATGTTGCAGGCGGTCGGTGCCGGTGACGACTACTTCGAAGTAGTCCCATTCCTCGTTTTCCCAGAGGAACGTCGCGGCCTTACGGCGGCCGGCGAGCGTCGTCATCAGCTGCTTCTGCAGGAGGTCGTGGTCTTCGCGGCACTTCACGGTGTCGACGTCGATTTCGTAGCCCAGCGCGCGGAGCTTCGCCCGGAGCGGCGGCGGCATTATGGCGCGGTCGAAGTCGACCGCCACGAAGCCGGCCACGAGGGCGCCGTTGATGGCGTTCGCCGGGTACGTCGACGGTTGGTTTATGACGACGGCGCGCTTGCGGACGCGGCCCAGCCGGTCCCAAATAGAAGGCGCCTTGACGTCGGCCGAGCTCGTGAAGCGGACATCGTACGTCCCGGCCTTGAGCTCGGTGAAGCCGAAGACGCCGTGGCCTCCGGGGTTCAGGCCGGTGGCGAAGGAGGGCCACGACACGGCCGAAATTTCCGGCAGCGTTACCGTCATCCGCGCGAACGGGCTCGAGCCGCCGAGCTCGGCCAGATGCGGCATTGTGCCGTCGGCCGCAAGCTTTTCCACCAGCGAATGCGGCACGCCGTCCAGGCCTACGACGACGGCGCGTTTATTTTTTTTGCTGAATAAACCCATAGCGGAAAAGGTCCGCCGTTTAGGCGTTCCCAAACAATAATTATAAGTTATCAAACGATGTATGTCAAACTATATAGCCAAAAGGGCTACGGGGGGGCGGATTCCCGAAGCGGGGTGGTATGCGTATAGTGATTAGGAAGACTCGAGCCCGGCCGCCGGCGTCGGCGGGGCCCCGGCCTGCCCGGCCGTGCGAATGGTGAAGCCCGCCCCGAGGGGCGGGCTCCGCGCTAGGAGAGGGGAGTTGCGTATTAATATGCGGGTATGGCCTCGATCAAGGTCGTGTTCGTTCGGCCCCCCGGAACGCCCGCCAGGGGGTCGGGGCTATCGTTAGTAATATGTGCGAGTGATATGCGTTTTGAAGGTTAAATTTAAGTATGGAGTTGCGAGGTTTTTAACTAAACCGCAGGTAATAAAACAGAAGAGATATCGCTCCATTGTTCTAATAAATAATCCTTGTCTGCGTTTTTTAAATCGCCAACTAGAATTATATAAAACTGTGGTTCGCATGCCCAAATTTCTTCTAGTTTTTCAAGGATTACGGAAAGCTCGCAAACTTCTTTGCGCTCCCCAGTTTCGTCGTTAAATAGGAGAGTTCTATGTTCGCTTTTAGGTTCAAAGGGTAGCCAATAGACTTTTGCCGGAAAACCGATTTTTTCGGTAAGGTTTTTTTCATATTCGCGGTTTAATTCGTTTACTTTTATTTCTCTCCTTCGCGCTTTATCATACAACATTTGTTGCGCATCTTTATATTCGAAACGGTTTTTCCAGAGTGGTACGGCGCGTTTTTTATCGCGCGTTAGCAAAGCTTTACGCGCGGAATCGTACGGTTCGGACCCTAATTCGTGGGACCTTATTAAAGACCATAGCCAGAAGTCGTCGTAAAAAATTAGGTTCTTTAAGTTCGTCGTCGAAAAGGAATCGGGATTAATTATATTATTTTTTATCAGGGTAGCGATTACAATTCTCGCCGCCGCTTTTGAAGCAACGGCGCGGTGGTGGAAGTGTATCCACGTATGCGTTCGGCACCTTTCTAATAACAACGTTTCAATTGGACCTATTGCTTTATGAGAGTAAGCTAATTCCCAGGTACTGCCGTTTTCGATAACGCGAGGGGCCGTCGTCAAGCGGGCGATATCGTACCGCCCGAATTCACCGCCCGCAAGAAGCCCATCCCTTGCAGTAGAATCTATACGGTCCGCATCAATATCTGAATCTATCATTTTCTTAATAACTATTAACGGGTCTTCCCGTGGTATTTGCTTTTCGGTTAAAAGCCTCAATACCGTACTTTTAATAGGTTCTTCGACTTTGGCGTCTTCTATTATTTTTTCCGAAAATTTTGCGCCGTAAGCTTCGTGGATTTTAGAATACCCTTTAGTGTCCGTCCACCTTTCGATCTCTTCGATTACTATTTGTTCCTCGTCCCCGCTTCGGTTTTCAGTAACGAAATCACCGAAAGCGGTTTCGAAAACATGGCTTAACGGCATATGTCCAATATCGTGCAAAAGAGCGTACAACCTAATACTTTGTTGTAATCCGTCGTCGTCTAAACCACATGCTTTCAAATATGCGTCGTATAACCCGCTTGGTGTATTTTTTAAATTTTCGGCCATTTTCCCCGCAACGCATAGTGTTCCTAGCGAGTGTTCGAAACGCGTTACGTTAAGAGAAGGGTATACGTGAGACGCTAAATCGTTTTGAGCGATACGCCGTAGCCTTTGGAATAATTCGTGGTCAATCGTTGTTTCTTCCAACCTTGTTAGGTGTACGAATCCGTGAACAAGGTCCCTAATACGTACGGGAAAACTCAACATTTATTCTCACCTCTTTGAAAATACGATGGCCCCTTTTAAGGGGCCAACTAAAAAACATAGCTTGAGTATTATAAAAGGTTGTTATTCTTCGAGCGCTATATCCGTGGCAGTTAATCCGGGCGGTATATCGCCGAAAGTTATTTCCTCTAAACGTTTAGTCTTTTCTATGACGAATTTTATCGGCGGGGGCCCCGTTTTGTTTTTTGTTTTATCTTCTGCGGTCCCTTTATTTTCGGGATTGTTTTTTAAATCTTTATCCATAAATCTTCATCTCCTTAACGTATTATATAATACCATAAGAATTCTTAATGTCAAGTTTTTTTCTTAATGCTCGTTTTTAATTCGTTTTAAGCCTATAATTTTTTATCTTGTTCCGGCTTTTTAAAAGCCCGCCCCGAGGGGCGGGCTCCGCGCTAGGAGAGGGGAGTGATACTTTTAATAGTCCGCGGGCAGGGCTTGAATTATAATGGCGTCGGGGGGTCGCGCTTCTATAATGACTGTGTGCGTCCGTTCGGCGACGTAACTGATCGGGTTTTTCGGTTGCGTTTCGGACGGCGCCGCGGCGCGCGCCAGAAAAAGTAAAGACAAAGCCAGTACGGCAAAAAACCCCAAAATATTTATCGCGTTGTTCTTGAGCATGCCGGTGCCTCCTTATTCCATCGCTACGTTCA
>CBFCYS010000042.1:0-17229 GCA_965602215.1 uncultured bacterium
CCGTCATCTGCCGCAAGTTCCCCGGGAGTTCGTAGAGCCAAATCTCGGATTCCGGTATGTACTCGCCGTCGGCCTCCGGGCCGGCCTTAACGAACAACACCGACTCCGTTTCGGCGCACCACGCCGGGTGTATACCCTCGGATATCATCGTGCCCTCGCCGCCCGGCTCGAACATCCAGATCTCGTTTTCCCAACACCCGGCTATTATGTGGCCCGTCGTCGTGTAGAAGGGGATAATGAACTCGCGGTTGTCGGCGATAACGTCCCTGGCGCCGGTATCGAGGTCCAGGCGGTAGATAGCGTCGAACTTTTCGAGCGACGCCGGCGAACGGCTGTCGGTCGGAAGCCAAAGGTACGGCGCATAGGCTAAATACCGGCCGTCGGGGGAAATCGAAATATGGTCCGACTTCACGCCGAGGCCGGTCGACTCGCCGTTTTTGTAGAGGAGGCCGCCGGCGGCGTACCATAAATCGCCGTCCTTATCCCACACGGGGGCGCCGCAACTATAGTCGTACTTGAACTCGAGGCGGTCGTCGCCCGGGCCCATGACCGCGACGAAGGACCGGACGGCGTCGTCGACGAGGAGGGCCAGCCGCCGACCGTCGGGCGATACGGCCCCGGTGACGTACGACTCGTACCCGAGCCCCGCCTCCGCGCTGTCCGTCACCACGTCGCCGTCGCGGTCCAGCATAAAGAAACGGTTGCTGAGGCCCGGCGTGAAGGCGAGGAGATAATCGCCGCAGGCTTCGACGTGGGAGTAACTGCCGGACGGAAGCTCGACGGCCCCGGCGCCGACAACCCCTACGACAATTATAAACGCGCCCATCTTTTTCATACCGCGACCTCCATTCCGGGTTAAGGCCGGCCGAAAAAATTAATCTCAATAATATCGCCAGCCAATAAATAAGATGCCCGGCCGCCGTTGTCAAGGACTTGTTTCTTATAGGCGAAAACCGATTGCCGGCGGGCCGCCTTTTTCGCTTGCCGCGCGGCCCCGGCTATCTTATTTTAATCGTTAAGTAACACCCGCCAGGAGAGGAGCACGTTATGGCACCCACCCACGGCTCGGCCGCGCTCGAGGCCCTCGCCGGCCTGCTCGTAGCCGTTGCGTTCATTCTATTTGCGTACGCGTGCGTCAAGCGCGTCCTGATGCTCACGGCCGGCCGGCCCGAGAACCGCTTCGACCGCCCGGGCCGGCGGTTCCTCGACTTCCTCGCGCTGGTCTTCGGCCAGAAGTTGGTCCTGCGCAAGCCGGCCATAGGGCTCGCCCACTTCTTCATCTTCTGGGGCTTCGTCGTCCTCGTCGTCGCCAACCTGGTTTTCATGGTGGAGAGCTTCCGGGAGGGCTTCGACGTCCCGTACGTCACCGGCGCCGCCTGGTACCACTTAATCTTCGACGTCTTCGTCGTGTTGGTAATACTCGCGGTCGTGGTCGCGTTCTTCCGGCGGGTTGTCTTCAGGCCGCCCGGACCCACGGGCGGCTTCGGCGCCTACTTCATCCTCTTCCTCATCTTCGCGTTGATGGCCACGGACCTCATCAACGAGGGGTACCTGCTGGCCTCGAGTGGCGCCCGCCCCTGGTACATGCCCGCCGGCTCGGCTACGGCCGCGCTCTTCGCCGCCGCGGGTCTCGCGGGGCCGGCGTGGTTCGGCCTATTCGCGGCGAGCTGGTGGGTTCACCTTCTGTCGCTGCTGGTCTTCCTGGTATACATCCCGATGTCGAAGCACCTCCACCTCCTGGCGGGCCCCTTTAACGAATTCTTCCGGAACTTAAAACCCCGCGGGATAGCGAAAGACTGCGACGTGGAGGACGACGAGGCCGACCACTTCGGCGTCGTGCGCGCCGACGAGTTCACCTGGCGCCAGCTGCTCGACCTCTACTCCTGCGTGGAGTGCGGCCGCTGTCAGGATAACTGCCCGGCGTTCAACACCGACAAGCCGCTCTCGCCCAAGAAGGTCGTCGTCGACCTCAAGCACGACTTCATGCGCTACGGCCTGAAGATAGTGAAGCTCGCGAAGACGCCGGCCGAGAAAGAAGAGGGCGTGGGCCTGGCCGGGCCGGTGGTGGGCGACGACGAGCTGTGGGCCTGCACGACGTGCGGAGCCTGCGTCGAGCACTGCCCCATCAGCGTCGAGCACGTCGACAAGATAGTGGACCTCAGGCGCGACCTGGTTCTCAACGAGGGCCGCGTCCCGCACGAGCTCAACGCCGCCATGAACGGCGTCGAGCGCAACAACAACCCCTACGGCCTGCCCTCCAGCGAGCGGATGAAGTGGGCCAACGGCCTGGAGGTACCGGCCTTCGGGAAGGGCGCGCAGGCCGAGTACTGCTTCTGGGTATCGTGCCTGGGCTCGTACGACGACCGCGGCCAACGCATCGCGAAGGCCATGGTCAAGCTGCTCGGCGCCGCCGGCGTCTCGTACGCGGTCCTGGGCGAGGAGGAGGGCTGTTGCGCCGAGGCGTTCCGCCGGCTGGGCCACGAGTATTTATATAAAATGAAACTGGAGGAGAACGCCGCGGCCTTCGCGCAGTACGGCATCAAGAAGCTGATAACGACGTGCCCGCACTGCTACAACACGTTCAAGCACGAGTACGCCGCGCTGGGCTGCGAGCTGGAGGTATACCATCATACCGAGTTCCTGCTTAATTTAATCGAGGAGGGGAAGTTGAAGGTCCAGCTCGAGCCGGCCCGCGTCGCGTATCACGACTCGTGCTACCTCGGGCGGTACAACGATATTTACGACGCGCCGCGGGCGCTGGTGCGGGCCGCGGCCGGCGACGTCGCCGAGTTCGATAAAAAGCGCGCGTACGGCTTCTGCTGCGGCGCGGGCGGAGGCCGGATGTGGTTGGAGGAAACGCTCGGCAAGCGCATTAACGTCGAGCGGGCGGAGCAGGCGGTGGCGACCGGCGCGCCGACGGTCGCCGTCGCGTGCGCGTATTGCCTCACCATGCTCGACGACGGCCTGAAGGACCTCAACGCCGACGTACCGGTCAAGGACGTCGCGGAGCTTTTAGCCGAGCGTTTAACGTAACGCCCGGGGAGCGGGACGGCAGTATGGGTGAGGTTAGTTCGTGGCGCAGTTGCGTACGCGGAGCCGACGCGTGGCCGTTTATCGCCGCGACGGCCGCGCTCTTCGCTTTAGGCATCGCCCTCCGGGTCGGCCACCTGTTCGACGCTATCCGGCTCGACGAGGCCACGACGTACGTGATGTTCGCGTCGCGGCCTTTCGGCGAAGCGCTCTCTTCGTACCAGCTTCCCAACAACCACCTCCTCAACACCCTATTCGTTAAATTAAGCGCGGCGGCGTTCGGCCCGGAGCCGTGGTCGCTGCGTCTGCCCAACCTACTCGCGGGCGCCGGCGCGATGGTGCTCGTAGCGGCGATAGCGTGCCGGTGGTTCGGCCGGGCCGGCGCCGTCGCCGCGTTGGCGTTCGTGGCCGTGTCGCCGTCGCCGGTCCACTACTCGGTCCAAGCCCGCGGCTACTCGCTCATGATTTTCCTCTGCCTCCTGGCGCTGTGGAGCATAGAGCAGAGACACGACGGGGGCGGTAGGCGTTGGACCGTGGTCGCGGCCCTATCCTCCGCCCTCGCTCTCTACGCCGTCCCGACGGGCCTATTGTTGGTACTGCCGCTTGCGGCGTACGACTTCATTATTACGCTCAAAGGGGGTAAGAGCGCCCTCCGGTTTTGGGCCGCGGCCTGGCTCGGCGCGGCGGCGCTGACGGCGCTCCTATACTTGCCGGTTATACTGCACGGCGGCGAACAGTTTTTCGCGAACGAATACAACGCCCGCCTCGGCCCGGGCGGGATGGGCCAATACCTGAGGCTGCAAGGCCGCGCGCTGCGGGACGAAAAAACCTGGGGCGCGGGCGGCCTCGCGGTCTGGGGGCCGCTCGTCGTCGCCGGCGCGGTCGCGGCCGCGGCGAAGACTAAACGCGCGGGCCTCTTCTTCGTGCTATGCGCGCTCGCCCTCGTCGCTTGCTATAAAGCCCGGTTCCCGCTGCCGACGCGGGTGTTAAATTACGTCGCGACGCTGGCCGCGCTGGCGGTCGGCGGGTTGGCCGGCGCGGCCGCCGACAAAATGCGCCGTTGGGGGAATAAAGCGGCCTGGGCGGGCGCGGCGGCGGCCGTCGCGCTGGCCGCCGCCGCCGCCGCCGGCGGCGAGGCGAGAAACCTCCTCGACGATTCGGTACGTTCCGGCTCGGCGCCCGGGGCCGAAGAACTTGCCGCGGCGTTACGCACGCTGCCGCCGGTAACGCGAGTGGTCGTGGGCGGGTGGCACCACGACACCGTAAAGTACTACCTAATGCTAAACGGCGGCCCCGCTGCCGCGGTAGACCGAAACACGCCGCAGGCTTTTACTTTCGAAGCGTACGTACTGGTCCCGCCCGGCTCGACGCCCCGGAAGGAAACGGACCCCTACTTCTGGCTCGGGCCGGTGCCCATCGCCCGCGGGGAATGGGTCGGCGAAGTAGCGGCTTTCGGCATCTGGAAAGCAATAATTATTAACCCGAGATAGGTTGGGGCGGCTTTACGAAACCGCTCGCTTTAGCGGACGGTACTGAGCCGCGTAGCGTAAGCGGCACGCTTTAGCGGGCCGGGGTATCGTGTCTCCCATACCGCCGACTGAAGTCGGCGGCTCACGCTTCGCGGGTGAGCGACCGGCCGTTAAAACGGCCGGTTTCAGGTACTCCTTGACGCCGCGGCGCCTTTATGTTATATATTCACGTAAGAAGTAGGTATTGAATATGCCCCACTACCAGCCGACCAACACCATAATTATAATTATCGACCTACCCCGGTCGGGCCGGCCAAGTATGCCCTAAGAAGAAACACAATAAGTAAAACCCAAGCCGGCCCCAAGGCCGGCTTTTTCGTTATATTACAGCCCATTACGACAGGAATTTTAACTTGACTTAACGGCGACACTCGTGTAAAATACGCGGCTTACCGCCGCCTCGAGCAACGGAGGCGCAGCTATGACCGACTACAAAGATACCCTCAACTTGCCGAAGACCGCCTTCCCGATGAAGGCCAACCTCGCCAAACGCGAGCCCGAGTTTCTCGCGTATTGGGAGGAGGTCGACATCTACGGCAAGGTCCGCGAGGCCCGGCAAGGCCGCGACGTCTACCTCCTCCACGACGGCCCCCCCTACGCCAACGGCCTTATCCATATGGGCACGGCCCTCAACAAAATTCTCAAGGACATCGTCGTGAAGTCGAAGACGATGGCCGGCTTCGACGCGCCGTACGTCCCGGGCTGGGACTGCCACGGCCAGCCCATCGAGCACGAGATAATGAAGGAGCTCCGCGCCAAGGGCGAGGAGCTCGAGGCCGCGGAGGTCCGCGCGCGCTGTCGCGCCTACGCCGAGAAGTTCATCGCGTTGCAACGCGAGGACTTCAAGCGGCTCGCCGTCTTCGGCACGTGGGAGACGCCGTACCTCACGATGCAGCCCCACTACGAGGCCACGGTGCTGGGCGCGTTCCGGGCGATGGCCCGCGACGGCCGCGTCTACCGCGCGCTCAAACCGGTGCACTGGTGTTATTCGTGCGAGACGGCGCTGGCCGAGGCCGAGCTGGAGTATAAGGACGTGAAGTCGCCGGCGGTGACGGTCCGCCTCGAGGTCGTCGAGGGGCTGGACGAGCTGCGGGCCCAGGCGCCGACGTACCTCGTGGTGTGGACGACGACGCCGTGGACGCTGCCTTCCAACCTGGCCGCGGCGGTGGACGCCGGCTACGACTACGTTGCCGCGCGGGCGGGCGACGCTATCTACATAACGGCGGAACACCTGCTGCCGGGCACGATGGCGGCGGCCAGCCTCGCCGAATATAAAATCATAAAAAAATATAAAGGCGCCGAGCTAACGGACGTCAAATACAAACACCCCTTCATCGAGCGCGTTTCGCCGGTCATAACGACGGACTTCGTGACGTTGGACGCGGGGACCGGCGTCGTGCACGTCGCCCCGGGCCACGGCGCCGAGGACTTCTACGCGGGCCAGCAGTACGGCCTGCCGGTCCTCTCGCCCGTCGACGACCGCGGCCGCTTCACCGACGAGGTTCCGGACTACGAGGGCACGCTGGTCTTCGACGCCGACGCGCGCATCGTCGAGCGGCTGCGCGAGCTGGGCGCGCTCCTCAACTACGAGGAGCTCGAGCACTCCTACCCGCACTGCTGGCGCTGCAAGAACCCGCTCCTCTTCCGGGCGACGAAGCAGTGGTTCGTTTCGATGGAGGCGGGCGACCTCCGCGGCGCGGCGCTGAAGGAGATAGAGAAGGTCGAGTGGCTTCCGCGCTGGGGCCGACAGCGCATCGTCGGCATGGTGGAGAGCCGGCCCGACTGGTGCATCAGCCGCCAGCGGAGCTGGGGCGTCCCCATCCCGGCGCTCTACTGCGCCTCCTGCGACGAGCTCCATCTGGGCGACGATTTCCTGGCGCGGGTGGAGGCGCTGGTCGCGAAGGAAGGCATCGAGGGCTACTGGCGCGCCCCGGCCGACGAGCTGGCGGGCGGCGCTACGTGCGAGAAGTGCGGCGGCTCGAGCTGGCGCAAATCGGAAGACATCCTCGACGTATGGTTCGAGAGCGGCGCGAGCCACCTCGCCGTCCTCAACGAGTGCTACGGCCTGCCGTGGCCCGCGGACCTCTACCTCGAGGGCTCGGACCAGCACCGCGGCTGGTTCCAGCTCTCGCTGTTGGTCGCGCTGTGCACCGAGGGCTCGTCGCCGTATCGGGCCGTCATCACGCACGGCTTCATGCTGGACGTCGACGGCAAGGCCATGCACAAGTCCGCCGGCAACGCCATCCTACCACAAGAGGTGGTGGAGAAGTACGGCGCCGACGTGCTGCGGCTGTGGGTGGCGTCGGAGGACTACCGCACCGACATCGGCCTCTCGTACCAGCTGCTGGACCAGGTCGTGGAGACGTACCGCCGCGTCCGCAATACGGCCCGCTTCCTGCTGGGCAACCTGGGCGACTTCGACCCGGGCCGCGACGCGCTGCCGCCCGGGGAGTGGCCCGAGCTCGACCGCTTCGCCCGGCAACGCTTCAACCGGCTCGCGCGGCGGGTGCGGCGCGCGTACGAGCGCTTCGAGTTCCACGTCTTATATCACGCCGTCCACAACTTCTGCGCCGTCGACCTTTCGGCGTTCTACCTGGACGTCATAAAGGACCGCCTGTACTGCGGGGCCCCCGACGAGCCGGCGCGGCGCGCCGCCCAGAGCTGCCTGTACTTGATGGCCCGCGGCCTGGCCAAGCTCGTCGCGCCGGTCATACCGCTGACGGCCGAGGACGTCTGGCGGCACCTCCCCGCGGACGAGCGCGAGCCCCAGAGCGTCCACCTCGCCGAGTGGGACGAGGTAGACGCGACCGCCGAGGACGACGCGCTGGAGGAGAAATTTGCGCGCTTGCTGGAGGTGCGCGGGGCGGTCCTCAAGGCGTTGGAGGAGGCCCGGGCGGTTGGGTCGTTAGGCCACCCGCTGGAGGCCGTAGTAACGCTGGCCGCGGACGGCGACGCGTACGAGCTGCTGGCCGCCGAGGCCGAGAACCTGCCGGCCTACTTCATCACGTCGCAGGTCAAGTTGGAACGAAGCGGCGGGGACGCAGACGCGGTCGCCGTGACCGTCGAAGCGGCGTCCGACGAAAAGTGCGCGCGGTGCTGGCAGCGGCTGCCGTCCGTGGGCGAGGACCTGGCCCGGCCGGACCTGTGCGAACGATGCCGGGGCGTAATGGACCGCTTGGGAAAATAAAGAGAGGGCGGCCCCCGCTCTCAACTCGAGGTCGAATATGAACAAGAGGGAACGCAAGAAGTTCGAAAAACTCCTCGTCGAGATGCGGGAGAAGAAGCTGGAGTACATCACCATGCTGCGGGAGCTCGCGATATCCCGGACGCAGCGGGACGCGAGCGGCGACATCTCCGCCTTCACGTCTCACCCCGCCGACATCTCCACCGAGTCCGACGAACGCGAAAAGGTCGCCTCGCTGATAACGCGGGAAACCCTTAGCTTAAAGGAACTCGACGCGGCGCTGGAGCGTATCCGCGACGCCAGCTACGGCAAATGCGACACCTGCGGCGGCGATATTCCGCCGGCCCGGCTGCAAGCGCTGCCCTTCGCCACGTTATGCGTGAAATGCCAAGCCGAAGCCGAAAAGGGCTAAGCGGCTTTCGCCGCTACGCGGCCGGGGGCGCGTTCGCGGCGGCCTTGGTAGCCGCCGACCAAATTACGAAGTGCCTCGTACTCAAGCACCTCTGGCCCGGCCGACTCGTCGAAGTCATCCCCCATATTTTCAACCTCGCGTTATCCCACAACACCGGCGGCGCCTTCAGCATTTTGCCCGATAAGCCGCTGGTCTTTACTATCCTCTCCATAATAGCGATAGGGCTGCTGTGCTACCTCTTCACGCGGCTCGCGGGCAAGCCGGCCGCGTCCTTCGCCGCGGCCTCGATTTTCGCCGGGGCCGCCGGCAACCTGGTAGACCGCTTCCGCCTCGGGTACGTGGTCGACTTCATCGACGTCCACGCCGGCCCCTGGCACTGGTACGTCTTCAACGTCGCGGACGCGGCCATAACCGCCGGCGCGATATCGCTCTTCGTACTCACCTTCCTGGACGAACGCCGCAGCAAACGCGAAGCGCGGGAAGAAAATCCCCCCGCCGCCCCCCCCCAATAACCCGCCGACGCGTATTTGGCGAGCCGCGGAACCAACGCCGCGCCGAATTTACGTAATAACGGCGCTGGAAAAACGGTTTTCGGCCGGCACCGCGCGCGGGCGGGTTTTCGCCTAAAATCCGGTAAAAAAATATTGACACCCTACCGGCTTGCTGATATACTGCATTCGAGTAAGCAATAATAATTCCATATAAGGAGGTGTTACGCGCAAATGCGGAACCTATTAGTCTTTATACTAGTCGCTTTATTTGCCTGCGGCGGCCTCATGCTCGTAGGCTGCAAGAAGAAAGTAGAGCCGGTAGAAACAGCCGAAACAGGTGAAGTAGTCCCCGAAACGGTTGCGGAACCGGTTCCCGAAACGCCCGCTACCCCCGAAACACCCGCTACGGGTGAAGAAGCACCGGCGCCGGAAGGCGAACCGACCGAAGGCGGTATGTAACCTCCGGCTCGATGACCAAAGCGATTTGACGGGGCTGCTTGCGCGGCCCCGTTTTTTCACTCCCCTTGTCGCCGCGACGCAAATGTGCTATTATCCTGGGAATCTAACGTATACGCGAATATTAAATTGAAACAAGAGGCAAAACACCATGACTTCCCTGAAGATCGCAGGCAAAGAATATACGTCCCGGCTTATCCTCGGAACCGGCAAGTACGACGACCTCGACGTGATGAGGAAAGCGTTCGAGGCCGGCGGCACGCAGCTGGTTACGGTAGCCGTCCGCCGCATCGACCTCGACGCCGTCAAAGCCGGAAAGCCATCCCTTTTAGATTACATCGATACGGATAAAATAGAAATCCTGCCCAACACGGCCGGCTGCTACAGCGCCGACGAGGCCGTGCGCGCGGCTAAGCTGGGGCGGGCCGCGGGGTTCTCCGATACGGTGAAGCTGGAAGTAATCGGCGACGAGAAGACGCTCCTTCCCGATACCGAACAACTGTTGCGCGCGACCGAAACGCTGGTCAAGGAAGGGTTCGTAGTCCTGCCTTATACCAACGACGACCCCATAATGGCAAAAAAACTCGAGGCCGCGGGCGCCGCGACGGTGATGCCGCTCGCCGCCCCTATCGGCTCGGGTATGGGTATCCAGGGCGACCTGAACATCCGCTTCATCATGGAGGCGGTCTCGGTCCCGGTCATCGTGGACGCCGGCGTGGGCACCGCGTCCGACGCCTGCCGCGCGATGGAACTCGGCATTGACGGCATACTGATAAATACCGCCGTCGCCCAGGCCCGGGACCCCGTTAAGATGGCCGAGGCCATGCGCGACGCCGTCGTCGCCGGCCGACTGGCCTTCGAGGCGGGCCGCATCCCCAGGAAACCGTACGCCTCCGCCTCGAGCCCCACCGAGGGCGTAGTCCGATGAAAGTCGTCTTCGTTACGCCCGACGAACCCGACGAGAAGCGACTGCTAACGCTGACGGAAGAAGCGCTGGAAGGCGGCGTGGATGCGGTCCAACTACGCCTTAAAGGCGCCTCCGCCGGCGAGCTTTTTCCTTTGGCTAAAATTATCCGGGAAATCGCGGACCGTGTGGGCGCCGCGCTCTACGTCAACGACCGCGCCGACGTGGCGCTGGCGGCCGGCGCCGCCGGCGTGCACCTTGCCGGCCGCTCGTTGCCGGTGGCGGCCGCGCGCGCCGTCCTCCGGCCTCCCTTCAAAATAGGCGTCTCGTGCCACAGCGTGGCAGAGGCCATTCAAGCCGAGACCGAAGGCGCCGACTACGTGTACCTGGGGACCATCTTCCCGTCAGCCTCCAAGCCGGGCGTCTCGCCCGTGGGCCTGGAAGAATTGAACCGGGCCCGCCGCGAAATACGGATACCGATAATCGCCATCGGCGGAATAACCGCCGAGAACGTGGGCGCGGTCCTCTCCGCCGGCGCGGACGGCGTCGCCGTCATCTCGGCGGTAGCGGGGCACCGCTCTCCCCGCGAGGCCGCGCAGGGGCTGGTGGACGCGTTCAAATCCTGGCGGGGCGAGAAGCGGCCCAACGTCGACGTCGCGGATTAGGGACTACCGGCGCCCGGGACGGTCAGGCCGCGCCGGCGGCCTTTTTATTTGTAATAACCCCGATAAAAATATTATATTAAACGTCACCGGCGCGGTTTTAACCGAAAAGGCGGAACCGTGAACGAAAAGCCCCAATCCTTGCAAGACCTCGCCGCCGCCCTCGCGGCGTATTGGGCCGAGCGCGGCTGCGTCATCGTCCAGCCCGGCGACGTGGAGTCGGGCGCGGGGACCTTCCACACCGCGACTTTCCTGCGCGCGCTGGGCCCGGCGCCGTGGCGGGCCGCGTTCGTATCGCCGGCGCGCCGCCCCCGCGACGGCCGCTACGGCGAAAACCCCCACCGCCTTTACCTCCACTATCAATATCAGGTCATATTGAAACCGGCCCCCGAGGACGTTATGGACCAGTACGTCGGCAGCCTCCGCGCCATCGGCGTCGAGCCCGAGCAGCACGACCTGCGCTTCGACGAGGACGACTGGGAGTCGCCCACCCTCGGCGCCTGGGGCCTCGGCTGGCAGGTCCTGTTGGACGGCATGGAGATAACGCAGTTCACGTACTTTCAGCAGATGGGCGGGTACGACTGCGACCCGGTCGCGGTGGAGCTCACCTACGGCCTGGAGCGCATAGCCGCGTTCCTGGCCGGGGTCGACAGCCTCTACGACGTAACCTGGGGCGCGGACAAGTCGTACGCCGATATACGCCAGGAGGAGGAGCGGCAGCAATCCGTTTACGCCCTCGAGCAGGCCGACGTCGCGATGCTCTTCCGCCTGTACGATATGTACGAGGCCGAGTGCCGGCGGCTGGCCGAGGCCGGCCTGGCGTACCCGGCGCACGATTACCTGCTGAAATGTTCCCATACGTTCAACCTGCTCGACGCGCGCGGCGCCGTCGGCGTTACCGAGCGCGCGAACTACATCGCCCGCGTCCGCAACCTCGCCCGGGCCGTCGCGCGCGCCTGGCTGGAAAGAGAGAAAGAGCGTCTCGGGGGAAATGACAACGAATAAACGCAAAGACCTGCTATTGGAAATAGGCTGCGAGGAGCTGCCGCCCGCCGCGGTGGCGGACGCCCGCATCCGGCTGCCTGAGCTGACCGCTCAACGGCTGGCCGAGGCGCGGCTGCCCGCCGCTTCGGTATCGGCCTACGCGACGCCGCGCCGCCTGCTCGTCGTCGCCGAAGGGGTGCCCGGGGACCAGCAGCGCGAGGTCAAGCGCATCGTCGGGCCGCCGAAGAGCGTCGCCTACGACGCCGACGGCAAGCTCACCGCCGCCGGCCGGGGTTTCCTAAAAAAGTGGGGCGTAGCAGACGAAGACCTCCTCTTTGAAGAGACGGCCAAAGGTGAATACCTCGCCGCGGACGTGGCGTCGGAGGCTCGAGCCGCGCCGGAGGTCCTGGCCGAACTTATACCCGAACTAATCTCGGCGCTGCCTTTCCCCAGGACGATGCGCTGGCCTCAGGCCGGCGTGGCGTTCCCGCGGCCTATAAGGTGGCTCGCGTGCCTGTACGGCGGCGCGGTCGTCCCCGCCGAATACGCGGGGCCCAAGGCCGGCAGTCAATCGTACGGCCACCGGACGATCGCCCCCGGGCCGAAAGACCTCGCGGCCGTCTTCGATAAAAACGGCGCCTTAGACCCGGATAAACTAAAAACATTTTACGAAAAAGAACTCGGCGTCGTTGTAGACGCGGAAGGCCGGCGGCAGCGGGTCATAACCCAATTGAAGAATATAGGCGTCGCGCCGGATCACTTCGAGCAGGCCGACTACCACGTAAAGTGGACGCTCGAGCGCGTGCTGGACGAGCTCGAGGCGCCGTCGCTCGTCGCCGGCGACTTCGACGAGAAGTACCTGGCGCTGCCGGCCGAGGTGGTCGAGGCCGCCATGCTCGGCTACCTTCACCTGTTCCCGGTGCGAAATAAAAAGGGCGAGCTCGAGCCGCGATTCTTCGCGGTGCACAACGCGCGCCCGGAGGCCGAGGGCAACGTCCGCGCCGGCCTGGAGCGCGTCCTGGCGGCCCGGCTGGCCGACGCCGCGTACTTCTGGGAGGTCGACCGGGAGACGCCGCTCGCGGATATGGCGGCGGCGCTCGACGGCGTCGTCTTCGCCGAGGGGGCCGGCACGGTGGCGGACAAGGCGGCCCGCCTCGGGAAGTTGACGGCGGCGCTGGCGGGACGGCTGGGCCTGACGGCCGAGGAGCGCGGCGACCTCGCCCGGGCGGCGGCGTTGTGCAAAGCGGACCTCACGTCGCAGATGGTCCGCGAGAAAGAGTTCGCCCACCTCCAGGGCGAGATGGGCAAACTCTACGCGGAAGCGGCGGCCGAGCCGGGCGCGGTCGCGGAAGCGATAGGCGAACACTACCGCCCCGTCGCCGCGGACGGCCCGCTGCCGGCGACCAAGCTCGGCCGGCTGCTCTCCCTCGCGGACCGGCTGGACACGCTGGTGAGCCTCTTCGCCGCCGGCCACCGCCCCACCGGCGCCAAGGACCCCTTCGGCCTGCGGCGCGCGGCCATAGGCGTTTGCCGGTTGCTGCTCGAAGACGACGCGGGGCCCTTCGCGGCGCTGACCGTCGAGGACGCCGTAGCACAGGCCGCGGAATTCGCGAACGGCAACGACGCCGCGGCCGACGTCGTCGACTTCGTGCTAAACCGCCTCCGCCAGAACTTCCTGGAGCGCGGCTTCCGCGGCGACATGGTGGACGCGGTCCTCGCGCTGCCGGCGCGCCGCCCGGCGGACCTGCTCAAACGTTTGTCGGCGCTCGCGGCCCTCTACGAAGACCGGGACGAATACATCCCCCTTGCCATCGCCTTCAAGCGGCCCATCAACATCCTCCGCCAGGGCCGGGAGCGGGAGCTGGCCTGGGGCGAACTGGACGAAGCGTTGCTGGCCGAAGACGAAGAGAAGGAGCTGCTCGAGGAATACCGCAAGGCCGAGGCCGCGGTGCGGGCCGCGGTCGCCGCCGGCGAGCACGACGAGGCGGTTAAGCTCCTGGCGACGATCCGGCCTACGGTGGATAAGTTCTTCGACGAGGTCATGGTGATGTGCGACGACGAGCGGCTGCGTTCCAACCGGCTGGCGTTGATGCAACTGCTCGCGGACCTGTTCCTCTCGTTCGCCGACTTCACCCGCCTGCGCGGCGAAGAGGAATATGAGTAAACCGGCGCTCACCCGAACGGGTTACGTTCTCGAGCCGTGGTAATAATCCGCCACAAAACCATCCCCACGCGCGTCGTGCGGGCCGTGAGCTACGGCCTGGTCATCGGCACCCTTCTGGGCCTCGCGCTGTGGGGGTTTTACAAACACCGCGCTACGCGCGGCCGGGTGGAAGTACCCCCGCCCGAAGACGGAGCGGCGCCCGACGTCGCGGGGTTGGAGCGGCGGCTCGTCTTCGCCACCGACCAGGAACTGCTCGCGCCGGCGGCGTTTCCCTGGAGCCTCGCCGCCGTCTCGCGGCTGCCGCGCGCCGAGGTAAGCGCCGTAACCGTGCTTCGCACGCCCGAGGATGCCGAGCTCCCGGAAGGGTTCGGCGACGCGCTGGCCGCGGAGCTGGCGGAGCAGGTCCCGACCATCGCCCGGCCGTTCACGCTGGAGGCGTCGCCGCCGTACCTGGTAACGCCGCTCACGCTTCAGCTCGAGTTCATATTGGACGACCGCGGCGCCACGGCCGCGGCCGCGGCGGCGGGCGCGCCGGGGGAGCTGAACGCCCCCTTCGCCGAACGGGCGGCCCGCCTCGTCTTCTCCCCCGCGGCGGCCAACGTCAACTTCACCGCGACCGTCACGCTGATACCGTACCCGTACGAGCGGCTATCGGCGACGCGCCGCGGCAAGCCGGTAGCCGAGGAGGAGTACCGCGCCCTCTTCCGCGCGCTGCAGTACAACTCCTTCCCGTTCTACGATACGCTATTGGCCGTGTCCCCCGAGCTCATCAAGGCCGAATACGGAACGGACGTCTCCTTCGTCGTCGACGCCGCGGGGCACCCGGCCGCGGTCGCGCTCGAGCCGCCCCCGGCCGAAGAGGACGCGGCCGCGCTGGCCGACACCCTCGCCGAAATTCACCTCCCGACGACGCTGACGGGCGTCGCGGTGCGGTTCACGATTAACCCCGGATAAACGAGGAGGATATGTCGCGACGCGTTTCGGGTCACCGTTGGTCGGCAGCCGCCGTCGCGACGGCGGCCGCGCTCGCGGCGCTGCTTTTCCTCTCGTGCGGCCCGTGCGGTAAAAAACCCCCCGAAGGCACCGCCCCCACCGCCGTCGAGGAGCCGAGCGGCCCCCTCGTCGTAACGACGTCACAGCCCGCGTACCTGCGCTACGACGTGGTCGAGGTCCGCGTCGCCGTCGACCGCGAAGAGCTGGGAGAAGTCGCCGTCGAGAACGTACGGGGCGTTATAACGCGCGGCGGCGAGGCCGTGACGACGGTCGGTAAAATAAAAGAGCTCGAGTGGCGCGAGCGGGAGGACGGCGTCTTCGTCGCGCGTTGGCCCATCCCCTGGAATCCGCCGCTCGGCAAGTACCGCGCCGAGGTCGTCGCCGATACCGCCTCGGGCCCGGTGGAGGCGGCCGCGGATTTCGCCGTCGCCGGCCGCAAACCCAAGCGGCCCGCCAAGCCGCTTTGCGTCGTAACGCTCGAGTCCGACGGCAAGTGGGAGCGGCTGCGCGTGGCGTCGCCCGGCGAAAACCGCGATTGGAAGGCGTTGGCCGACTGGGCGGAGTTCATGGGGGCGGACGCGTTCTTCTCGCTGGTGGGCATAACGAAGGCGATGTACGCGCCGACGATGGAGGAGCCGTGGTACCGCTACAACCTCGAGTTCACGCCCAAGCTGGCCGACGAGTGCCACGGCCGGGGCCTGAAGTTCGGCGGCTGGCTCGGCTCGTTCCTGCCCTACGGCAAGACGCAGGTCCCGCTCCCCTACAAGTTCTCGCGCAACCTCGTCGAGGGTCAATTCTTCTACACGCTGCACATATCCCTTAACGACGAGAAGCGCTTTCAGCAGGTGGTCGAGCTCGCGCGCAAGCTCCAGAACGACCCCCACTACGACTACGTCGGCCTCGATTACATCCGAACCGGCTTCGGCGGCTACGAGTTGGCCGACGAATTCGTCACCGACCTCGCGCTCGACGTCCCGGACGACTGGGACGCGCGTTCGCTCGATGGCCAAATGTGGTGGCTGGTGACGAAGCTGCGCAGCCGCGACGAGCGGATGATCGCGTTGTGGCAGTGGTGGCGCGCCCGTAAAGTGGCGCTGACGGTAAAACGGATAAAAGAAGAGGCCGGCATTACGAAGCCGCTGTTCGCCTTCACCCTCGGCTGGGAGATGGGACACCAGCACGGCCAGGATATCTTGATGTTGAACGACGCCGGCGTGGACTACTGCATGGTGATGCTGTACGAGGCGACGAAGGACGAGTTCGATTACCTCATAAAACGCTGGCCCGAATACCTGAACCAGGGCCAGGTGAACGCACTCCCCGGGATAAGCGTCGACCGCTACCTACTGCAGAACAAGTGGAACCCGAACGTTAACCAGCCGTACGAGATGTACGACCGGTACGCGGCGGCGGTGAACGGCTTCTACGGCCGCGGCAACCTGGAGGGGCTCTTCTGGCACGACTTCGAGCGCGGCCTGTATTCCCGGCGCGGCGAGGAGTTCACTTGCATGGACTACGCCGTCGCCGGCGCCGCGGCCTTCACCCGCCTCCGCGAGCGGCACGGCACGATGCCGCTCAAGGTCCGCATCGACCGCGTCTTCGGCGGCCCGCGGGTGAACGTCTCGCTCGAAAACGTGGGTGAGAAAACCCTCCGCGACGTGGAAGTGTCGCTGGCGGCGACCGGCGGGATAAAGACCGGCCGGGCGAGCCGCGAGACGGTGGCGTCGCTGGCGCCGGGCGAAAAGAGAAACCTCACCCTCGTCGCCGGGAGCTGGGACGTCGAGCGGCGCCATATAATCGCCGCCTACGCGGTGTGGGGCAAGGAGGCCGACGAACGCGCGTTCGACGTCGCCGTCGCCACCCTCTACCGTCTGCCGAAGAAGAAACCCGAACCGGAAGAGAAACCGGCCACCGCGGAAGAGGCGCCGGCCGAGCCGGCGGCGCCTCCGGAAGCGCAAGAGCCGAAAGGCCGGCCGCCCTTCCCCGGCTAGGGAATCGTACCCGTTAATTTGAAGGTAGCAATCTACATAGGCCAGCTCGACGTCGGCGGCGCCGAGGGGCAAATCGTCCTGCTGGCGCGGGGCCTGCGGGACCGCGGCCACGACGTTATGCTGATAACGGAGGAGGGGCGGACGCGCGCCGTTACGCCGGACCTGCTCGGCAGCCTGGTACTGATTCCCCACCGGCCGCGACGGGCGCGGCTTCGCGCGCTCGGCGAAATCCTGGCCGCCGCCCGGCCGGACGTACTCCACTGCCAGCTCACCGCGGCCAACCTGTGGGGGGCGGTCGCGGGCCGCCGCGCCGGCGTCCCGGCGGTTATAATATCGTTCCTCTCCACCGACCCCTGGAAGAAGTGGTACCACTTCCTTGCGGACCGCTACGCCGCAGGCCGCGCCGACGGCATATGGTGCAACTCGCAG
>CBFCYS010000043.1:0-17106 GCA_965602215.1 uncultured bacterium
ACTGCCACTACATCGCCGGCAACTACGCCGCGCGGCGCCGCTTCACGCTGCTCAAGGATTTCGTGGAGTACTTCGGCATAGAGCCCGGGCGGCTCAACTTCTCCTGGGTCTCGGCCAGCGAGGGCGGCAAGTACGCGGAGGTAATCAAGACGGTCGTGGAGCGCGTCCGCGAGCTCGGGCCGGCGCGGCGGATGGTGAAGGATTACGGAGTTAAACTTTAAAATAGGATTTTATTAAAGGAGGAGGACCGGCCATGTTGTTCGAGAAGATGGTTTACCGAGGGTTCAGATATACTGTTTTTATAAGTGTGCTATTAACAACGTTTACTGCGAATTGCTCTAAGAAGGAAGAGGTAACGATTACGTATGACAGTTTTATAGTAAATAAAGTTAAGCATACGGTAAACTCTGAGGGGAAACTCGTTCGCGATATTATAACAAAAAAAGGGTTAGGCGACAATTGGGATACGCCTACGTATATATACACTACGGAAAAATCGCGAATAGAGGAGTGGCTTGGTTTCCCTCTCTACGATTACGGAAATAACGCGGAGTACGCTGTATTAAAAACCCCAGCCGGTATTAAATACGCCGAGTGGTTGATTATTGAAACGAAGGGTGATAACAAAAAAAATATAGTATTTCCATTAGACGAAAACGCAGTCGGTATCCAAGGCGGCTATACAATAGAAAAACAAAGGCGAAAATACGAAGAAGAAATATCGAAAATAAGGGGCGGCAAGAAATACGATGCATCGTTCGATGCCGCTGGTAATTTCCGGGTAAGAGTTATAACCCCGTTAGAATGGGACGTCTATAACGAGTTAGAAAAAGAATTCGCGGAGAATCCAGAGCCCGACCCTGAAAAGTATTTTAACGACGACGCTTGGATTAGAGCTAACGAACGAGTTGAAAACCGGTGCCTTTCAAAAGTAGGTTCAAAGTATGGGTTAAAAGCGAAAACCGTAAAAGATATATATGCGAAGGTAGGTATGTTATTGGATAAGCAGTTTAGCGACTCCTAAACATATAACCCGGCCGTATTATTACGCTCGATTCGACTATAATATTCCGTTTGGTAAGTAGCGAATAATCAGACAGCGATAAACCACGCAGTACGTCACTACGATCCGTTCAGAAGGAGTGCTTTGAGTTTACCATCGCCGGGTAATACGCGCGCGTACGCTTCTGCGGCGGAAGCCGTCCCGTCCGCGTCGCCGATTTGGGCCATGAGGTCTTCGTCCGCCAGCGTTTCGAATGTCGCCCGCCACGAGTCCCATTCGCTGACGAAGACGAGTATTATATTCAAATCGCTAAGGCGCAAACGTTTTAGCTTGGCGATAACCGTGGCTAATGTTTCTTCGCGTGTCATAGATGCTAACCTCCTACTAAAGGAGTATAGCACATGCCGAACGACAAGTTAATAGCGTTCTGCGGGATACTGTGCTCCGAGTGCCCGGCGTTCAAGGCGACGCAGGCCGGCGACGAGGAAGCGCTCGCGAAGCAAGCCGAAGAATGGTCCTCCGAGGACTCCCCCCTCGAGGCGGACGACCTGTTGTGCGACGGCTGCATTTACACCGACAAGAGGGTAACGAAGTTCTGTCTCGACTGCGACGTCCGGCACTGCGCCCTCGAAAAAGGCGTCGAAAATTGCGCCCACTGCGACGACTTCCCGTGCGAGAAGCTCGAGAAGCCGTGGTCGATGTCCGTCGGCGCCAAGACGACGCTCGAGGAAATCCGGCAAATGCTCAAGGGGTCGTGACGGCCGCGGGAAAGATAATCGCGTTCTGCGGCATAGATTGCGCCGCGTGCCCGGCCTACGTCGGGACGCGAGAAGGCGACGCCGAGCTCCTCGCGAAGACGGCCGCGGAATGGTCGAGCGACGACGAGCCGCTCACGGCGGAAGACCTCGTCTGCTACAGCTGCGTTCAAACCGAAAAGCGCCTCTTCACCTGGTGCTCGCTGTGCAAGATGAAAGATTGCTGCCGCGAGAAGGATATCCCCAACTGCGCCTACTGCGACGAGTACGCGTGCGACGACCTCAAAAAGCTCTGGGATATGGTCGAGTCGCAGGACCCGCGCACGACGCTGGACGACATACGGCGAGAGGTTAAGAGGCTCTAAACGGCGCCATTATAATGGTGGAAAAAGAGATCCGAGCGAAAGCGCGGGAGCTTCTCGCGTCCGGCGAGGCCGAGGTCGTAATCGGCTTCGCCGCGGGGACGCTCCCTCTCACGGCCCGGCCGGCGCTGGTTAAAGAAGAGGCCGGCGCCGACCAGCTGGTGTGGAACCGGTACTGCGGCGTGGGCCTCGCGCGCTACGTCCTGGAATACATCCGGGACCGCCGCCGGCGACGCGACTTCGACGCCGCGAAGGCGCGGAAGGTCGCCGTCGTCGCGAAGCCGTGCGACGCCCGGGCGCTCGTGACCTATATCCAGGAGAATCAATTCGGCCGGGACGATATATATGTGATCGGCGTCAACTGCGCGCCGATGGTGGACCGCGGCAAGGTCTACGAGGCGGTCGGCGCTTACCGCGTCCGCGACGCAAGCGTGGACGGCGACGAGGTAGTCGTGACGACCACCGACGGCGGCGAGGAGCGGCTGCCGCTGAGCGATTGCGTCGACGCGAGCTGCGCCGTATGTACGCGGCTCGAGCCGCCGCTGGCCGACGTTACCTACGGCGAAGCGGCGCCGCCGCCCGAGGCCGACCCCTACGCGCGCGTCCGCGAGCACGAGGCGCGTTCGAGCGAGGAGCGCTGGGCGTGGATAGCGGAGGAGCTGGGCCGCTGCATCCGCTGCTACGCCTGCCGGCAGGTCTGCCCGGCGTGCTACTGCGAGGAGTGCTTCGCCGAGCAGCGCAACCCGGCGTGGATAGGCCCCGCGACGGCGCCCGAGGACCTGGTGGCGTTCCACCTCGTGCGCGTCTTCCACACCGCGGGCCGCTGCGTCGAGTGCGGCGCGTGCGAGCGCGCCTGCCCCATGAACATACCGTTGCGGGTCCTGTCCGAGAAACTGGTCAAGGACGTGGAGGAGAAGTTCGGCTACGTCGCCGGCCTGGACCCGGAAGCGCCGCCACCGCTCGCGACGTATCAACCCGACGACTCCAACGAGGGTTTCTTGTAAATGGCCGCCGTTAAGGTAAAAAGAAGCGAATTGCCCAAGTCCCTGGAAGCCGCGAAGGCCGCCGGCTACGAGGTCTTCGCGCCGGCTCGCGCCGCGGAGGGGTGGACCTTCGCGCCGTACGAAGGCGGCGACGTCGCGCTCGACGGCTACTTACTGACGACGGTCAGCGTCAAGGGTTTCGCGCTGCCCCAGCTCGAGGCGTTCCTGAGCTACGACGACGACGACGGCCGCCCCGCGCCGGCGCCGGAAGGCAAGCGCCTGCTCGTCGGCGTGCGGCCTTGCGACGCCCGGGCGCTGGCGCTGGTCGACCGCGTATACCGCGAACGCGGCTTCCGCGACCCCAATTACCTGGGCCGGCGCGACGACACGGTACTCGTCGTGTGGGCGTGCGGCCTGCCGGCGCCGACGTGCTTCTGTACTTCCGTGGGCGGCGGCCCGGGCGACGCCTATGGCGCCGACGTGATGGCCTACGAGGCCGGCGACGACCTCGTACTCGAGGCTGCCTCGAGCAAGGGCGAGGAATTCCTGAAAGCGGCGAAGATCGAAGAGGCGTCCGACGCCGAACTCAAGGAAGCGAAAGCGATCTACGCGAATGTCGCCGAGGCGATGGCGCCGTTGTGGGACCTGGACGCGACGCGCCCTAAATTGTACGAGAACTTCGGCGCCGACGCGTGGGAAGAGGTCGCCTCGCGCTGCGTGAGCTGCGGCGCGTGCACGTTCGTCTGCCCCTCGTGCCACTGCTTCGACGTCGCCGACGAGGGCAAGCACGGCCGCGGCGTACGCCTCCGCTTCTGGGACGCGTGCACGCAATCGCCCTTCACGCTGCACGCCTCGGGCCACAACCCGCGGGAGCGCAAGGCCCAGCGCTACCGCCAGCGCGTCCTGCACAAGTTCTACTACTTCCACGACAACTGGGGCGAGAACCTGTGCGTGGGGTGCGGCCGGTGCGTCGTCGCGTGCCCCGTCAACGTCGACATCCGCGAGGCCGTGAGCCTGGCGGCGGAGGCGGGTTAACGACGTGGACGCGCGCGTCGAGATCGAGGCCGGGGGCGAGACCTTCGGCGCGTTCGAGGACGCTACCGTCCTGCGCGAGTGCGGCGGCGACCAAACCGGGGTACTGGTGGAGGTCCGCCGGGCGCCCCGGCCGCCGTTCCTCGGCGGCGACGGCGAAGTGACCCTTACGACGTACGTCGAGGGCCTGGTCGTTACCATCGCCTGCCGCGCCGACGATTGCGAATACGACGAAGAAAAGAAACGACTGACGTTTAAAGGTAATTGCCGGGGATGCCGCATTTATGACCCCAAGCAAGTTGCATGAAGCGCCGCTTATGCCGGTCCCGACGACGCTGGAGCGCGTCGTCGTCGAGACCGACGCCGCGGACCTGAAAAGTTTCTATTTCAAATTCCGCGACGGCCCGAGGTGGGACTACCTGCCCGGCCAGTTCGCCGAACTCTCGCTCTACGGCTACGGCGAGTCGCCCATCGGCATCGCCTCCTCCCCCACCGAGGGCGACGAGCTGATGTTCACCGTCTTCAACACCGAGGGCAAGGTAACGCGGGCGCTGCACCGCCTGGCCGCCGGCGCGGCCGTCGGCATCCGCGGGCCGCTGGGGAACACCTGGCCTCTCGAAGAGTTGCGAGGCAAGAACGTGACGGTCATCGGCGGCGGCTTCGCCTTCACGACGCAACGCTCGCTGGTAAAGTACGTGCTGGCGAACCGCAAAGATTTCGCCGAGCTCACGGTGGTCTACGGCGCGCGCTCGCCGGGGGCGCTATTGTACAAGCCCGAACTCGCCGAGTGGGAGAAGTCGCCCGAGCTCACGCTCCACCTCACCGTCGACCGCGGCGACGAGACGTGGAGCGGCCGCGAGGGTTTCGTGCCGACGGTGGTGGAGGAGGAGAAACTTCCCCCCGACGACGCGATTGCCCTTATATGCGGGCCCCCGATTATGATAAAATTCACGCTGCCCGTAATGGACAAGCTGGGCTGGAAGCCGGAGCAGATCTACACCAGCCTCGAGATGCGGATGAAGTGCGGCGTGGGGATGTGCGGCCGCTGCAACATCGGCCCCAGGTACGTCTGCGTCGACGGCCCGGTGTTCTCGTTCGCGGAGCTGTCGAAGCTGCCGCAGGAGTATTAAAGGCAAAGGGGTGCGCCATGAAGTTCCGCGTAGTTATCGAACCCGACGTGGAAGACGGCGGTTACGTCGTCAGCTGCCCGTCGCTGCCCGGGTGCCACTCCCAGGGCGGCACCGTCGAAGAAGCGCTCGCGAATATTCAAGAGGCCATAGCCGGTTACATTGAAAGTTTAAAGAAACACGGCGAGCCCGTCCCGGCTGAGTTCGAAGTCGAGGTCCCGGTATAATCGTGGCGAAGTTGCCTCGCGACATATCGGGTCGGGACTTAGTGAAGCAACTCGAAAAGTTGGGGTACTACGTAGACCACCAACGGGGAAGCCATATAATTTTGAAACACGGGGAACGGCCTTTACCGCGGCTCTCGGTACCCGACCACAAAAACGTACGCGTCGGATTGTTACGCAAAATTATCCGGGATGCGGGTTTGACGCCGGAGGAATTCGTCAAATTAATAGAGTGAAGCTAAAGTGCGAGATGTGCGGCCTCTGCGTCAACGGCCCGGCGTTCTCGTTTGAGGAGCTGTCGAAGCTGCCGCAGGAGTATTAATTACGGAATCGCCGAACAGGAAGTTCGTTTCGTATAAAGCTAAAGCGCGGGAGAGCCAGATGAAAATCGAGGATTACGACCTTCCGGACGAGCTGTACTACCACGGCGAGCACGCGTGGGCCAAGTTGGAGGACGACGGCCGCGTGCGCGTCGGCATGAACGATTTCTTCCAAAAAGCCGCGGGCGACGTCGTCTACGTCGACCTCCCCTTCGAGGACGACGACGTATCGGCCGGCGAGACCTGCGGTAAGGTCCAGTCGTCGAAATGGGTGGGCAAGCTCGTGGCGCCTATATCGGGGAGCATCGTCGAGGTCAACGAAGATTTAGAGAGCGACAGCACGCTCATCAACAAGGACCCCTACGGCGGCGGCTGGATTATGGTCATCCAACCGTCCGATTGGGAGAGCGAGAAGGCGGCCCTCATGCAGGGCGACGCCGTCGCGACGTGGATGGAAGCCGAGATGAAGAAGGCCGAAGAGGGCGGCTAGCGAACGCGGCTCGCCCGCCGGCGGAGGTGGTAGTGTGAAACTCGACGTCCCTTACGGCAAGGAGACGGTACCGCTGGAGGTGCCGGACGACGCCGAAGTGGTTTATCCCAACGAAGTCGAAGGCCAGGACGAAGGGCATGTCCTGGCGGAGGCGCTGGCCAACCCCATCAACGCCAAGGCCTTCGGCGATTTTTTATCCGACGCCCGCGACGTACTGTTCATCGTCAACGACGCCACCCGGCCCACCCCCACCGCCCGGGTGCTCGAGCTCATCAAAGGCGACTTGAAGGGCGTGAACGCCTCCTACATCATCGCCACCGGGGCGCACCGGGCGCCGACGGAGGAGGAGCTGCGCGAGATCTTCGGCGGCCTGTACGACGACGTCAAGGATAAGATAATTATCCACGACGCCGACGCCGACGAGGATATGGTCCACATCGGCACCTCGAAGAACGGGACGGAGATGTACGTCAACCGCGCCGGCGTCGAGGCGCATAAAATAGTCATCATCGGCTCGGTCGAGCCGCACTACTTCGGCGGCTACACCGGCGGCCGCAAGGCCTTCCTGCCCGGCATCGCCTCCCGTAAAACTATTACGCAAAACCACAAGTACGCCCTCCGGCCGGAGGCCAAGGCGCTGGCGCTGGAGGGCAACCCGGTCCACGAGGATATGATCGACGCGTTGAAGACCATCGCCGACAAGGAAATCTTCTCCATTATGACGGTCCTCGACGGCGAGCACCGCATCTACGCCGCGACCGCCGGGCATATCCACGATTCGTTCTACGCCGCTATACAGGCCGCCAACGAAATCTTCTGCGTCCCGGTTTCCGGGGAGGCCGACGTCGTCGTGAGCGTCGCCCCCTACCCCATGGATATCGACCTCTACCAGTCGCAGAAGGCGCTCGACAACGCCAAGCTCGCGCTGGCTCCGGGCGGCACCCTCATTATGGTCTCGAAGTGCCGGATGGGCGTCGGCGACGAGGCGTTCCTGGAGCTGCTCGCGAGCTGCGACACGCCGCAGGATACCGTGGCCAAGTTGGACCAGGATTACGTTCTGGGTTGGCACAAAGCCGGCAAGATGGCCGAAATAGCCGTCAAGGGCGAGATGTGGGGCGTTACCGACCTCGACGACGAGACCCTAAAAAAAGCTTTCATAAAACCCTATAAAAACCTTCAACAAGCATTCGACGACGCGCTGGCAGCGAAGGGCGCGGGCGCGCGCGTGCTGGTTATGATGAACGGCTCGATGTCGATTCCGATGATAGGATCTTAACCGCGCGGCTCGGCCGTCGGGCCGGGCACCGCCGGAGGTTGGCATGGACAAGGTAATCCTTAAGAAGATAGAGCATATTGTGGGCGAAGACGGCTATAGCGTTTCGCCGGTGGAGCTGCGGGCCTATTCGGCCGACGCCAGCATCCACCTCCACGAACCCGACGTGGTAGTGCGCGTAAAGTCGGCGCAGGAAGTTTCGGAGATACTGAAGCTGGCGAACGAACACAAGATCCCGGTGACGCCACGGGCGGCGGGGACGTCGCTGTGCGGCCACGCCGTACCGATCAAGGGCGGCATCGTCCTCGACATGCAGCCGATGAACGCGATCAAAGAGGTACACGTGGAGGACTTCTACGTCGTCGTCGAGCCGGGCGTCGTCTACGCCGAGCTCAACGCCCACCTCAAGCCGGACAAGTTCTTCTTCCCGCCGGCGCCGGGCTCGGGCGACGTCGCGAATATCGGCGGCATGGTGATCAACAACGCCTCCGGCGTAAACGCCGTCAAGTACGGCGCCACCCGCGACTACGTCCTGGGCCTGGAAATAGTCCTGCCCACGGGCGAGATAATCCACAGCGGCACGCGGACGATGAAGAACGCCTCCGGATACCAACTCGACCGCCTTATGGTCGCCTCGGAGGGCACGCTCGGCATCGTCACGGAGGTCATACTCCGCGTCGTCCCGCTACCCGAGAAAACCGCGATGGCGATGGCCGTGTTCGACGACCTCGAGAAAGCGGGCCAATGCGTCTCCGACGTCATCGCCCACCCCCTCATCCCGGCCTCGCTCGAGATAATGGACAACATCTGCATCCAGGCCATCAACAAGGCCACGGACCTCGCCCTGCCGGAATGCGAAGGCCTGCTCTTCATCGGCGTCAGCGGCCACCCGGCGGCGGTCAAGGACGAAATCGAAATCGTCGCGGACGTGGCCCGGAAGGCGGGCGCCGTCGACGTCAAGTTTACCGAGGACCCGGACGAAATCGCCGAATTGCAGAAGGGCCGCAAGGCCATGATCCCGGCGCTGTCGCGCTTCAAGGAGGGCATGGTCACCGTCATGCTCGCCGACGACATGGCCGTTCCGCCCTCCCAGGTGCCGAAGGCCGTGAAGGCGTTCCACGATATCCAGGAGAAGTACGAGGGGATCTTCATCCCGACGTACGGCCACGCCGGCGACGGCAACCTCCACACCAAGTTCATCATCGACCCCACCGACGCCGACGTGTGGGAGCGGGCCGAGAAGGCCAACGAGGAGGTCTTCGACGCGGTCCTGGCGCTGGGCGGGACCGTGACCGGCGAGCACGGCGTGTCGATAACCAAGGCGCCGTACTTCAAGAAGGAGCGCGCCGACTCGCTGGAGGCGATGCGCAAGATAAAGCGGGCGCTCGACCCCAACAATATCCTGAACCCGGGCAAGATCTTCGACTGGGACCAGCCGGGGGTCATCCACTTCCTCCGCTACAAGACCGGCAAACGCGAGTACGGGCCGGGAACGGAAAACCTGCAGAAGTGGGAGGCCGAGCTCAACGCCTGCACCCACTGCGGCTACTGCAAAGCGGTGTGCCCGACCTTCGTGGACCTCGGCTGGGACAGCGCCGGCGCCAAGGGACGCCTTATGACCTCCTACGCGATCCTACAAAACGACCTGCCGCCCGACGAGGGGGTCGTGGAAGCGCTCTACTCCTGCACGATGTGCCTCGACTGCACGCGGCGGTGCCCGACGAAGATCGAGGTCGCGCCGATCGTGGAGGCGGCCCGGGCCGACCTCGTCAAGGCCGGCTTCCGGCTCCCGGTGCACGAAGCGCTCGTCGAAAAAGTAATGACCTCCGGAAACATCTACGGCGAGGAGGAGGCGATAAAGCCGCGCGAGGGCGAGGCGATGTTGTACCTCGGCTGCGCCTACGGCCAGCGCCCCAACCTCGTCAAGCTCTTCACCCGCGTCATGGAGGGGCTGGGGATAAACCCGGCCATCGGCGAGGAGACGTGCTGCGGCTACATCTTCAAGAGTTTGGGATACCTCGACGAGCTCGAGGAGCAGAAGAAGAAGTTCGAACAGCTCACCCCCGGCCAGGAGCTCATAACGTTCTGCCCCACGTGCACGACGTTCCTGCGCGAGGAGTACGGCCGCGACGCCAAGCACGCGCTGGAGGTCATCGCCGAACGGCTCGCGGACGCGTCGCCCAAGCAGCTGGGTACCAAGGTCACCTACCACGACCCCTGCCACCTGGGCCGGGGCGCCGGCGTCATCGACGCGCCGCGCCAAATAATCGAGGCGCTGGGGCTCGAGCTCGTCGAGATGAAAAACAGCAAAGCCCAATCGCGGTGCTGCGGCGGCGGCGGCGGGATAATAACTTCCGCGCCGGACCTCTCGGGCCGGTTGGCGCAGGCCCGGCTCGAGCAGGCCGCGGCCACCGGCGCGGAGGCGCTGGTGACCGTATGCCCGACGTGCGAGCTCACGCTCCGCCAGGCGGCGCAGGCGAGCGACAACGGCAGCGTCAAAGTGTCGAACCTCCTCGACCTGGTATGGAAGGCGATCAAGTAACGATGAAAGTTTACGACCTGGGGCTGCGGCCCAGGCTGGACTCGATGCTCTGTTTCCACGCGCTGGCCCACCTGGGGCGCGAGGGCCTGATGCTGGTCTCGCCCGCCTCCCCCATCGCGTGCGTGGGCTACTTCCAGGATGCGCGCGAGGTCATCGACCTGGACTTCTGCCTGAGGAACGGCCTGGAGGTAATGCGGCGCGAGGTGGGCGGCGGCGCGACGCTCCTCGACTCGAGCCAGGTCTTCTACCAGGTGATACTACGCAAGGATAATCCGCTAGTGCCGCCTTCCGTGGACGGCGTCTACCGCAAGTTCTCCCAGCCCGCCGTCGAGGCTTACGGCGACCTGGGGGTAGAGGTATCGTTCCGGCCCATCAACGACCTCGTGACGCGGGAAGGCCGCAAAATAGCCGGCGAGGGCGGCGCCGACATAGGACCCTGCATGGCGTTCGTGGGCGGCATCCTGCTGGACTTCGACTACGAGCTGATGCCCCGCATCCTGAAAGTGCCCGACGAGAAATTCCGCGACAAGTTCTACAAGTCGCTTGCCGAAAACCTCACCACCCTCCGCCGGGAGACGGGCCGACTGGTGCCGCGCGAGGAAGTGACGGCCGCGCTCAAGCGCCGGTTCGCGGAGGTCCTGGGGCCGCTGGAAGAGGCGGCGCCCGACGACGAGCTGCGCGCCAAGATGCGCGAACTCGAGGCGCGGTTCCGCTCCGACGAGTTCCTGTTCCGGAAGATACGCCGCCCCGCGGCGCGCGAGACGCGCGTCCGCGAGGGCGTCCGCTTCGTCGACGGCGTCCACAAGGCACCCGGCGGCCTGCTGAGCTGCTACGCCGAGGTGGTGGAGGACGTAATCGACGACGTATCCATAACGGGCGACTTCACCATGGTGCCGCGGGCGGGCCTCGAGGAGCTGGAGGGCGCCATCGTCGGCGTCCCGTACGAACCCCGGCCGGTGAACGAAGCCATAGAGGATTTCTACGGTAAAACGAAGGCGGATACGCCCGGCGTCGAGCCCGACCACTACCTGGCGGCCCTGGGGTTGACCCGATAGAACGGCTCGAGGCGGCGCAGCGGCTAAGTGAGAATAAACGAAAAACAGGCGATTCCCAACAACGCGCGAAACGGAGGAATATATGACAGCTAAAAAGCACGATTGGAAAGCCCCCTGGCTCCAAACGGTAAAGGCCGAAAAGCCGAAGGGCGAGAAAGAGCACCCCCTGGTCGACGTCGACGAGCCCAACCTCTACCGCGACCAGTTCCCGTACTCCGAAGTCCCTAAGCTGGCGTTCGACGGCGAAACGGTGCCGTTGGCTCCCGCCGAGGACATCTGGGTGACGGACACCACCTTCCGCGACGGCCAACAAGCCCGGCCGCCGTACGAGGTGGAAGACATCGTCCACATCTACAAGCTGCTGAACCGGCTGGGCGGGCCGAACGGCGTCGTGCGCCAATCCGAGTTCTTCCTGTACAGCGAGAAGGACCGGGAGGCGCTGGTCAAGTGCCAGGAGCTCGGCTACAAGTACCCGGAGATAACCGGGTGGATTCGGGCCGTACCGGCCGACTTCGAGCTCGTCCGGGAAATGGGCCTGGAGGAAACCGGCATCCTGACGTCCATCTCCGACTACCACATCTTCATGAAATTCAAGAAAACGCGGGCGCAGGTCATAGAAGGCTTCATGAAAGTCATCGGCGCCGCCGCCGAGGCGGGCCTCAAGGAGGTCCGCTGCCACTTCGAGGACATGACCCGGGCCGACTTCTGGGGCACGGTCATCCCGTTCGGCGAGCGCCTCATGCGGTTCTCCGAAGAGAGCGGCATGAGAATCAAGATCCGCATCTGCGATACGATGGGATACGGCGTGCCGTGGGCCGAGGCGGCCCTGCCGCGCAGCGTTCCCAAGATGGTCTACTACCTGCGCACCGAACTGGGCATCCCCTACAAACAACTCGAGTTCCACGGCCACAACGACTTCCACCTGGTTCTCGCCAACCCGGTCGCCGCGTGGCTGTACGGCTGTGCCGACGCCAACGGCTCGCTGTTGGGTATCGGCGAGCGGACGGGCAACTCGCCGCTCGAGGCGCTGTGCGTAAAATACGCGAGCCTCAAGGGCAACACCGGCGGCATGGACCTGACCGCGATAAAAGAAATCGCGCACTACTTCAGCAAGAACATGGGCTGGCCCGTCCCCTCCAACTACCCGTTCGCCGGGACCGAATTCAACGTTACCCGCGCCGGCATCCACGCCGACGGCGTCATCAAGAACGAGGAAATTTACAACATCTTCGACACCGGCGAAATCCTGGGGCGGCCGCTCGGCATCTCGGTCACCGATAAGTCGGGCGTCGCGGGCATCGCCCTGTGGCTCAACCAGAACCTCGCGCTCGAGGGCGACAAGCAGGTAGACAAGCGCCACCCGGGCATCACGGCCATCGCGAAGTGGGTCGAGGAGCAGTACGCCGGGCGCCGGACGACAGCCATATCATACGAGGAGATGCTCGCGCAGGCCAAGCAACACATGTCCGACCTCTTCGCCTAACTCCGCCCGGCCGGGCCGGGTCAAAACATGCCGACGCCTCTACGGGGGGACCGGGATGCCGCGGACGGGGTCTACCTGTTCGTGTACGGTACCCTGGCGGACGAGTTCGTCTACCAGGTAATCACCGGGGAGCATCCGCGCACGACCGCTGCGGTACTCGAAGGCTACCGCAAGGTCGCGTCTCTCAAATCATACCCATACGTCGTCCCCCAGGCCGGCTCGAAGGTCGAGGGAGTCCTGGTGTCGGGGGTAAGCCCCAAAGCGCTCGCGCAAGTGGACCAATACGAGGGCGAGGGAATCCTGTACCTGCGCCAAAAGGTAACGCTGAAAACCGCGGAAGGCCCGAAGGACGGCTACGTTTACGCCGCCGGCCCCGAGCTCCTGGCGGCCAGGCCGTCCCCGGAAGTCGAGGTGGCGGACCGCGTCGCCGACTTCCTCAAAGACCGGATCGAGGTAGCCATCGCCGCGGACGTCCCCGCCGAAAGCGGCCTCCGCGAACTCGAGGTCCGCGCCCGGGAAGAGCTGCTGGGCGAAGCGGTGGAAGACCTGGTCCGCGAGTACTTCGACCACCCGGGCCTGCCCGCCTTCGCCGTCAAACACCGGCTGGAGGAATCGGGGCTTCCCTCGCTCAAATGGCTGCGGAAAGAGGCCGCCGCCGTCAAGCACGCCCCGCAATACGTCCGCCTTATCGTAAAGACGATAATATTCAACCAAATCGAGGAGAGGGTGCGCCGCGACTTCCGGGGCGCGGTGCGCGTGGCCGAGAAGTACTACGAACACGCGATTTCGGCGCTGGCCGCGCTGCAGTACGTCGCCGACAACCTCGGCCCCATCGGCGAAATCATGGAGGCGCTGGGCGTAGCCGACTACGACGAGCACCTGGAGTACATCGAATACGCCGTCGCGGCCATATTCATCGCCGACGAACTCTACGGCCGCGACCGCCTCGAGCCGTACGTCGAGAGGATAAAGGAGCGCCGGGCGGCGGGCGGCGCGCCGCTGGGGTACGAGGTCGAGTTCAGCCCCCTGGGCGCCGACATCATAGGCGCCGGCCCGGGGGAAGACGCCGACTTCGACGGGTTCTACTACTTCGACGACTTCGACCTCGGCCGCCGCCTGTGGAAGCTCGGCGGCCACGTCGACAACCACCGCGTCGTAACGCCGTACCGCGGCCGGGTGCGCGGCTTCCTGGAGTTCGCGGTAGGCCGCTACAAGATCCTGGGCGACCTCTCCAAACCGGCCACCGCGGACCCGTTCATACTCTCGGACTCCGCCACCGCCGCGGTCACGTTCGCCGAAATTAAACCGCACAGCCTGCACCTCTCGATGCAACTCGAGGAGGGACGAACCCCCGGCAAACCGCCGCCGCCCGAGCACTTAATCTGCCTCTTGATACTGGGCGGCGACCTGAACCTGGACCAGGAGGGCGTCCTGCGCGAAAAACGGCTCCACAACAGGGAAATCTATAACGAGTTCACCGGCCTGGATTTCTCGCGCTATAATGAACACCGCGTACGCCACGACGACGCCAACCCCGCCCGGGTCATCGAGTACGAATTCCCGCGGCTGTTCTACGAGCACTCGTACGTCGACCTCGTCATGGCGCTCAAGGGTTTCCAATCGGCCACCAACCCGCCGCCGCTGGACCTGTCGCCCGACTCGCCCCATCTGAGTTACAACCGGGAAGTCGAACGCGAGCTGCTGGCGTGGGCCGAGGCGCCGCACTCTCTCGCGCGGCGCGACATAGAGTACTTCCTGGCCGTGGTCGACGAGGGCCTGGCGTACGAGACGCGCACCCTCGGCGGCCACCCGGCCGCGTTCTGCCGGGAATGGGTCGATAAAATCGAACGCAAGCTCAAGAGTTACAACGCCTTCATATGGGGAGAGGGTAAGGAATGGTTGATAGACGTATGAAAGCCTCGCCGCTGGCGTCGTTCCTTTTCGACATCGAGGAGTGCGTCGTCAACGAAGTGACGAAGCGCCTCCGGGCGTCGGCGCTGGACCACTATCGTCAGATGGAGACCATAGACCTCCGGCCCCGCATACAGGTCCACTTTGACGCCTACCGCCAGGCTTTGCTGTCCGGCGACCCGGCGCCCTTCCGCGCGTACGTGGCCGACATAGGCCGCAAGCGCCTCCAACAGGGCTACGGCCTGGACGAATTGCTCCTGGTGCTGGACACGCTCTTCGACGTCGTCTGGGAAGAGGCGACCAAAGCGTGGGAAGGCCGGGGCGCGCAGGCCTTCGCCGACCTGAAAACGCTGGCCGAAGCCGTATCGTGGGGCAAAGACCGGCTGGCGACGGTGTACGAGGAAGAGGCCCGCAAGGAACGCGCCGCGTTGTGCCGGCTGAGCGCCGCGTTCGACGAATATTTGCGTTTACGCAAAGCATCCCAGGACGAGGCGGCCGGAGATTAAAAAGCGAGGCACGCCGTGAAATGTAAAAATTGTGATTTCGAACTCGCCGCGGAGTTCCGCTTCTGCCCTTATTGCGGCCTTCCGGTCGACGACTGCTGGGAGAGCCACTTCTTCTCCGCGGTCCTGGCCGACTTCGGCGGCGACCCGGACGGCGCCCTGGAAAAGTATCGCCGCGCGTTGACGTCGGACCCGGGCAACGACTACGTTTTAATCCACCTCGGCCAAACCCACTACCACCGGGGGGAATTGAACGAGGCCGTGGCGGTTCTGGAGGAGGCGGCGAAAGCCAACCCCCAATCGGCGCCGGCGCACTACTTCCTGGGGCTATGTTATTACCGCGCGGCGCGGGTGGACGAGGCCATCGAGTGTTTTAAGAAAACGCTGGCGCTCGAGCCCGCCGCCGGCCATTCCTTTTACTGGCTCGGCCTGATGTACTACCACGTCGGGAAGCTGAAGGATGCCGTCGCCGCGTTCGACCAATTGCTGGCGTCTAATCCGGACTTCACCATCGCGTATTACCAACGCGGCCTGGCCAACGCCCGGCTGGGCCTCAAAGAGAAATCGGCGGCGGACTTCGAAAAAGTGGTGGAGAAGAACCCCCGCAGCGCCCAGGCGCACGCGCTGCTGGGGGAAGCCTATTTCGCATTGGGAGACAACTACCGCGCCGCGGAAGCCCTCAAGAAGGCGCTCGAGCTCGACCCGGAAGACAAGAAATCGAAGGCGGTCCTCGACCTCCTCTACAGCGGCTGAGCGGCGGGCCGAAAGGCGAAATGCGAATGGCGAAGACGTTGACCCAAAAAATATTGGACGCCCACCTGCTCGAGGGCGAACCGCGCCCGGGCGAACAGGTCGCCATAAAAATAGACCAGACGCTGACGCAGGACGCCACGGGCACGATGGCGTACCTCCAGCTCGAGGCCATGGCCGTCCCCGAGATAGAGACCGAGCTCTCGGTAAGCTACGTCGACCACAACACCCTCCAGATGGGTTTCGAGAACGCCGACGACCACCGCTACCTCCAAAGCGTCGCGGAGAAATTCGGCCTGTACTTCTCGCGGGCGGGCAACGGCATCTGCCACCAGGTCCACCTGGAGCGGTTCGGCGCGCCGGGCAAGACGCTGCTGGGCTCGGACAGCCACACCCCCACCGGCGGCGGCATCGGGATGATCGCCGTCGGCGCCGGCGGCCTCGACGTGGCGGTGGCGATGGCCGGCGGACCCTTCTGGTTGACGTACCCGCGCGTCGTGGGCGTAAAGCTCACGGGCGAGCTGGGCGAGTGGGTCGCGGCCAAGGACGTTATATTAACCCTCCTCAAGATGTTGACTACCAAGGGGAACGTCGGGACCGTAATGGAGTACTTCGGCCCGGGCGTCGAGACGCTGTCGGTGCCGGAGCGCGCGACCATTACCAATATGGGCGCCGAGCTGGGCGTGACTACGTCCGTCTTCCCCTCCGACGGCGTCACCCGGGCGTTCCTGGAGGCGCAAGGCCGCGGCGACGTCTGGCGGGAGCTGGCCGCGGACGCCGACGCCGAGTACGACCGCGTCGTCGAGCTCGACCTTTCCGCCGTGGAGCCGATGGTGGCGCAACCGCATAGCCCCGACAACGTCGCCGGGTTGCGCGAGGTAGCGGGCCCCTCGGTGGACCAGGTTTGCATCGGCTCGTGCACCAACTCGTCGTACAAGGACCTGGCGACCGTCGCCGGGATATTGGACGGCAAGACGATAGCGCCGAACGTCAGCTTCGTCGTCGCACCCGGGTCGAAGCAGGTACTGCGCATGATCGCCGACGACGGCCACCTCGCCAGGCTGGTGGCCGCGGGCGCCCGCATCGCCGAGACGGCGTGCGGCTTCTGCATCGGCATGGGCCACGCGCCGTCCTCGGACGCCGTTTCGGTGCGGACCAACAACCGCAACTTCTACGGCCGCTCCGGGACGGCCTCCGCCGGCATCTACCTGGTGAGCCCGGAGACGGCGGCGGTCGCGGCCTGGAAAGGCGAACTCGTCGACCCGCGCGACGCCGGCCTCCCCTATCCCCGGG
>CBFCYS010000044.1:0-16997 GCA_965602215.1 uncultured bacterium
TCGTGGCGCCGGCCTTCCGGCGACATCCGCTCGCACGCCGCGGCGTAGCGCGCCAGCCGCTCGGCCCATTCGTCCCGGCCGTGGACGACGCCCGCGGCCGCCGATATATCGTCCCACAACGCCGGCTCGAGCCGGGCGTATTCCCCCGCCGCTTCCGACTTGAGCGGCGCCGTCTCGACGAAGTCGACCACCTCGCGCCGGCCGAAGGGTCGGGGGGAACTCCGCGCGTGCCACGCCAGCTCGAGCAAGCGGCGCGCGCCCTCGCCCGCACGCGTGGCCGTCAGCGGCCGGCCGCCGTATATGTAATACCTGCCGCGGCCGCCGTCGCCGGCTAGGACGCGGTCGAAGACCTCGGTCAACACGGCCAACGTCTCGTCGCCGCGGTAGAGGACCGCCATCTCCGCGAGGCGTACGCCGTGCTCGCGGCTGAGCCGCAGCGCCTCCCGCGCCACCTCGCGCGCCTCCGCCTCCGCGTCCGGGGCGGAGATTATTTTCACATCCTCGAGCGGGGCCGGCCCGTCCGCCGCGGCTTCCGCCCGGAACCCCAAGCCCTCGAGCCAGTCGCGGGTGGCGCGCGCGAAGCGGAACTCGCGTCCCTCGCCGTACGGCATGTATAACTTGAGGCCGACGCGGCCGCTCAAGGCTTCGAGCAGGCGCCGCTGCAGCTCGTTGAAGTCGTAAAAGCCGAATACGAACAGCTCTTCGGCGCCGAAGGTGTCGGCGAAGGCCGCGGCTCGAGCCGTCGCCGCCGAAAAGACGTCGTACTCGTCCCGGCAGGGGCGCTCCCCTTCCGCCAGCCGCGCCCGGTACCGGTCGAAGAGCTCGCCGAACAGCGTCAGCCGGTCGCCCAGGTTGAGGTCGGTATTCCAGGAGCCCAGGCCGGCCTGGCGGGCGTCCTCGGCCGCGGCCGCGAGCGTATCCGCGAACCCGGCCTTGTCCTTCACCGGCCCGAAGAACGACTCGGCGGCCAGGTCGGCCGCGAGGGAGCCGAAGACCACCCGCTCGCCGCCGGGGGGCAAGTCGTCCCCCGGGCCCGCCAGCCGTCGGGCGAGGTCGACGAAGGTTGGGAAGCGAACGTTGGCGAAACCGCCGGCCTCGCGGGCCAGGCGGCGGGAGAGCTGGAGGGCGACCAGGTTGGAGCGTACCAGGACGACGACCGGCGCCGGCGGCCGGCCTTTCCGGGCGGCGCGTACGTCGCCGAGCAAACGGGCCGACAGGGCCGCCTCGGCCGTCGAAACGTACAGCGCGTGTTTTAAGACGTCGGCCGTCATTCCTACAGATAAATTACGATAATTCAGACAAATAACAAGCCGAAATTTAACCGGGGCCGCACGCTGCCGGTGACTCGGGGTCCTCTCGCCGGCCCCGGACAAGGGGCTTAAGCCCCTTGTCTACCCCGAAGGATTAAAACAGCCATGCCGGAAGGTTTTATTCCACGGTACGTCCTCTCGGTCAGCCCGTGGGGTGGGGAGTAAGGCGCCTGCCCGATTAGGGTGATAGCGGCGGATAAAAAACCTCGACCGGCCCTCGTTGAACCCGAATCCGGCGAGTACCATGTCCCTTGTCCCCGCCGCCCGTTCCCAGAATATAATTGACACCCATTTGTAAATCTGGTAGATTTTAAGGAGTCACAATTAGGAGGACCCGTTATGGTAAAGAGAGCCTCGATTGTCGCCCTGGTCTTTTTCGTCGCCGCCGGCCTGTGCTACGGAGCAGCCTTCAAAGCCGGCGAGAAGTTGGTATTTTCGGTATCCTGGTCCGACATCGTGAAGGCCGGCACGGCCACGCTGGCGGTCCCGGGCGTCAAGGTCTTCAACGGCCACAAGGTTTACCATATCGTATCCACGGCTTCCTCCGGACCCCAGGTCTCGGCCTTCTTCTACACCCGTGACCGCATCGACGTCTACCTCGACGCCGTGGACTATACCATCTGGAAATCCGAAAAGCACCTGGTCGAAGGGACGTATAAAAACGACGAGGTGATATATTTCAACCCGCCCAATCGCACCGCCACGCGCGGCGTCGCCACTATGCGTACGCTCGCCGAACCCCGCGACGCGCTGGGCGGCTTCTACTACGTCCGCTCTCTCGACCTTACCGTGGGCAGCGAGATTACGTTGAACTACGCCGACGGCAAAATCTCCAAACCCATCGTCATTAAAGTCCTGCGCAAGGAACAGGTCACGGTTCCGGCCGGGACCTTCGATACCATCGTCATCGAGCCGGTGCTCGATGAGACGGAGGGCATCTTCAAACAAGAGGGCCGCATCTGGATCTGGGTGACGGACGACGAAAATAAAATGCCGGTAATTTTGAAGTCGAAGATAGCCATCGGCAACGTCGAGGTTAAACTCGAGTCGTACACGTTGGGGTCGTAAGCTCGCATAACGCTATGGCCGCGGACGAACCAGATTTCTCCCAAATAAAAACCTACCCGTTCGCCCAGAGACGCAACCTCGTACGGGTAGAAGATTTTAGACGGCCGCCGGAAGACCCGGCGGCCCTCGTTCCTTTGCTCGCGTCGCTGCCCGACGTGCTGGGGGCGCGGGCCCTGCTCGCGCTGGCGCGGGCGATAGCGGGCGCGCGCGGCAACGGCCGGGGCGCAATATTCGCGCTGGGCGGCCACGTGGCCAAGACCGGCGCGGGCCTGCACCTCATTCCCCTCCTGCGGGAGGGTTTTATAACCCACCTCGCCGTCAACGGCGCCTTCGTCATCCACGACTACGAGCTGGGCCGCTTCGGCGCCACGTCGGAGGACGTGGCCGCCAACCTGCCGGCGGGCCGCTTCGGCCTGGTCGAGGAGACGGGCGCGGAACTGAACGCCCTCGTGGCCGCGGCGGCGAACGAGGACGAGCCGGCGGCGCTGCTCGCCGGCCGGGCCGTCGCCGAACGGGGCGAGCACGCCGACGCAAGCGTGCTGGCCGAGGCCGCGGCGGCGGGCGTACCGGTCACGACGCACGTCGCGCTGGGCGCCGACATCGTCCACCAACACCCGGCCGCGGACGGCGCGGCGTGGGGGCGGGCGGGCCTGGCCGACTTCCGGCGGCTGGCGGCGGCGCTGAAATCGCTCGACGGCGGCGGCGTCTTCGCCAACGTGGGCTCGGCGGTGCTCCTGCCGGAGGTATTCGTCAAGGCGCTCAACCTGGTCCGGAACGTGGACCCGCCGGTGGAAAATTTCACCACGGCGAACCTGGATATGATACAACACTACCGGCCGCGGCAAAACGTGCTGGCGCGGCCCACCGCCGGCGGCGGCGAGGCGCTGGCCATTACCGGCCACCACGAGATAATGGTGCCGCTTCTCTCGGCCGCGGTGCGGGCGTTCGCCCGGGAGAAGGATTAAAACCCGCCGACGCGGAATTATTTAAAACAAGCTCGATGCTGCACGTATTCATAACGAAGGACCACTTCCCCCGGTGCCACGAGGCGGCGCTTTACGGCGTCCGGCCGTCGTCGGTGAACCAGCTGGCGCAGGTGCGCGACGGCGACGCGGCGTACCTCTACCAGCGGGTGGCGGGCGCGCTGTACGGCCCGTACGCCTGCCGGGGGCCGGTGCGGTACCTGGGGCCGACGGTGCCGGCGCCGGTGTGGGAGGCGGCGGCCCGCGGCTCGCGGCGGGAGAAGTTCCGGTTCGTAGTGCGGCTGGCGGCCGGCCCGGAGGTCAGCCGCGTATCGGTGTCGCAACTCTACGGGCTGGCCCGGGCGTCGGGGGTCGAACTGGTCCCGGCGGACTTCGTCAAGCGCAGCGTCCACACCTTCCTGCCGGCCGACGGCGCGCGCATAACGGAGGCGCTGGCCGCGGCGCCGCGCCAACTGGCGATGCCGTTCCTGCCGCGGCCCCGCCCCTACCCGCTCGAGGGGCGCCTACCGGTAAGCGGCGACAACCTGGCGCATATTTTGCAATACGAACGGCTCAACGAGTCGCTGCTGGAATTCGTACTCGCCCGCGAGGAGACGCCGCTCGCGCGCGACCTGGACGCGGAGCCGGCGTTCAACCAACTGCGCATCGACGACCGCGGCAACCGCATCGACCTGGTCTACGCGTCGCCGGCGGCGTTATATATAATAGAGCTCAAACGCGGCCGACGGGACGCCGAGGCCCGGCGCGACATCCTGCGCTACGAATTATGGGCGCGCGGCCGGCGCGAAGCGCTGGCCCGCGGACTGCGCCTCCGGGCGCCCCGCCCCACGGTAACGCCGGTGCTGGTCGCCGACGGCGGCCCGCCGCGCCCCGCCGAGTGCCGTATATACGATTGGCAACTGAAAGCCGAGCCGACGCGCCTCTCGTTCACTCGCGTTCAATAGAACGGGCGATGATGCCTTATGACGTTAATCGATAAAGTCCACGAGCAGTTCCGCGAAGCCGCCGACCTCGCCACCCGCTCCCTGCCGGTCATAGATAAATACCTGGTGAAGCTCGCCCAGGAGACGGCCTCGCGGGTGGTGGTGGGCGGCAAGGTTCTCTTGATGGGCAACGGCGGCTCCGCGGCCGACGCCCAGCACATAGCCGGCGAGTTCGTCGTCAAGTTGAATTCCGAGCGCGCGGCGCTGCCGGCCCTCGCGCTCACCACCGACGCCTCGGTGATGACCGCGGCCGCCAACGACTACGGGTACGTGGAGGTCTTCGCCCGCCAGATACAGGCGCTGTGCAACGTAAACGACCTGGTCGTCGCGCTCTCCACCAGCGGGAACTCGCCCAACGTCGTGCGGGCGCTGGAGACGGCGCGCGAGCGCCGCATCTTCACCGCGGCCTTCCTGGGCGGCGACGGCGGCGAGGCCGCGCGCCACGCCGACGTCCAGATAATAATCCCCTCCACCAACCCCCAACGCATCCAGGAACTGCACGGCATTATGGGCCACGTCTGGGTCGCGCTGGTGGAAGACCTCGTCTTCAGCGCGGCGCCCCGATAACGATATGACGGAAACGGCGGGACTTCTCGATATATTGGAGCGCGTGGCGTCCACGCGCCTGCTCGTAATAGGCGACGCCATGCTCGACCACTACGTCTTCGGCGACGCGGCTCGCCTCTCGCCCGAGGCGCCGGTGCCGGTGGTCCGGGTGGAGCGCGACGTTCTACGCCCCGGCGGCGCGGCCAACACCGCGGTCAACGTCCGGGCGCTGGGCGCGGCCGCGGAGCTGGCGGCCGTCGCGGGCGACGACGAGAACGGCCGGGAGCTGCGCCGCGCGCTGGAGGATGGCGCGGTGGACGCCCGCGGGTTAATCGTCGCCGCCGGCCGCCCCACGACGTGGAAAAGCCGCGTCATCGCGCGGCAGCAGCAGCTCGTCCGGCTGGACCGCGAGGTCGACGGCGACATCTCGGCCGAGCTGGAAGACGAGCTGTTGGCGCACTTCGCCGACGCGCTTACGCGCGCCGACGGCGTCATCCTCTCCGACTACGGCAAGGGGACGATAACGGCGCGCGTCGCCGCGGAGGTCATCGCCCGGAGCCGCGACGCAGGCAAGGTGGTATGCGTCGACCCCAAGGAAAATCACTTCGGCCTGTATAAAAACGTGACCTCCGTAACGCCCAACCATCACGAGGCCGCGGCCGCCGTCGGGATCCGCGAGCGCGACGACCCCGACCTCGAGCGCACCGGCGCCGCGCTGCTCGCGATACTCGGGGCCGACTCGGTCCTCATCACCCGGGGCGAGCGCGGGATGGTCCTGTTCGCCGCCGACGGCTCGACGAGCCGCATCCCGACGCGGGCGCGCGAGGTCTATGACGTGGCGGGCGCGGGCGACACCGTGGCCGCGACCTTCGCGGCGGCGCTGGCGGCGGGCGCGAGCCACCTGGCCGCGGCCCAGCTCGCCAACTTCGCGGCCTCCGTCGTCGTCGCCAAGGTGGGCACCGCGACGGCGACGCCGGCGGAGATAAAGTCGGCCGTAGAAAACTACTACGAGGCCGCGCCGCGTGAGTAACGCGTCGAACTTCGCCGACCGCCTGGTCGAGCGCATACTGCGGATAAAAAGCCGGATATGCGTGGGGTGCGACCCGGACCCGGCGCTCTTCCCCCCCGAGCTCGCGAAAATGGAAGACCCGGTCGCGGCGACGGCCGCGTTCGGCCTCGAGCTGTTGGCGGCGGTGCGCGAGGTGGCGGCGGCCTTCAAGTTCCAGGCCGCGTTCTACGAGCGCTTCGGCCCCGCGGGGTACGAGGTCCTGGCGCGGCACCTGGCCGCGGCGCGGGAGGCCGGCCTTATAGCCATTCTGGATTGCAAGCGCGGCGATGTGGGCCACACGATGCAGGCGTACTGCGAGGCGTACGCGACGCCCGGCGCGCCGCTGGAGGCCGACGCCGTCACGCTCGCGCCCTACCTCGGGTCCGACGGCCTGGCGCCGTTCAACGTGTGCGCCGGCGAACACGGCAAGGGCTACTTCGTCGTCGTTAAAAGCTCCAACCCCTCCACCGCCGACGTGCAGGACGTCAAGATGGAGGACGGAAGGCCGGTGTACCACCGCGTCGCGGAGATGACGGCGGCGATAGGCCGACACCTCGTCGGCGAGAGCGGGTATTCGTCCGCGGGCGCCGTCGTCGGCGCGACCTACCCCGACGTCGTGGCGCGGATGCGCGAACTCATGCCGCAGCAATTCTTCCTTATGCCGGGGGTGGGCGCCCAGGGCGCCGACGTCGCGCTGCTGGGGCCGGCCTTCGACACCCGCGGCCTGGGGGCGCTGGTATCGTCCAGCCGGGGCGTGGCGTACGCCTGGCGCGAACGCGAGGGCGTGAGCTGGCAGGCGGCGGCGCGGGCGGCGGCGCGCGACCTGCGCCGCGCCGTCAACGAAGCGCTGCCTATATGGTGATAGAAGAGCTGCTGGGCGAAATATGCCACCAGCTGCCGGCCCGCTGCCTTACCGTAGCGGGCGTTGTTATGCCGGCGTGCGCGCGGTGCTCCGGGATTTATCTGGGAGTGTTGCTGGCGGCCGCGGCCTACGCCGTACCCGGGAGGCGCCGCCTGTTCCTGCATTACCCGAGCCGCGGCGCCGCGGCGCTGGCCGTGCTGGCGGTCGGGCCGTGCGCCGTCGACTTCTTCTTCGGATGGGGGGGATACCCGCTCTTCGGCGACGGCGCGCGCTTCGCGGCGTCGCTCTTCGCGGGGTGGGGAGCGTGGGTGCTCCTGGCGGGCGCCGCGACGCGGCTCCGGTGGGGCGCCGCGCCCGAGCGGCGGCTCGACTTCGGCGGGCTCGCCGGTTCGCTCGCGGCGTTGCTCGTACCCGGGCTGTTGGTGGCGACGCCGCTCCCGGCGGCCGCGACGATCTTCGCCGGGGCGACGCTGGCCGGCGCGGTCGCGTTCTACGCGCTGTTGAACTACCTCCCGTTCGCGCTGTTCTTACATAAAAAGAGGTACCGGCTCGCGAGCGGCCCGGCCATCCTGTGCGGCGTGGTCGCCCTGGCCGCCCTCGAGATAAGGTGGGGGCGGGTCGTTTACGAGGCCTTCGCCGGCGCAGTACGTTAATAGTAAAACGGGATGCGCGAAGGCCGGCGTTTCACGCGGCCGGGAAGTACTCCTCCATCCGGTCGAAGGCTTTGTTGATCGTCTCCGCGGAGTCGCAGAACGTTATCCGCGCGTGGCCTTCGCCCGTAGGCCCGAACGCCACCCCCGGCGTCATCGAGACCCGTCCCTCCAACAGCAAGCGTTTGCAGAAGGCGAGCGAGTCGCGGCCCTCCGGGGTCACGATTCTGGGGAACATGCAATATGAACCCCGTGGCCGCCGGTACGAGAAGACGTGGGGCAGGCGCTCGAGTCGCTCGCACGTCAGGTCGCGGAGCTTTAAATATTTCTCGCCGAACTCGCGGACGCAGTCCTGCGGGCCCTCCAGCGCGGCGAGCGCGGCGTACTGCGAGACGGTGGGGGCGGAGATGGCGAACGGGATGTGGACCTTCATTATCTGCGCGTACAGCTCCCCCGGCGCCCACAGGTAACCCACGCGCCAGCCGGTCATGGCGTAGGTCTTGGTGAAGGTGAAGACGCTCACGGTGCGCTCCGCCAACCCCGGTACGGCGGCCGGGCTGACGTGCCGCGCGCCGTCGAAGGTGAAGTACTCGTAGCTCTCGTCCGTTATGACGGCGACGTCGTGCTCGGCCAAGATTTCCGCCAACGGCTCGAGCACGTCCGGGCCGAACACCGCGCCGGTGGGATTTACCGGCGAGCAGAAGAGAAACGCCTTCGTCCGGGGAGTTATCTTATCCTTCAAAACGTCGAGGTCGAGGCGCCACCCTTCCTCCTCCACCGCGGGTACGAACACCGGGACCGCCGAAGCCACCATTATCTGGCGGATGTGGGTGGAGTAGTTGGGCGTGGGCGTCAGGACCTCGTCGCCCGGGTCGGCCAGCGCCATAACCGCCGCCGACAGCCCCTCGATGGCGCCGACGGTAACGATTATTTCGGAGGGGTCCGCCGGCAGGCCGTTGTCGCGGCGCAGCTTCTCGGCGATGGCCTCGCGGAGCGCCGGCAGGCCCGCGGTGGGGGTGTAGCCGCTGCACCGGCCTTCGTCCAGGGCGCGCTTCGCCGCTTCCTTAATGTGGTCCGGGGTGTCCGCGGTAGGTTTGGCCCACGAGAGCATGGCCGGGTCGTCTACGTCGGCCGCCAGCCGCGTCATCTCGTGTATCGCGGAGGGGGCGATGTTCTTAACTCTTTCGGAAACCATGTCGGAATCGACCGCCTTTCTTATACATGGGAACTATTAACATGATTGTACGGTCTAAAACCGTTTTTGTCAAAAACAAACCTAAGCCGCCGAAATCCCTTTAAATAATCCTTCCAAAAAGGTAATATATCCGCGCAAGAGGCGCGAGGTATATTCTCTTTATAAAAGGAGGCCGGCGTATGACGGGTAAACGGATGATCGTCTGCACGCTGTTGGGCGGCGTCGCGGGCGTCGTGTGTTGGCTGGGCTCGTACCTGGCGGGCAGCGTGCCGGTGGCATTAACCGCGGGGGTCGTCCTGGCCATCGTCTTCAATCGCGCGTTCATCGGCTTCGCTATCGGCATATCAGGTTGGCGAATCAATTGGGCGCTCCACGGCGTCGCCGTCGGCCTGGTCGGCTCGCTGCCGGTGGCGGTATACCCGTTGCTCTCACCGGACGGCCTTCCGGGTTTTTTGATGTACGAACTCGCCGGCGGCGTGTGGGGCTTTTTAATCGAGTTGGGCGCGCTGGCGGTAGGAGCCAAGAGGAATTAAACGGAGCCGCCGTCGGAGTTTGTTAAGAAGAAAAAAACGCCCCGCGAGGGGCCGGCATTAATTAAATCCGACAGGAGGGCACGACCATGACGGGTAAACGGGTTATCGCGTGCGCGCTCTTCGGCATCATCGCCGGCATCTTGGATATACTTCTGATGCGGTACGCGGTCAAAGCCCCCATGTCCTACGCCTGGGCCGTTATCCTGGGTTTTATATTGAACCGCGCGTTCATCGGCTTCACGCTGGGCATCTCGGGCTGGCGGACGAACTGGGCTTTCCACGGCGTCGTCATCGGCCTGTTGGGCTCGCTGCCGCTGTCGGTATTCGCGCTCGGGGACAGCGAAGGCTTAACCGGCTTCCTGCTCATTGAACTCTTCGGCGGCATGTGGGGATTACTTGTCGAGTTGGGCGCGCTCGCGGTGCGGGCGAAGAAGAAGGGGTAAGAGCCCCGTCGGCCGAGATAAAAAAAAGCGGCAGGGAACGCCCTGCCGCTTCGTCGTTAACCCCTAAAGGCTTGCTAACTTCCCTCTTTCGCCTTCTGCGCCGCCTCGATGACGCGCTTCGCGACGTCGGGGGGCGCGTCCTCGTAGTGGGAGAACCGGACCGTGAACGAGCCCTTGCCGCCGGTCATGGAACGCAGGTCCGAGGAGAAGCGAAATATCTCGGCCTGCGGCACCAGCGCCTTGACCTCCTGGAAGATGCCGGCCGGTTCCATTCCCATAACGCGGCCGCGTTTGCCGCTCAGGTCGCCGGTAACGGCGCCCATGTATTCCGACGATACGCGCACCGTGACCTCCACGATGGGCTCCAGTACGGTGGGCGACGCCTCGCCGAAGGCCTTCTTGAAGCCGAGCGAGCCGGCTATCTTGAACGCCATGTCTGACGAGTCTACGGTATGGAACGAGCCGTCGCGTAGCGTGACGCGCAAGTCGACGACGGGGTATCCGGCCAGGACGCCGCCCGCCATCGCCCCCACCACTCCCTTCTCCACCGACGGTACGAACTTCGTCGGGATGGCGCCGCCGAAGATTTTGTTTACGAATTCGAAGCCGGCGCCGTGCTCGAGGGGCTCGATCTCGAGCCACACGTCGCCGAACTGGCCCCGGCCGCCGGTCTGCTTCTTGTAGCGCCCCTGGGCTCTGGCGCTCTTGCGGACGGTCTCGCGGTAAGCGACGCGCGGCAGCTTCGTCTCGACCGCCACGCCGAAGCGGGACTCGAGCTTCGAGAACATCACCTGCAGGTGCTGCTCCCCCATCCCGGAGGCGACGAACTCCTTGGTCTCGGCGTTGCGCTCGACGTGGAACGTGGGGTCCTCCTCGGTCAGCTTGGCGAGGGACGACGTCAGCTTGTCCTCGTCGCCTTTGGAGCGGGGCGATATGGCGTACGGCATCACCGGCTCGGGAACGACGAGCTCCGGGTACTGCACCGGGTCGCCGGGCGCGGCCACGGTGTCGCCGGTCTTGAGCGGCTCCGCTTTCACGAAAGCGCCGAGCTCGCCCGCCGCCAGCTCCGCAACCGCTTTCTGGTTCTTGCCGTTGATTTCCACCAGCGACGGGACTTTGAACTTGGTTCCGGCGTTCACGTCCAGGACCTGGTCGTCGGCCTTCAATTTTCCGGAATACACCCGGACGTACGAGAGCTTGCCGGCGAAGGGGTCGTTGACGGTCTTGAAGACGAAACCGCTCATGGGCGCGGTGGCGGCGGCGGGGCGCTCGAGCTCCTTGGTGCCGCCGGGCTCGACGCCGATGCGGGCCGGGACGTCCGCGGGGGAGGGGAAATATTTCAACACGGCCTCGAGTACGGCTCGGCCGCCGACGCCGTCCTGCGCGTCGGCGCAGAACACGGGTACCACTTTGCCGGCCGCGATGCCCCGCGAGAGGCCGCGGCCTATCTCCTCGGCCGAAAGCTCGCCCGCCTCGAAGTACTTCTCCATCAGCGCGTCGTCCTGCTCCGCCGCGGCTTCCACCAATGCTTTTTTAAGCGAATCCAGCGTATCCGCCAACTCGGCCGGAACCTCGCCTTCCGTCGACTCGCCCGCCAAACCGCCCTCCCACAGAACGGCTCCCGCGCCCGTTACGTCGACGTAACCCTTGAACGCCGCCTCGGCGCCCACCGGGTACGACATCACGACGAAGTTGACGCCGCCGAAGGCCTCGCGCAATTGCTGCAGCGCGCCGTCGAAATCCGCGCGCTCGCGGTCCATCTTGTTGACGACCACCGCCCGGGCGACGCGGTTCTCCTCCGCTTCCCGCCACGCCCGCTCGGTGCCCACTTCCACGCCGGCCACCGCGTTAACGACGACGACCGCCATGTCCGCCACCCGCACGCCGGCGATAAGCTCGTATATAAAATCGGCCGAGCCGGGAATGTCCAACAAGTTGATGCGGTACCCCTTGTAGTCCGCGGCCAGGAGCGCGGTGCTCACGGAGAAGCCGCGCTTAATCTCCTCGTCGTCGAAGTCGGCGGCGGTGTTGCCCTCCTCCACCCGGCCCCTCCGTTTCAGCACGCCGGCGCGGAAGAGCAAGTCCTCGGCCAGGGCCGTCTTGCCGGCGTCGCCGTGCCCCGCCAACGCTACGTTGCGAATTTTTTCTATTTCGACTTTCGCCATTCGGTTTTTCCTCCTAATAATCCGGCCGCCGGGCGCCACGCGGCGACGGAACGCCGGCGACGCGCCCCGGGGGCCCTGGCGCCGGCTGTACAACATACTAAAGCGGAATTTTGGAAGCCGCTCTCTCTTCGGGGGAATAGGCGCGGCCGCCCGCCGCGTAGGCCGCGGTCACGAAGGCCGCGAACAACGGATGCGGCGCCAGCGGCCGCGACTTGAGCTCGGGGTGGAACTGGACCGCGACGAACCAGGGGTGATTCGACACCTCCACCACTTCGGCCAGCAAACCGTCCGGGGAGGCGCCCGTAACGTCGAAGCCCGCCGCGGCCAGAGCCTCGCGGTAGTCGTTGTTGAGTTCGTAGCGGTGGCGGTGCCGCTCGCTGACCTCGCGCGCGCCGTAGGCCAGCGCCGCCCGCGAGCCCTCCGTCAAAACGCACGGGTAGGCGCCCAACCGCATCGTCCCGCCCATACGCGTGACTTTCTTCTGCTCGTCCATCAGGCAGATGACCGGGTCGACGCAGTCGACGTCGAACTCCACGGAGTACGCTTCTTCCAATCCGGCCAACCGCGCGGCGTCGATTACCGCCACCTGAAGGCCGAGGCAAATGCCCAGGTACGGAACGCCGTTCTCGCGCGCGTACCGCGCCGCGGCTATCTTGCCCTCGATGCCGCGCTCGCCGAAGCCGCCCGGGACGAGGATGCCGCCCACGCCGTCGAAGTACTGCGCCGGGTCAGCGTCTCCCTCCAGGTCGGTGGACTCCACCCACCGCACGTTCACGCGGGCGTCGGCGGCGATGCCGCCGTGGGCGAGGGCCTCGACGATGCTTTTGTACGAGTCGCGCAGGCCGGTATACTTGCCCACCACCGCGATGTCCACCTCGCCCCCGGGACGGCGCATCCTCTCGAGCACCTCTTCCCAATCGCCGAGGCCGCCCTCGCCGACCGGGAATTCCAACCGCTCGAGTATCAGGCGGTCGAGGTTCTGCTTGCGCAAACGGAGCGGTATGTCGTAGATGTTGTCGGTGTCCACGGCCTCCACCACGGCCTCGGGCGGCACGTTTGTGAAGAGGGCGATTTTGCCGCGCGTCGAGGCGTCGAGGGGCCGGTCGGTGCGGCAGATTAGCGCGTCGGGTTGAATACCGATGGCGCGCAGTTCGCGAACCGAGTGCTGCGTGGGTTTGGTCTTGAGCTCGCCCGCGCCCCCGATATAGGGGACCAGCGTCAGATGGATGAAGACGCACCGGCGCCGCCCCACGTCGAGCGCGAACTGGCGGATGGCCTCCAGGAACGGCTGACCCTCGATGTCGCCCACCGTCCCGCCAATCTCCACTATAATAACGTCCACGTCGGCCGCGGCGGCGAGTTTATGCACCCGGGACTTTATCTCGTCCGTCACGTGAGGGATGACCTGGACCGTCCCGCCCAGGTAGTCGCCCCGCCGCTCCTTCTCAATGACCGCGCCGTAGACCATGCCGGTGGTGGCGTTGGACAACCTGGACGTCGGCCGGTCGGTGAAGCGCTCGTAGTGGCCGAGGTCGAGGTCGGCCTCGGCGCCGTCATCGGTAACGTAAACTTCGCCGTGCTGGTACGGGTTCATCGTGCCGGGGTCGACGTTGATGTAGGGGTCGAACTTGAGCATCGCGACGTCGAGGTCGTGGGCGATTAAAAGGCGGCCGATGGAGGCGGAGGCGATACCCTTCCCCAGCGACGAAATAACGCCGCCGGTTACGAAAATATATCGCGTATTATCTTCCTTTCGCGTCATGGTACACATATTCCTACGTAGCGGAATATAACAAAAATCGCAACGTCCTGTCAAACGAAATCCCGGCGGGGCGAAGTTTTAGATTGATTATACGCGCCGGCAAGGTAAAATAGAACCGATGGGCGCGAGCCGATATACGAAGATGGCCGGATTGGTCCTCGGGGCGCTCGCGGCGGCGGCCGCGTTCGCCGAGTGGTCGCCCCCCGAGACGATAACGCCCCCGGAGGGCAAGTGGCGCACGTGCTACAACTTCGCCCGGGCGCTCGTGGCCGACGACGCCGGCAACCTCCACGCCGTCTTCTTCGAAGACCACGGGGCCGCGGCCTACTACCGCCGCTACGACCGCGCCGCGGGCCGGTGGGAGGCGTCGTACCGCCTGGACGAGCAGGGAGGCAGCGACGCCACCCTCATCATCGACGCCCGCGGCGAGCTGCACGCCTTCTTCAAGGCCGGCAGCGCGATGTGCCACCGCGTGGCGGACGACGCCGGCCGATGGAGCGTGCCCGAATACCTCGCCATGTCGGGATGCCGGTTCGGCAAACCGTCGCCGCTGGCGCTGCCGTCGGGCGACGTGGCGTTGGCGATGGTGGGCGAGCTAACGACGGGCCGGCCGACGCACATCTGGTACACCGTCTGGCGCCGGGCAACGCAGGGCCTCGAGCCGCCGGTTCGCCTTTCCGAAAGCACCGGCGAGAACGGCAGTTGGATGCCGTCGATGGCCTACTTCCAGGACGAGATCCGGCTGGTGTGGCGGGATGACAGCACCGGCGACTTCGAGGTCTACGAGCGGAAGTACGACGGCTCGAGCTGGACGCCGACGCGCCGCCTGACGTACGACCCGGCGTCCACGTTCCATCCCCGGCTGGTCGTCGACGGCGGCGGCGTGCTTCGCCTGCTGTTCATGGATACGCGCACCGGCAACGCGGCCATTTGGGAGATGGCGGACTACGGCGGCGGCTGGGGCGCCGAGCACATCGTCTACGACGGCGGCGGCGACGCCTTCCACCCCAACTTCGCGCTCGCGCCCACCGGCCAGCTGCTGACCTGCTGGGAGGACCACCGCGAGACCCCCAACACGAAATTTACGTCGGCTCGCGGTTCGGCGGCGTGTGGAGCGATGCGAGCCGGGTGAGCCGGACGCCGAACGCCAACTCCACGCTGGCGTCGCCGGCGGCAACGGCTCGCGAAGTCGCGGTGGCGTACGACCAAAGCCCGGGTAAAGTTTACGTCCAACGGCTGCCGTTGAGCGAGGTTGGGGTGGAAGGCGTAACCTTCGTCGCGCAGCCGGCGCCCGGAGCCGTGAAGCTGTGGTGGGACGGCGACGCCGTAAGCGCGTTCGACCACTTCGACGTCTACCGGCGGTCGCCGGCGGAAACGAGCTGGCGCCGCGTAAACGACGCCCCCATCGTAGGCCGCCGCCCCTACGAATATTGCGATGAGACGGCGCTGCCCGGCGGCTACGCGTACAAGCTGGAGGGCCGGACGGGCACCGGGTACGCGCTGGCGCTGGGTACGGCCCTCGCCGCCGTCGGCGAGGCGGAGCGGTTCATCTCCGGCCTGAGCGTCTCGCCCAATCCGTGCCGGGGCGTGCTGCGGGTGGCCTGGCGGCAAGCGGCACCGGCGGCCGCGGCCGTCGCCGCCTACGACATTACGGGGCGGCGCGTCGCCTCCGCGGCGGTCCCCGCCGCCGCCGGCGGCAACATCCTGGCGCTCGGGACCGACCGTCTCGCGCCCGGGTGCTACGTCGCCGCGTTGACGGCCGGCGGCGACAACCTCACCGCGAAGTTCGTGGTAGCGCGTTGACCCAAACTCCCAACTCGAGGGTGAAAGAATGAAACGAACGCTTACCGCCGCCGTCATCTTGCTGGCCGCGGCCCGGGGCGCGGACGCCGCGCCGTCACGCGAGCGCCCGGCCGAACTCGGCGCCGCCGCATACTACAAACTCTCCATACCGGTCGCGGGCGAGGACGCGAACTCGTCGTGGGCCGGAGGCGCGGCCCGCCTGCGGTACGGGTTGTCGGGGACGCTGGCCTTCTCCGCCGCGTTCGCCTACGACCGCCTCGAATTCCCGGAATCGCTCACCACGGAGTACGACCCGGGCGAGGCCGTTGAACGCCAGCTGTTGTCCTTCCGCGGCGGCGTAACGTACGACTTACCCATAGCGCTCCTTTACCCGTACGTCGGCGGCGGCCTGGCGCTGGGGCGCGAGAAGACCTATTTCCGGGACGGCCGGCTGGAGCCGAAGGCCCTCTACCACCCCGGCTTTTACGTCGAGGCGGGGACGAACGTGCCGCTCGTGGGGCCGTTGGCGGTGGACGCGGGGCCGGAGCTGGTAGCGCTGTTCGGTAAGCGCGTCGCCGCGTACGAGACGGCCGCCAACGACTACCGGTACGACGACGGCGCGGCGGTCTATTTCGGCGTCAAGGCCGGCCTGGCAATTTACTTTTAAACCGCCCCGCTTTTAGGGTTGAAAATACTTGCGGCGGTTATTATAATCTTCGCGCTAATATATGGGTGACGACAACATGCCGAAGGACGAAAGCAATCTCGTAATGCTCCAGATTCTGCCGGACGACGAGAAGGCGGCAAAGGAGCTCGCCGAAACGGCGGGCATATCCGTCGCGGACCTCATCCTGCTCGCGCTGCGGTATTGCCTGCGCGCCAAGGGCGCGGCGCCGTTCCGCGAACTCCTGACCAAGGGCGGCATATCGCCGCCGGGCTCGCCGGAGATAACGATCGAAGTGGAGAGCGAGCACTTCAAGTAGGACCCGGCCCGAAGGCCGGGGTTTTTTTGCGCCGGAATTGACCGCCGCTCGCGACCGTGTTATGATGCCGCCGGTAAACGGCGGTGATTTTTTATGGCCTTTTATAAAAAGACTTCGTTCTGGGCGGCGGCGCTTATAGCGCTCGCGCTGGGGCAGAAGCTATACGGCTTCGACCGGCCGCTTTTGGGGCATCACACCTGGCGCCAGGCCGACACCGCGGCCATCGCCCGGAACTTCTGCCAGGGCGGGATGAAATTCCTCTACCCCGAGGTCGACTGGGGCGGCCCGGGGCCCAACTACTGCGAGACCGAGTTCCCGCTGTACCCGTACGCCGCGGCGGCCCTCTACCGCGTGGCGGGCGTCCGGGAGTGGCTGGGGCGGCTGCTCGCGCTCGCGGCCTACGGCCTGCAATTATTCTTCGTTTATAAAATCGGGCGGCGATTGCTGACCCCCGGCGCGGCGCTGGCGGCGACGTTACTCTTCGTCGTATCCCCCATCGCCGGTTTTATGGGGCGCGCGTTCATGCCGGAGAGCTGGATGCTGGCGGCGTCGTTGGGCTCGGCGTACTTCTTCCTGCGCTGGCTGGACGACGGCCGAACCGGCGACATCCTCGGCGCCGCGGCCTTCCTGGCGTTGGCGGGCGCGCTCAAGCTCACCGCGTTCCACCTGCTTATCTGGTTCGCC
>CBFCYS010000045.1:0-16784 GCA_965602215.1 uncultured bacterium
CGGGGGCTGGATTCGAACCAGCGACCTTTGGGTTATGAGCCCAACGAGCTACCAGACTGCTCCACCCCGCGCCGAATAATACCATAATACGCGGGGAGGGTCAAGAAATCTTCCCGAAACCGTTAGCTAGATAAAGAGCCCGAGCTCCTCGGCGACGCGTACGCTCGGCGCCGGCTCGCCGACGAGCTCCCGGCGGAGGGACGAGCTCTCCCGGCGCGCGCGGGCTTCCTCCACGCCGGCCTTTATCTCTTCCGCGTCCACGTCGACCAGGCGGTTGACGCCCGCCGCCACCGTCTCCGGCCACTCCGTGCGGTCGCGCAACGTGAGCGCGGGGACGCCGTACAAGTACGCCTCGCGCTGGACGCCGCCGGAATCGGTTATCACCGCCACGGCATACCGGCTCAGGGCCAGGCTGGCGTAATAGGTCGCGGCCTCGGCCAGCGTGACGTGCGCCGCGGCCTCGAGCCGTTCCCAAAGGCCCGTCGCGCGGAGCGCCTTCGCCGTACGCGGGTGCGCCGGGAAATAAACGGGGAAATCCAACCCGAGCAGCGCCTCGGCCACCGCCTCGAGCCGGGACGGGTCGTCTACGTTCTCCTGCCGGTGGCACGTCGCGTACGCGTAACCGCCCGGCTCCAACGCCAACGGCGTAATATACGTCGCGGCGTCGAGCCTGGGGTAGGCCGCGGCGGCCACCTCGTACATCACGTCGCCGACTACCGTTACGCCGTCGGTAATACCCTCCCGCGCCAGATTCGCCGCGGCGTCGTCGTGGGGACACAGCCGCAGCGCCGCCAATCGGTCCGTCAATACGCGGTTGCGCTCCTCGGGCATCGCCCAGTCGTAGGAGCGCATGCCGGCCTCGACGTGCGCCAACGGCACCCCCGAGACCGACGCCGCCAGCGCCCCCGCCAACGTCGACGCCGTGTCGCCCACCACCACGACCGCGGCCCGCGTCTCTTTCTCGATAACCTCCGCGAGCCGCCCCGTCATCGCCGCGAGCTGCGCCGCCGGGGCCAGCGGCCCCACGTCGAGGTTGTGCGCCGGCTCGGGGATGGCGAGCTCGGCGAAGAAGGCCGCCGACATCTCGTAATCGTAATGCTGGCCGGTGTGGACCAATACCCACGCCGCGCCCTCCGGCGGCTGCGACAGTAAAGCCGCGGCCTTCACGAACTGCGGCCGCGCGCCCACCACCAGCATTACGCGTTTGTTATCGCCCATAGAAATCGGCGACCGCCGCGCAGACCTCCTCCACCTGCCCGTCGGCCATCTCGGGCCAGAGCGGCAGCGACACCACTTCGGCCGTGGCCTTCTCCGCCTCCGGGAACGAACCCGCGCCGTGACCCAGGTACTCGAAGGCCGGCGTCATATGTACGGCAGTTGGGTAATATACCGCCGAAGCGACGCCGCGCTCCCCCAGGAAAGCCCGCAACTCGTCGCGCCGCGCCGCCCGCACCGTGAACTGGTGGTAGGCGGACCGGCAATCGTCCGGCTCGAGCAGCAGCGTTACGCCGTCGACCGCGGCCAGTCGCTCGCGGTATAACCGCACGAGCTCGCGCGTCCGCGCCACCCAGCCGTCGAGGTGCTTGAGTTTAATCGAGAGGACCGTGGCCTGCAGGCCGTCCAGGCGGCTCTTGTAACCTATTTCCTCGGGGTAATTCTTCGTCGCCGCGCCGTGAACGCGGAGGCGACGCGCGCGCGCCGCCAACTCGGCGTCGTCGGAGGCCACCAGGCCGCCGTCGCCGAAAGCGCCCAGGTTTTTGCTGGGGAAGAACGAAAACGCCGCGGCGGCGCCCAGGCTGCCAACCTTGCGGCCGGCCAACTCGGCGCCCATGGCCTGCGCCGCGTCCTCCAGAATCGGGATGCCCGGCGCGGCCTCCGCGAGCGCCGGCACGTCCGCCGGCAGGCCGTAGAGGTGGACCGGCATCACGACTTTCGTCCGGTCCGTTACGGCCTCCGCCGCGGCCGCCGGCGATATGTTGAGGGTTCGCGGGTCCACGTCCACGAATACGGGCTTCGCCCGCAGCCGGGCGATGACGTCCGCGCTGGCGACGAACGTGAACGGCGTCGTCACGACCTCGTCGCCCTCGCCGACGCCCAGCGCCCGCAGCGTAATGAGCAACGCGTCGGTCCCGGAACCGACGCCGACGCAGTGCCCCGCGCCCAGGTACGCCGCGGCCTCGCGCTCGAACCCCTCCACCGCCGGCCCGAGCACGTACTGCCCCGAGGCGAGGAACTCCTGAATCGCGGGCCCGAGCTCGCTCTCCAGCGCCCGGTACTGCGCCGCCAGGTCTTTGAGCGGTATCTTTTTTTCGGTCATAAAATCAAACCCTCAACGCGCGGCCTGCAGGCCGCCCGGGTCGCAAGCGTACTCGCGGCCGCAGCGGCCGCAAGCCCGCCGGTCGCCGGGGACCAGCATCCCCAGGCGCTCGCCGCACGCGCACGCGTAACCCAGAAGGCGCGCGGGGACGCCGCCCACCACCGCGTACGCGGGCACGTCCTTCGTGACCACCGCGCCGGCCGCCACGAAGGCGTGCTCGCCCACCGTCACGCCGCACACTACGGTGCAGTTCGCGCCCAGCGTAGCGCCCCGTCCCACCAGCGTCTTCTCGTACGGCGCGCTCGAGTCCCGCGGGAAAGCCGAACGCGGGTCGCGCACGTTCGTGAAAACCATCGACGGGCCGCAGAAGACGTCGTCCTCCAGCGTCACGCCCTCGTAGACGCTGACGTTGTTCTGGACGTGGACGTTGTCGCCTACGGTTACGTTGGCGGCCACGAATACGTTCTGCCCCAGGACGCAGCGCTCGCCGACGACGGCGGTGCCCATAACGTGGCAGAAGTGCCATATCCTGGTGCCCGCGCCCACCGACGCGCCGTCGTCTACGACGGCCGTGGGGTGCACGAAATAATCGCTCGTTTCGCTCATTTTTAAATTTAAACCCGGCCGGGCGGGCCTAATTCTCGAGGCGTACCGGCGCGCCGGCGCCCGCGGCCGACTTCTGCGCCGCGGCCAAAACTTTGACGACGTCGAGCCCCTGGCGGCCGTCAGCCCGCGGCGTCGCCCGGCTCTCCACGCACGCCAGGAAATGCTCGAGCTCGGCCGTCAACAGGTCGACCGCCGGGACCTCGACCCCTCGCGAGCCGTCGTCGTAAACCTCCGCGCCGACGCCTCGCGCACCCATACGGTAAATCGTCAGCTCGCCGCGGCCGCCCTGTTCCTGGATTACGGCGGCCATCGCCTCGTCGCCCACGACTACGAAGCGCCGCGTCGGGAGCGGGTATAACCAAGACGCCCATACGTGGGCGGTGACGCCGCTGGCGAAAGAGACGTTGAGGAAGGCCGCGTCCGCGACGCCCGCGCCCCGCGCCTCCACCGCCACCGCCGACGCCGACGTCGGTTCATCCCCCAAGAGCCAGAGCGCCAACGCGACGTCGTGCGCCGCGAGGCTGAACGTCACGTCTTCCTCGAGGCGGATGGTCCCCAGCTTGGCCCGGGCCGCGGTCATATATTTAATATTACCCAACTCGCCGGCGGCGATAGCGTCCTTCAGCGCCTCGAAGGCCGGGTCGAAGAGCATTATGTGCCCCACCATCAACACGGCCTTGTTGTCCTCCGCCAGCCTCACCAGCGCCGCGGCGTCGGGCGGCGTGAGCGCCAGCGGCTTCTCGACCAGCAGGTCCTTGCCGGCCGCGAGCGCGGCGCCGGCCAGCTCGGCGTGGCGGGCCGCCGGCGCGGCGATTACGGCGCACCGGTAATCGCCCTCGAGGAACTCCTCCCAGGAACGCAGCGCCGCGACGTCGGGATAACGTTCCGCGGCGGCGCGCGCCCTCTCGGCGTCGGCGTCGTAGAAGGCGACGCGGTCGGGCCCCAGGAGCGACGCCAGCTTCGCCAGGTGGTTCAAACCCCACCGGCCTACGCCGATGACGGCAACTTTGACGTCGCCCGCGCTCACGCGCCGGCCCCTTTCTTCCGCAGAAGCTCCTCGTATAATTCGGCGTACCGGTCCGCCATTTTATCCACCGTGAACTCGAGCGTGACGCGGGACCGCGCCGCGCGGCCCATGGCCTTACGCTTGACCGGGTCGCGGGCGAGCAGCCGCAGCGCGTCGGCCAGCGCGGCGACGTCGCCCACCGGAACCAGGTACCCCGTACGGCCGGGTTCGACCAGCTCCGGGTTGCCGCCCACCGCGGTCGTGACCACCGGCAGCGCCGCCGCCATAGCTTCCATAATGGCTATCGACAACCCCTCCGACGGCGTGGGCAGTACGAACACGTCCGAACCGGCGAGGATTCGCGGGACGTCGTCGCGGAAGCCGAGGAGGTGGACGCGCTCGGCGATGCCGAGGTCGGCCGCGGCCTTGCTAATCAATGGACGACCCCAGTGCCCCTCGCCGGCGACCACCAGCCTCAGGTCGACGCCCTCCGCGGCCACTTCGGCGACGGCCGCCAGAAGGTCGCCGTGCCCCTTGGAATCGAGCGACGCCACCACCGTCGCGACCATCGCCCAGCGGGGCGCGCCTATCTCGTGCCGGAAGGAAGGGCGCTCGCCGGCGGCCTCGACGAAGGCCGTCGCCTCCAGGCCGTTAGGTATATGAGTAACCTTGTCCGCCGGTACGCGACACCTGGTCCGGAGTTCGTCCGCTATCTCGGCTGAGACCGCGACGTGTTTATCGAAAAATTTCCTCAGGCAAAAACAATAAAAACGCGCTGCGAGGTCGCGCTTCTCCTGCAGCGTATGGCGGTCGAGGTTTATTTGGCCGTGCTGCGTGGACACGGTGGCCGCGCCCGCCAGCCGGCCGCCCAGCGCCGCGACGAAGTCCGCCCGCCGGGTATGGGTATGCACTACGTCGAAACCTTCCCGTTTGACCAGTTCGGAATAACGACGATAGCTCCGCACGTCGTGTTTGCTCTTAATTTCCGCGTCGAAGGTGGGAACGCCGGCGTCTTTAAAATGCGTCACGTACGGTTGGCTGTCCGGCGCCGCGAGGGCCACGTCGAAGCCGCGCGCCGGCAAGCGTTGGCACAGCGCCAACACCGTCGCGAGGTTGCCGCCCCACGACGAGTAATTGTGAACCATTAAAACTTTTACCCGGGCGACCACGACCAGCCGCTAACCCGCCGTTGCGTTAAAGGCACGGCATAACCTTTACCGTGCCGGGGGAACGAAATAGGTTGCGCGCCGAGGTCCTGTTAGTCGGCCGGGCCCCGTTTCCCGGAACCGTGGAAGAGGCGGTACCAGAAGCTCTTCTGCTTCTCGGCGCGGATCTCGGCCAGCCGGTCGACGAAGTACACCCGGTAGTAATCCACCATATCCTCGGGCGAGAAGACCGGCGTCAGCTCCTCGTCTTGTAGGGCCTCGTACCGCTCTTTGAACCCGGCGTCGGACTCGAGCCGCTTTTCAATCATATCGGCGCAGGAGCCGTCTTCGCCCGCGTCGAACTCCGCCCGGATATCGTCGGGGAGGACCTCGCGCCACTTGTCGAGCCGTTTGGCGAGATTCTCCTCCTCGGTCTCCTTGAGCGCGCCGAAAACCAGGATGAGGACCGCCGCCACAACCATTATCGGCAGTACTATCTTCTCAACTTTCCAAGCCGACATAATCTCAACCTCTCACGCGAAGGACAGCGCCGCGTAGCCAACGACGTGGTCGTAGTCACCGGACGCCTCGGCCGACGTGGCGTACCGAATCAGCGTACCGCCCGAAGCGCCCAACCCTCGCAGCGCCGCCAGCGCCACCGCCGCGGGCCAGACGCCGCACATCGTGATGTCGTGGGCGGCCACGACCTCCAACAGCCCCTCGGCGTCCAGCTCCGTCAGGCGCTCGATGGCGAGGGCGTCTTTGCGTTCGGCCGAGGCCGCGGACTCGTAATGGGTCATATCGCTCGAGACGACGACGACAACGTCGTCGCCGAAAGGCTCGAGCGCGGCCGCGACCCCCGCGCCCGTCTCGTGGACGGCCGCCGCCCCCATCGGCCCCAACGCCACGGGGACTATGGCCGCGTCCGGGTTGACGTACTGCACGAACGGAACGACCACCTCGAGCGAATGTTCGGGCCGGTGAGCGGCCTCGTCCGCTTCCAACAGGGGGCATTTCTCAAGCAGCGCCGCGGCCACCTCTTCGCTCACCGGCGCGTCGCCCAGCGGCGTTCGCCATGCCCCGGCGGGCCACACCGCGTACGGCGCGCCCGCCGCGTGGTGCTTGGGGCCGAGCAGCACGACTACCGCCGGGACGCGCAATCGCGCGAACAGCTCGCCCGCCGTGGGGCCGGAATAGACGTAGCCGGCGTGGGGGCACAGGCCGCCCCGGTACCGCTCGCGCTCCGCGGCGACGACGTACGTCGCCAGCTCGCGACGAAGCGACGCCTCGTCCGCGGGGTAGAATTGCCCCGCCACGACGGGCTCTCTAAGGTTTGACGTTGCCATCGCGCGCCGACTCGTAGCTGTACAGGCGGATGGTCGCGAGCTCTTCGTCGGTGATCCGGCCGTCCTCAACAGCGCCGCGAATGAGGTTGGCGAGCTTCTCCTTCTCGCCCTCCGACAAGCGCGGCAGGTCCCGCGAAATAGGCCCCAGCTCCCGCTTCAGCGCCGCCAGTTCGTCCGGCGGCACGCCGGCCTTCTTCGCCATCCGGTCGATTATGGCTTCCGTAATAAATTCCTCGGGCGGCATCTCGCCCCGCACGACCCTTAACAGCTTGTAACCGGTGCTCGTCGGGTCGCCCGCGGCGCCGGTCAACCATATCGACGCCCCCACGATAGCGGCCAACGCCGCGACCGCCAAAACGAGCGCGCCGAGTAGGCAACCGCGCCGGCCGCGGCCTTTATCTTCTATCGCCATAAAAATGGGTACGGTCCCCGGCGACCATTATAAGAGGGCCTCCCGAACGCGTCAAGCGGAAAGGAGTTAACCGGCTACTGCAGCGCCGTCAGGTTGTCATCGAGCCGCGCCAACGTGGCCTTGAGGGTCTCGAGGCGCTCCGCGTCCGCGGCGACGACGTCCGCCGGGGCCTTTTTGACGAAGTTCTCGTCGCTCAGCTTGCGGCCCAGCGTCGCGACGTCGGCCGCCAGCTTCTCCTTGGCCCGCGTCAGCCGCTTTATCTCGACGTCGAAATCTATGACGCCCTCCAGCGGGACGAACACCGTCATCTCGCCCGCGACGGAGGCCGCGGCGTGGGCGGGCCGCTTGCCGGCGGCCAGCGGCGACGCACTCGATATGTGCGCCAAAGCGAAGAAAGGAGCCAGCTCCTCGGCGGCGGCGCCGGCGGCGGCCGCATCCTCGGCGGACAGCATCACGTCGACGTCGCTTCCCGGCGCGACGTTCATCTCGGCCCGGATATTCCGCACCCCGCGCACGACGTCGAACAACAGCTCGAGCCGCGCCTCGGCCTCCTCGTCCGCCGCGGCAACGTCGTCCTCGGGCCAGGGCGCCCGGGCGCAAAACCCTCGGCCCGGCGCCACCAATTGGTAAAGCTCCTCCGTTATAAACGGCATTACCGGGTGGAAGAGGCGGAGCAGGACGTCGAAGACATGCCGGGCTACCCGGGCCGCGGCGTCGCCGCTCTGCGCCTTGCCGTAGAGGCGGGGTTTTATGGCCTCCAGGTACCAGTCGCAGTACTCGCCCCAGAAGAACTGGTACAACGTGTGCACGTAGTCGTTGAACCGCATCTCGTCGAACTCGCGCTGGGCCTCGGCGCGCGCTCGGGCAAGCCGCGACAGCACCCAGCGGTCGACCGGTTCCAGCTCGGCCGCCGCCGGAAGCGACGCGTCCGACAACTCCCGGACGTAGGGGAGTAGGAACCGCGCCGCGTTCCAAATTTTATTGGTGAGGTTGCGGCCCAGGTCGAACCGCTCCTCCCACAGCCGGAAGGACTGCGACTGCGTGCAGAGCGCCGTCAAGGTGTACCGCGTGGCGTCGGCGCCGTGGCGGTCGACGAGGGACAGCGGGTCGACGCCCGTCCCCAGCGACTTCGACATGCGCTTCCCCTCCGCGGTCTGGATCATGGGGTGGAAGTAGACGGTGTGGAAGGGGACGCGGCCGGTGAATTTCAATCCCGAGAATATCATCCGCGCCACCCACAGGAAGATGATGTCCGCGGCGGTGCAAATGAGGTCCGTCGGATAGTAAACCTTCAAGTCGGGCGTATCGTCGGGCCAGCCCATGGTGGAGAAAGGCCACAGCGCCGAGCTGAACCAGGTATCGAGTACGTCCTCGTCGCGGCGGAGCTTCGCCGAGCCGCAGCCGCACGTCGCCGGTTCCTCGCGCGCCACGACGACCTCGCCGCAGTCGTCGCAGTACCAGGCCGGGATGCGATGGCCCCACCATAGCTGCCGCGAGACGCACCAGTCGTGAACGTTGTCCATCCAATCGTAATAGACCTTGACCCAGCGCTCGGGCACGAACTTGACGTCGCCGGCGGCCACGGCCTCGCGCGCGGGCTTCGCGAGCTCGGCCTGCTTGACGAACCACTGCAGCGAGAGGTACGGCTCGACCACCGTCTTGCAGCGGTCGCATATCGCGAGCGGGACCTTGTAGGGCTTCGTGGTCTCCAGGAGCCCCTCCACCTGGAGGTCTTTGAGGACCGCCTCGCGGCAGTCCTCGCGCGTCAGGCCGCGGTACTTCCCCGGGACCTCGTCCGTCATCCGGCCTTCCTCGTCGATGGCCACGACCGTGGGGAGGTCGTGCCGCTGCGCCACGTCGTAGTCGTCGGCGTCGTGGGCGGGCGTAATCTTGACGGCGCCGGTCCCGAACGAGGGGTCCACCGCGTCGTCGGCTATGACCGGTATCTCGCGACCTACGAGCGGCAACACGACCGCGGCGCCCACCAGTCCCTTGTAGCGCTCGTCCTTGGGGTTGACCGCCACCGCGGTATCGCCCAGCATGGTCTCGGGGCGGGTGGTGGCGACGACGACGCCCTCGCCGCCCCCCGCGCCGGGGTAGCGGATGTACCACAGCATGCCGTCCGTCTCCTCGTGGCGCACCTCGAGGTCGGAGAGGGCGGTCCGGCAGCGCGGACACCACGTGACCATACGCAGGTCCCGGTACAGCAGGCCGTCCTCCCAGTATCGCACGAACGCCTCCACCACCGCCCGCGAGAGCATATCGTCCATGGTGAAGCGGAGCCGCGTCCAGTCGCAGCTGCAGCCGAGCCTCTTGAGCTGGTTGACGATGGTGTCGCCGTATTGCCCCTTCCAGGCCCAGGCGCGGCGAAGGAACTCCTCCCGGCCGAGGTCGCGGCGGCTCAGCCCCTCCTTGGCGAGCTCGCGCTCGATGACGGTATGGGTCGCGATGGACGCGTGGTCCGTCCCCGGCAGCCACAGCGTATCGTACCCGGCCATGCGCCGTTGGCGCACGACGACGTCCTGGATGGTGTTATTGAGCGCGTGGCCCATATGGAGCGAGCCCGTTACGTTGGGGGGCGGGATGACCACCGAGAAAGCGCCCTTCTCGGACGCGGGTTTCTGAGGCGGCGAAAATACTCCCGCCTCCTCCCATTCGCGGTACCATCGCTCCTCGAGCTCGGAGGATTCATATCGGGGGACGAGTTCCTTGGGCACAGCGTTCACCTCGTTCTTAACGGCCGGGTCATTCGCTAAAACAAAGTCGGTTAAATAGTGGCGCTAACGCGAATAATAATAAAGCCGGCTCTTGGGCCGGCCTTTTGAGTACGAAGCGCAAATCTCAACAAGGCCGGGCCGGCGCCCCGCTTACAACAACTATTACTACCGCTACTTTTATCATTTCCGCCATCGTTCTCAGCCCTTATTTTCTAAAATTATATACGAAAAGTACGAAAAGTCAAGGCCGATTATCTAAGTCGCCCCGCCCTAGTTGACGTAGCCCAACGCCCGCAACGACTTCTCGAGCCGGGGCGGAACGTCGCCGAGCGAGGGGGTAAGCGCCCGGTCCCGGGCCTCGGCCTTCAGCGTGCCCGCCGCGTCGCGCCGCTCCGCCAGCAGTTCGTCGACGCCCGCCGGCTCGCCCACCAAATTATCCAGCTGAAGCGGGTCGGCCGCATTAAGGTAGAAGTACTCCCGGCCCGTATTTTCGTCTTTCAGATAGTAATAACCGCCCGCCACCAGCGCGTCCAGCTCGATGCTGCGCTGCGGCGGCTGGAAGTCGGGGAAGTAGAAATCCTGTATGCCCTCCAGAAGGAGGTCGCGGCGCGGAACCGCCTCCTCGCCGGCGAAGTACGGCTTGAGGTCCAAACCTTCCCACTCCGCCGGAATCTTCCCGCCCACGAGCGACAACAGCGTCGGCGCGACATCCGTCAGCGTCACCGCCCCCTCGACCACCGCGCCCGGGTAGCCCGGCGCCTTGAACATCAGCGGGACTTCGGCCACCTCGCGGTGCATGCCGGCGCCGTGGAGCCACCGGCCGTGCTCCAGAAACTCCTCGCCGTGATCCGCCAGGATAATTATTATCGGCTCCGGCTCTTCGGCGAAGGCGGGAATGACGTTTTCGAGCAAGTCTTCGATGACGACGTCCATCCGGCGGATATCCGCGTCGTACAGCGCTTTGGCCAACGCGATTTCGTCGTCGTTATAATCCGGCCGGAAAAACGGGTCCCGCACCAGGTCCTGGAAGAAATACCTGCCCTCCGCGAGTTCGCGCGCCCGGGCCGGGTCGACGCGGTCCAGGAAGGGTTTCAATTCCGCCATGTACTCGGGCCGCGGCGGGTTGGGGGTATGGGGCTCCCAATAATGCACGTAAACGAAGCGCGCGGGCCCGCGCGTATAACGCATCCAGAGCTCGAGCCTGCGGTTCAGGTCCATACCGTCGCGCGTAGGCCGCCACAGCGCGCCGAAGATGCCCGGCGATACGTCGTACTTCGTCAGAATCCGCGCCACGGACGTCGGCGGCCCCGCGGCCTCCAGGATGCTGCCGCCGCAGGCGTTGTCCATCACTTCGAAGCCGTCGCCCATCCCGGCCATACGGTTGATGTTGGGGTTGGCCGATACCCCTATCGTGCGGTACCCCGTCTCCCGCAGATACTCGGCCAGCGTCAACGCGTCCTCGGGCAAACCGGTGATACGCGCCGTAACGCCGTGGGTACCCGGCAGCGTTGACGTAAAGATCGTCGCGACGGCGGGTTTGGTCCACGACGAGACGGAGTACGCGTTCCGGAAAAGGACGCTCTTGCGGGCGAAAGCTTCGACGGTAGGCGCCAGGCGGCGGGTCGCGCCGTAGGTCTCGAGCCGGTCCGCCCGGAAGGCATCCATCACCAGGATGTAGACGTCCGGTTTATGAGGCCGGGGCTTTTGCATCTGCCAAAGGCCGGCAAGCTCGACGGCCACGAACGGGAGGAGCAGCGCCAGCACGAAGAGGCGCAAGGCGACGACGGCGAACGACAGCTTCGTCCCCGCGGGCCGGGGCGCCTTTCGCAGGAGCCGGTATACGCCGGCGGCGAGGATAACCCAGGCCGCCGCGGCCGCGACGAATACCGCCACGATAACCAACCAAGCCTGAACACCCGGGCCGTGCAACGCCGTATGGTCGACCGTGGCCCAGAACCGCGCCGCACCCACGCCGCCCAAAGCCGCCATAAGCGTAAAAAGCGCGGGCGATTCCAACCGGGCCGGCCCGCGCCGCGAGGCCAACCAAAAATACGCCGTAGCGGCCACCGCGAAAATCGCGGCGGCTAAAAAAGCCACCCACAACGCTTCGAGGCCCAACAATATTTGGAAAAAATAACGCGGCGGCCCCCAAAACCGGCCGTCGCCCAACGCCGCGCCCAGGGCGTATTCGCCGGCCGCGGCCAGGACGCCCGCGACGCAACTCGTCGCCGCGACATGGCCCACAAACCGGCCGTAATTTTTCAACCTTTCAGTCGCCACGCTACCCGCCCTTCAGGGCCGTTGGCGTCGAGCGCTACGCCCTATGGATACCAATAACCCCAGCATACCGGGCCCATCTCGGTAATTTCTTTTATGGCCTCGATCTCGAACTCGACGCCCATCATCGCCGGGTCGGCCTGGTAATCCTCGACCTCGATCTTCTTGTATTTCGTACCCTTGAGGTAGCCCACGACGATTCGCACATTTCGGTTGACGAACGCCGAGTGGCCGCCGCATTTTTCCCAGGCTTCCTCGGTGAGGTAGTCGTAGATCTTCAACTTGCACACCTTGAGCGCCTGGGCGCAGCCGCTCGCCCGCTTGGCTACCATCGGTTCTTGCTTCTCGTCGAACTCGTTCCAGGTGGCGATGTCGTTAGGGTCCATCGTCTCCTCGAGCGTGATGTACGGGACGCTGAAGCTGGCGTCGGGCGTCAGGAAGGATATTACGGTGACGACGTGGCCGTTTTCGTCGGTTACGCGGACGCCCGGCCAACCGGTTGAGGGATTGTATTGACCCGCGTACTTGCGCCAGGCGAACGCCGACGGGGCCGCCAGCGCCGCGATTAACAATAGAACTGTCAAAGCTCTGAGAATCATCTCGTCTAGCCTCCTCTAGGTCGAAATCTTATCGAAAATATAACATAAATCGACGCGGCCGCCAATCTATTTGCCGTAGCGCGCGTCGCCGCGCAACGGGCGAACGCTACTCCCCGCGGAACTATTTTAAATCTTGACTTTACCGGGCGTGCGTGGTAATTTCGGGCTTGTTTCCGTCTTTTTTTATCTTCCACAGGAGGTTTCATAATATGCGTAAGGCAATAGTGGTCGTGGCCGCGGTCGCCGTAGCGTTGGCGATTTTCGGTTGCGCCAAAAAGGCCGAGGAACCGACGGCCGAGACGGTAGCACCCGCCATGACGGTTGACGACGCCAAGGGACAGCTTAAAACCGTACTGGAGGAAGTCGAGACCCTGCGGGCCGGCGCGGAAGGACCCACCGCCGAGCTGGCGCAATCCTTCAAGGACAACGTCGCCAAGCTGGAAACGCTCCACGGCGAATTGGCGGAGATAGAGGCCCCCGAAGCGGACGCCCCGGCGTACGCGGAAGCGGCCGCCAAAGTCGAGGCCGCGGTTGAGGGCGTCGACGGCCTCGCCAAATTGACCGAAGAAACGATGGCCGAAGAGTCCGCGATGAGCAAAGAAGAGCTGGAAGCGCTCAGCAACAACGCCAAGGCCAAGTTCGTCGAGGCGTGTGAGTACGCCGCGCCGGATATCGCCGCTAAGTTCGCGGGACCGCCGGCGGAGGAAAAAACCGAATAACGACCAGCTAAATATCGGCTACTCGGAAGGGCGGCCTTCGGGCCGCCTTTCTTCTGTTGCGCCGTCGTCGCTCCGCTGTTGCGCCGCCGCTACGATTGTGTTATAAATTTCCCCGCGATGCGCGTCCTTTTTATATACAAAGACGTAACGCTCACCGAGCCGCTGGGGGTCCTCTACCTGGCCGCGACGCTCCGGCGCGCGGGCCACGAGGCGGCGCTGGCCCTCGCCGACCGCCGCTCCTTCGCCCGCGACGTCGAGTCGTTCCAACCCGACGTCCTCGCCTACTCCGTCACCACCGGCTACCACCAATATTACCTCCGTTTGAACCGCGAGCTCCGCGCGGCGCTTAAAAAACCCGTCGTCAGCGTCTTCGGCGGCGCGCACGCCACCTTCTTCCCGGAATTCGTGGAGGAGGAGGGCGTCGACGTCGTGTGCCGCGGCGAGGGCGAAGAGGCCGTGGTCGAGCTGGCGGACCGGCTGGCCCGCGGCGACGACTACCGCCATATCCCCAACCTGTGGGTCAAAGAAAACGGCACCGTCCACCAAAACGAGGTTCGGGCCCTGGTCGCCGACCTCGACGCGGTCCCCTTCCCGGCCCGCGACATCCTCTACGACTACGACAAGTACATGCGCAACGTTACGATGAAGCATTTCTTTCCCATGCGGGGCTGCCCGTACCTGTGCACCTACTGCTTCAACCACAAGTACAACCAGCTGTATCGCGGCAAAGGCGAAGTCTTGCGGTGGCGCTCGGTGGACAACGTCCTCGCCGAAATCGGGGAGGTGCGCGAGCATTACCCGCTCAAGTTCGTTCGCTTCCTCTCGGACAACTTCACCAACGGCAAGGCGTGGGTCGCGGAGTTCGCGGACAAGTACGGCCCCGAGGTGGGCCTTCCTTTCCACTGCAACGTCCGGGCCAATATGGTGGACGAAAAGGTGGCGCGGGACCTCGCCCGGGCGGGCTGCGTCTCGGTCCTGCTGGGAATAGAGACCGGCGACGACGCCGTCCGCAACGAGGTCTTGAAGCGCAACATGTCGCGCGAGACCATCGTCGCCGCTTGCCGGTACCTGCGCGAAAACGGCGTCAACGTATACTCCTCCAATATAATAGGCCTGCCCGGCGAAACGTTCGAGCAAGCGCTGGGCACGCTAAAACTGAATCAGGAATGTCGCCCCGCGTTCGCCTGGTCCGCGCTTTTCATGCCGTACCCCCGGACCGAGCTCACGGAATACGCGGTGCGGCACGGCTACTATGACGGCGACCCGAACGCCGTCTTCCACACCTTCCACGACCACTCGGTCCTCCGCTTCGAGAGCGAGACGGAGGAGCGGATGCTCGCCAACCTCCACAAGCTCTTCGGCGTGATGGTGGAGTGGCCCTTCCTCTCGCGGCTCGCCCGGCCGCTGTGCAAGCTGCCGTCCAACCCCCTCTACAAACTGATATTCACGTTGTGGTACGGCTACACCAACCGCCGCCGGATATTCCCGTACCCGCTGGGCCTCAACGGCTTCGTCGCCGGCGTGAAGCGGTTTCTGCGGAAGGACAAGGCGTAAATATTCCGCTTGCCGCTTAGCGAATTTTTTATTGAACTCATCCGCACGAACGGTAAATAGCCTTCGTTACTAACAAACGGCGGCGTAATATGGGTCCGATACGTCATTTTTATTAATCAAAACCCGAGTATCGTTTAATTGCTGCCGGGCCTGGTTAACCGCCGTTTAATAAAAACGCCCCAACGGTGTTATTTACCACCACACGCCGAAGTGCGCACGTAAACCAGGCCGAAGAGGCCTGCGAAAGCACCCACCGGTCTCGTTAATGGGTAAACGTAAATACCTTTACGCCCTCCTTCTGGCCGCCGTCGCCGCCGCGGCCGGCGTCCTCCTTTTTCTCCAAATCAACCAACCGCTCGTCGCCGACGAGCCGCAGTTCGTCGACGTCGCCTTCTCGCTGGCGCACACCGCCCTGCCAATGGGTTTCTCCGGCTCCGCGTGGAACGCGGTCCTGAGCCACCCGTTGCTGTACCACTCGCTGGTCGCGGTGCCGGTGGGCCTGGCGGGCAAGGTCCCCTGGGCCGGCCGGCTGGTCGGCATCCTATGCTTCTACGCCGCCGGCGTTATACTGTGGTTCGTGACGCGGCGCGTGACGGGCGAACGATGGGGGCCGTTCCTGGCGGTCTTATTGTACGGCCTACACCCGCTCGCGGTCCAGTCCGCGCTCCTGGTGGAGATAGACACGGCCGTACTCCCCCTGCTCGCGGTGGCGCTGGTCTGGTACCTCGCCCGCCGGGACTTCGACCTCGGCCGGGCCGGCTGGGTAGGGTTGGGCCTGCTCGTCGGCGTATCGCTGATGGCGAAGCTCACGACGCCGCCCCTGCTCGTCGGCGCGCTCGCCGTCTATTACGTCGCGGCGAGGCGGCCCCGCGGGTTGGCGCACGTCGCCGCGGCCTTCGGCCTGGGCGTAGCCTTGTTCGCCGCCTACTACCTGCCCTACGGCGCGCTCAAGGGGCTCCCGCTGCTCGAGCCCTTCGAGCACTCCTTCGGCCGCGCGGCGGCCCCGGGCGGCGCGTTCGGCGCTGTGCTCCTCAAGCGGGGCCTGAAGCTCGTCCTCTGGCTCGGCCTGCCGTTCCTCGTTGCGTTCTTCCTCGCCTCCGCGCAGGGCATCCGGCGCCGGCTCGAGGGTCGCGAGCAGGCCGCGGCGTACGCCGCCGTCGCCGCGCTCGTCATCCTGCTGTTCTACCTTTTCGTAGGGGGCGACGGCTACGGCTTCGTCAAATACCACGCGCCGCTGGTGCCGCTGGCGGCGCTGGTGCTGGGGGTCACGTTCGGCCCCTCCTTCGCGGGGGAGTCGAAGCGGACCATCCTGTTCCTGGGGGCGCTGGCCTTCGTCTACTACCTGCTGGTCGCGCACGACCCGCTCTACTGGCCGTACGTGGCGCGCGAGGCCAGGGAGGTCCTCCTCGTACGCCCGGGCGACGTCGACAAGGCTCTCGCCCTTACGGGCGCCTTCGTCGTTTTACCCCTCATCGCCTTCGTAATTATGACGCGCCGCGGAGGAAGAGCGATGGCCTTCGTGATACTGGCCGCGGCGGCCGGCCCCGCGCTCAACGTCTGGCACGCCCGCGTCGACTACGAACACCGGTACAACTACGGCGAACGCGGCCTGGTTGCGGCGGCGGCGGCGCTGCGGGCCGTCCCGGAAAAAATGAACGTGGTAGTGCCGATTGACGTCGCCTTCGCCGAGCGGTACGCGCATCCCCACGTCGCGGTCGAGGACGTCCTGGCCGACGGCGAGGAGTTCCGCGCCCGCGTGCGCGACCGGTACACGGGCGCGGTCGTGCTGCGGGACGCGTACTTCATACACGACGCGTACGGCGAAGCGCTGGAAGACGAGGGTGTCGTCACGGCCCTGGAAGCCATGTACGACATAAACCGCTGCGGCTCGTTTACCGTCGCAGTACGGAAAAAAGAATTACTACCCGAGGAACCGTAAGAACGCGGAACGCCCGGGAGGTGGTACGGTGAGAACTCTATTCGGCTTCGTTATCGCGTTAACCGTCACAGCCGCCGGGCCCGGTTTAGCAAACGAGGCGCCCGGCGAAACCGAAGGGAGTAAAAGCATGGAGGCGAAAGCGGCGTT